>CAZJTF010000106.1:0-19272 GCA_964548565.1 uncultured Planctomycetales bacterium | reverse complement strand
AGCACTTCCTCGTCGCCGGCCGCGAGATGAATCTCTTTCTCGGGATCGCTTCGCTGGCGGCGACGGAGTTTGGCATTGTCACCTGCATGTACACCGCCCAGGCGGGCTTCACACGCGGCTTCTCAGGGGCGATTCCCGGGATCTGCAACGCTTTGGCGATGTGGATCGTGGGGTACACGGGCTTCTGTGTGAAGCCGCTCCGCGACTCGGGCGTCATGACGATTCCTGAGCTGTTCGAGAACCAGTTCGGTCCCCGCGTTCGCTGGGCGGCCGGCGTCGTCATCGTACTCGGCGGCCTGCTCAATATGGGGGTGTTTCTCCGCGTCGGCGGGCAGTTTCTCGTCGTGTGCTGCGGGATGAACGCCGATTATCTCGAACTGGCCATGACGACGCTGCTGGTCGGTGTCGCGGTGTATACCATCCTCGGCGGCATGCTGTCTGTTCTCGTCACGGACTTCCTGCAGTTCGTGGTGATGAGCGTCGGCCTGCTGGCCGTGACAATCCTGGTCCTGATGAAGACCGGCTGGAACCCGCTGGTCGACACCGTGGAAAAGAACTTCGGTGCCGGCGGCTTCAATCCGTTCATCAGCACCAATCTGGGTTGGCAGTTCGTGCTCTCGAACCTGTTCACGAACACAGCCGCCGTCCTGACATGGCAGACCTGTATTGCCCGCCTGCTTTCGGCGAAAGACACGAAAACCGGGCGCCGGGTGTACACTGGGACGGCCTTCTTCTTCGTTTGCCGCTGGCTCATCCCGGGGATCTGGGGAATCGCTGCGTTGTATGCGCTGACAGCCCCGCAGCTTGCGGATCTCGGCGTGATCGCCAACCAGATGGGAGAAAAAGACACGTCCCTCTTCGCGATGCCGTACTACCTGAGCATCCTCGTGCCGAGCGGGCTCATGGGCGTGCTCGTGGCAGCAATGCTCGCCGCCGACATGTCCACCGATTCGTCGTACATGCTGACGTGGGGCAGCGTGATCTATAACGACATCCTGGCCCCGTTCCACCGCGGCCGGTGGTCGGAGAGGAAGGGCATCCTGGTTAACCGCTTCATCGTCGCGATGATCGGGCTCTTCCTGCTGTTCTGGGGACTTTGGTACAAGCTCGAAGGCAACCTGTGGGAGTACCTGCAGACGACGGGAACGGTCTACCTCTCCAGCATGTCAATCATGCTGATCGCCTGTTGCTACTGGAAGCGTGCGAACAGCTGGGGGGCCTTCTCGGCGATCATCCTCGGAGCGGCCTGTCCGATCATCTCACTGACGCTCAACCTCTTCGTCAAGGTCACGAGTGAGGGTGGCGAACAGGTCGGAGTGGTGAAATACTACATTGGTGACCACTGGGTGAACATCGGCACGTTCGGCGTCGTGGCCGTCGCCATGGTCGTCGGGTCGTTGCTCAAGCCGCGGGAGGCGCAACATGCCTGAGCACCTGTTCTGGTGGCTGCTGATGGCTGCCTGCGTCGTCTGGTATTCGACCATCACGATTTACGTCGCGATCAAGGGCGTCGCCGACATCAAAACGATGCTCGGGAGGTTGGCGGCTCTCGGGCCGGACGGCGACGCGAACCAGAGCCGTGGGGCGTGAATCATTCGCAGATCAGAACATCGTCCGGCCGCCGTCCACCAGGATGGACTGGCCGGCGATGAATTCCCCGAGCGGACTGAGCAGAAAGCTGACGAGGCAGGCGATGTCCTGGGGCGTGCCGAGGCGCCCGGCCGGGATGTCGGAGACGACCTTCTGGCGAGACGCCTCGTCCGCGTATCTCTCCCGAAAGAGGTCCGTGTCGATCACGCAGGGGTGAATCAGGTTGGTCACGATGCCCTGGCGGGCGTAGTTGCGCATCAGGAAGGTCATCATCCCCTGCAGCGCCGACTTCGCGGCCGCATAGTCGATCGCGCCGCCACCTCCGTCGTACACCACGGACGAGCCGATCAGCACAATACGCCCGTACCCCGCCTGCAGCATGTGGGGGATGGCGGCCCGCACGGCGTAGAACGCCGAGCTCAGATTCACGTCGATGAAGTGCCGCCAGCTTGCATCGGTAACCTCCTCGACGGGTCGACGCTGGTTCTGCCCCGCGTTGCACACGACGTGATCGATTCGGCCGAAGCGTTCCATCACCGTTCGAACGGCCCGGTTCGTATCAGACGCACTGCTGGCGTCCGCGACCACGGGGACCGCCCGGCCCGGCAGCCGGGAGAGTTCCGCCGCGAATTCGGCCAGCCGCTCGGAATGCCGGGGATTGCCCGTGTGCGTGAAAACCACCGAGGCCCCGCATTGGCAGAGTGCCTCCGTGATGCCGCCGCCAATGCCGCGACTCCCTCCGACGACGAGCGCCACGCGCCCGCGCAGATCAATTGACATCATTCCATATCTCCGAGGCGGTAAACAGTCAGTGCGGTGTCATGCAGGATCGCAGCCTTCGCGGCATCCGGGATCTCCGCCAGCAGTACCCGGGTGAGGTGATCTGCCGGCCCCATCCAGGGATCATCCGAGCCGAAAAGGATCCGCCCGGCCGAGACCGACTGCACCAGCGCCTCGATCAGCCGGTAGCAGTAGATGTCGCCGGCAAAGTCGAGATACACGTTCGGGTAACTGCGGGCGAGTCGGACAGCCTCGATGCGACCGCCGCCGCGCCCTCCGGCATGGCCCAGCACGACAGGCACTGCGGGGTACCGCCGGATCCATCGCTCGAGCCGCTCGGGTGTCGAGAGTGCCTGGGCAGGGTTATGGTCGGACAGGCTCCACGTATGGCTGAGGATGGCGAGGCCGAGTTCCGAGGCGCATTCCCATGCGGCCTCGTATCGGTCGTCGTCCGCGGGTACACCGTGGAACGAGGGGTGGATTTTGAGCCCCGCCAGTCCCGGCCAGTCGCCCACCGCCCGAATCTCCTCGCCGCAGCCCGGCCCGTTGCACGGGTTGAACACTGCCAGCGTGCGGATTCGGCCGCCGCTCGCGTCGTACGCCGGCCGCATCAGGTCGATGCCACTGCCCCCTTCAAGCAGCGCAGTATGGTGTGAGCAGAGCATCAGCTCAATGCCGAAGCGGTCCATCCGCGCGAGGACGTCCGGCAGGCTGGTGCGATGCGCGGCGATCTGCCCGGCGGCGCCGAGGTGGGCATGTGCATCAATGATGAACCGTCTCATGATCGGGTCTCCCCGACCAGGCGCCGAAGGTTGTTGCCGGCAACGAGGGTACGATCGTTGTCGCCGACTTGCGCGTCCACGATGAGCCCGAGGGCGACGAGCGGATCGTTTACCGGCAAGAAGCTGCCGAAGATCAGCCGCTGCGGGCCGAGGTGTTCAACGATCCGGTCAAACAGCGGTGCCGTCAGGTTCGAGATCTCCGCGTAAACATTGGGGCAGGCATGGAGTAGACCGATGAGCGCCCGCGCGTGGTAAAGGATCTTGCGCGGCTGGCTTTCGATGATGATCGCCAGGTCTGGGCACGATTGTGCGAGCGTGTACACTTCGGTCCAGTCGAACTCTGTGTGCCAGAGGAGCAGCGGAATCCGCCGGTCACCCATCCAGCGGCAGAGCGGCCCGATCGTCCATTCCGTCAGCGGGTACCCGTGCGTGCGCGGAAAGAGTCGGACCCCGCCGATTCGGTAAGCCGGGCGCGGGTCAATCCCGGGCAGGGGCCCGGGCTCACCGCCATGCAGCGGCAGGCCCGTCATGACCGCGTAAACGTCGAATTCCGTCGGGCTTCCCGCCATCTCCGCGATGGCCTGCTCGAGCGCGCGGTTCCCTTCCTGCGGAGCGACGGTTTTGCCGCGCCAGTGCGAGACGAGCCCGCCGCGGATTCCATACTTTGCGGCCGTCTGCACCAGGGAGGCAGGCGACATCTCCTCGGCCAGCGGAAAGCCCTGGGGACGCCCGACCCACAGGCCCGCATCAAAGGCGTTCAGGCGGTCGATCAGCAGGCGGCGGGAGGCGGCCTCCTCCTGGATCTCTGCTCCGATCATCGCGTAGCTCCTTCAGCGGCGAAGGACCTGCCGGACCGACCGCTCGAACTTCTCGATGATTTCATGGGATTCGGCCGGGTTGATAATCAGCGGCGGTTTGATCTTGAGCACGTTACGCCGCACTCCTCCGAGTCCGAAGATGATGCCGTTGTCCATCCCGGCGTTGCGGATAGCGACTGTCTCGGCGAGAGGCTCCTTCGTTGCAGGATCTTTGACGAATTCGATCCCGATGTGCAAGCCCGCCTGCCGAATATCGCCAATTTCCGGGAATTCCGCCTGCATCGCGGCAACGCGCCGTCCGATGGACTCGCCCATCCGGCGGCAGTTTTCGAGCAACCCACCTTCAAGGAGCTCGATGAGTTTTGCGCCCGTGACCATCGACAGCGTGGGGCTCGCGAAGGTGTGCAACTCTTCCACGTCTGGATCGAAGCCCTTCAATTCCTCCGAAACGATGACGGCCGCGAGAGGCAACCCCCCGCCGATCGCCTTACCGAGCACGATGATGTCCGGCGTGACGCCGAAATAGTCGGCCGCGAACATCTCGCCGATCCGCCCGAACGTCTGGATCTCGTCGAAAACCAGCAGCGTTTCAAACGTGTCGCAGAGCTGCCGCAGGCCCTGCAGGTACCTCCTGGGAAGGATGAGCTGGCCGGCGCTCGCCTGAATCGGCTCGACAATGACGCCGGCGGGTTTGCCTGCGATGCCGCGCTGAAACGTCTCGCGCGCGAACGTCAGGCACATGTCAATGTAGGTCTCGGTATCGACGCCGAACGGATTGCGGTACGTGTCAGGGTTCGGAATGCGGACAAACGGGCGTGTCAGCGGGAGAAATCGGGAGCCGCCCATGTACCGCCCGTTGGATTTCGTGGACGCCCACGTTCCGCCCATCGTGCCGAGCGTGGTGCCGTGGTAACTGTCCCACAGGCAGACGAAGTCGCGGGCGGGGGCGACGTTTTTGATGCAGATTTTCATTGCCGCCTCGACCGCCGGTCCGCCGCCGATGGTAAATGACACACGCTTCAGCGGGCCGGGCGCCAGCGTGGCGAGTTTCTCCGCGAGGTAGAACCGCGGACGCGTGTCGAACGGCTGGTGGACGTGGGTCATGTTCTCGATGTGCTCGCGGATGACGCGGTTGATGTCGTCGTGCGAGTAACCGAGATACAGCGCCCAGCCCTGGCTCGTGCAGTCGATGTAATCCTTCCCGGTCACGTCCCAGACGCGTACGCCTTTCCCGCGCTGCAGGACCGGTCCACCGCGTGTGCCGCCGCCCACCATCAGGTACTGCGCGCATTCCTCCATCCGGGCGGAGTCCATGCCGTAGATGCGGTCGAGAAGGGGATCCATTCGTTACTCCCACGATTTCAAGTTCCTGCGATCTGAATCGTGTACGGCTCGGATGCGAGCCGGCGGCGCATGCTGGCGTCGAGCCCATCGTCCGTCACGAGTACGTCCACACGATCGCTCGGAATGACGAGGCAGCAGCCCCGGGCGCCGAACTTGGTGTGATCGACGACCACCACGCGACGATCCGCACAATCGGCGACAGCCGCTGCGACGGATGCGCTGGCTTCATCCAGGGAAAAGGCCCCTCTGCCGGGCAGGTAACTGTCGGCGCCGACAAACGCGATGTCCGCGTGCAGTTCACGATAGCTCGCTACCGTGGCGGTGCCGGTGAAATCCAGGTTTTCGCGCCGGAACTTGCCGCCCGCGAGCTGGATTGTGAAGCCGTCGAGTGAACCAAGCTCCTCGACTGGCGCCAGCGCGCTGGTGAGGATCCGCAGCGGAGCCTTTTCCTTCAGGGCGGCCGCGACCCGCCAGATGGTGGTGCCGCTGTCGAGGGCCACGATCATTCCGGGTTCCACCAGGGCGGCGGCCGCACGGGCAATCCGCTCCTTCTCGCCCTGCATGCTCCGCTGTTTTTCGCCAAACGTGCGGGCGAGGAGCGACGCCGGCTCGAGCCTGCGGGCACCACCGAACGTGCGGACGAGCTGGCCGGCCCGCTCGAGGCGCTCGAGATCGCGCCGAAGCGTCGTTTCGGAGACGTCGAGTTCGCGCACCAGCGACGGGAGATCGACCTCCCGCCGCTCCTGGAGCAGCGAAAGAAGGAGGCGGTGACGTTCGGAGACCAGACGCGGCATGGGCAGCCCAGATGATTGTTTCGCGCATAATAACCCAGGGATATGATTGTTTCAACGGGTACAGGCGCTCTAAATCTGTCGAATTGCGCACTTGCTGAACGACCGCCTCAGGGTAGGATGCTGCTTTCGAACCCGTCCCACTGAGAGGTACGCTCCATGTTCCGACCTGTCGAGAAGCCCAGCGTGATGGCCGTCGGTCTGTCGCTCGAGCTCTACCGAACGGCTCTGCCGGGATACATGGAGCGCTGGGCCGCACAGTTCGCACGTTTCACGGATGCACTGCAGCCGGTGGTCGGTCGAATTGAACAGCGCATCTGCTCGCGCGGAGAGCAGGTCGCGGAAGCGGTCGCTTGTGCGGAGACGGGCGGCTTCGACGCGGTTCTGATCGTTCCCCTGAGCTACACGGCGAGCGGCATGTCACTGCGTCCGCTGCTGGAGTGCCGACTCCCCCTGGTCGTGTGGAATACGCAAGAGGCGGCATCCATTGCAGAGGACTACACGTTCGACACGCTGCTCATGAACCATGTCACGCAGGGCACGCAGGACGTGACCAACGCGCTCCTGCGGTCCGGACGGCGGTTTGGGATGGAATCCGGCCACTATCGCGATGCAGACGCGGTAGCGCGACTGGGGGAGTGGCTGGCGGCCGCCCGCGTTGAGCGGTTTGCCCGAACCATGCGCGTGGGCCTGCTGGGGCGAGCGTTCCAGGACATGGGTGATGTCGCGGTCGATGAGACCCGCATGGCCGCCGCCTGGGGGCCGCACGTGATCCGGCTCGGTACCGCGCGCATCCGCCAGATCGTGCGCGAATGCGCGTCGGAGGACGTCGGCGAGATTATGGATGCGGACACTGCGACGTACGATGTCGCGCCGGATCTCTCCGACCACGTCCACGCGGAGTCTGTCCGGCTGGAACTCGGATTGCGCAGGATCCTCCAGGAGGAACGACTGGACGCGCTGACCTTCAACTTCATGGACATCGTCGATGACCGGCGGTTCGAGACCCTGCCATTTTTCGGCATCAACAAGCTAATGGGGGAGGGGCTCGGTTACGCCGGCGAGGGAGACGTCGTCACTGCCGCGCACATGGCTCAGATGCGTCAACTCTGCGGGGCGGCGAATTTCACGGAGATCTTCACCGTCGACTACGAGCAACGCCGGCTGCTGATGATGCACATGCAGGAGTGCAATCCTGCCCTTGCGCGCCGGGACGCGAGAATACGCCTGGTGCGGAAGGAATTCTGGGCCCCCGGCATCGAACCGTACGTCGGCATGGTCTTCACACTTGAACCCGGGCCAGTGACGCTGACATGCATCACCGCCGACGAGGGAGGCGATCAGTACTACATCGCCTGCGAAACGCAAATCCTGGATCGCCCGCCGCTGGCGAATCTCGACATCCCGCACTGGATGGTGCAGCTGGACGAGCCGACAGGTGAGTTCCTGACGCGCTACAGCATGGCGGGGGGGACGCATCACCTGGTGGCCGCGCCGGGGCACCACGCGTCGGCCATCGCGAAGCTGGCGCACCTGCAGGGGCTTGATTTCGTGCAGATCTGAATGCGATCGCGGCCTCCGGGTTTGCCATGCGTTCCACAACACGACATGTCGTTGCGATCGACCTCGGAGCGAGCAATGGGCGGGTGGTCATGGGCCGGATCGAGGGCCCACATGCAACGACGGAAGTTGTGCACCGGTTCCCGCATCAGCCGGTCCTGACGAACAGCGTGTTACGATGGGATTGGCCACTTCTGCGTGTCGAGATTCGCACCGGACTCCTTCGTGCCTGCGAAGCCGCCGGTGGACGGATCGGGGGCGTCAGCTGCAGCAGCTGGGCGCAGGACTTCGGACTGCTCAGTCCGGATGGCGAACTCCTCGAGGCGCCCGCTTCGTACCGCGACAGCCGAACTGCGGGTATGCCTCAGGCGTTCGCTGATCGCATTACACCGAACGACCTCGTCCGCCGAGTCGGATGCGGAGTCACGCCCGTGACGTCCTTGTGTCAGCTTCGGGCGATGGCGCTGCAGAAATCGCACGTGCTGGTGCGCGCGCGGAAACTGCTGTTCGTTGCGGACCTCGTTCACCACGCCTTGTGCGGGGCAGAGGTGACGGATTGGACGATGGCAACCGCCTCGCAACTCCGCAACCTGCACACCGGCGCGTGGGATCTCGACCTGCTCCAACTTCTGGAGATTCCCGGAAGCTTTCTTCCCACGATCGTCGCACGCCCGCAGGTGATCGGCCTTGTACACGAGCGGGGCATCGTGCCTGGACTCGCCGGTGTTCCCGTGATCAGCACCGCCGGGCACGACACGGCGGCCGCGGCAGCCAGCATCGAGAACCTGCAGCCCGGGACGTTCTTCCTGTCGCTCGGTACGTGGGGAATGCTCGGCTGCTGCACGGGGGGGCTGCTGGTGCCTGAGGATGCCGATAAGCCTGGCCGGGTGATTTTCGGGTTGCCTGACGAGAGGTGGGGCGTCTTCAGTGCGACTGGCGGCCTCTGGCTGTTGCAGGAGTGTCGCCGGATCTGGGCGGCCCAGGGCATTTGCCTGACCGACGGCGAACTGGATCGCGACGCGGGCACTGCCAGGATCGAAAGCCGCATCGATCCGGCTCAGCCGCGGTTTCACGCACCGGCCGACATGCCGCGGGAGATCGCGGCAGCGTGCAGCGAAGCCGGTCAGCCGGCGCCGCGGACGCCCGGAGAATTCTCGCGCGTCATCTATGAAAGCCTGGCGTCTCACTATCAGGAGGCGCTCCACGAACTCGCGTTGGCCGTAGGCTGCAGACCCGAGCGTCTCCACCTCCTGGGCGGCGGGACCCGGAGCACGCAGTTGTGCGATGCGATCGCCCGGGCCTTGGGAGTCCCCGTCGAAATCGGTGCTGCCGACGCAACCGCGCTCGGGAATCTTCGACTGCAGGCCCGCGTTCTCACTCAAGAGCAGCAATAAGCCTCTGGCCTGTCGATTGATGGGCGGGTATTCTCGCGGCAGACACAAATCCTTCGGCAGGATGACGCACCATGTCGACCCGAAACAACATGACCTCGCGCGAGCGGCTTCAGACCACGCTTCATCATCAGGAGCCCGACCGCGTTCCGCTGGACCTGGGTGGGTTCCAGACCGGCATCCACCGCACGGCCTACGAGGCCCTGCTGCGGCACCTCGACATCCACGAGCCGATCGCGATTCTCGACCCGGTGCAGCAACTCGCCCGCCCGTCCGAACAGGTGTTGCAGCGACTCCGAATCGACACGCGGTACATCACCGCCCACGCACCGGCTGGTTTCAAGGGGGGCATCGTCCGCAATGAGCGCGACGGGCGCGTGTGGCATGATCTGCGGGACGAGTTCGGCATCGTCTGGTCCATGCCCGACGACGGTGGGCTGTACATGGATATCACGCACCATCCGCTGGCCGGCGCTGATCTGCGGAGCATCGAGACGTACCCGTTTCCGAACGGGGGCGACGCCTCACGTTTCACGGGCGTGCGCGATCACGCCCGGAGGCTGCGCGAAACGACGCCCTACGCGATCTGCACCGGGATCGGTGGTGTCGTGTACGAGTTCTGCTGGTACCTGCGCGGGCTCGAGCAGTGGTTCATGGACCTGCTGCGCAACCAGCCGCTGTGCGAGGCCCTGCTCGATCGCATGCTGGATTACTGGAAAGCCTTCTACACGGGTTTCCTCGGGCAGGTGGGTGACCTTGTCGACGTGGTGATGATCGGCGACGACCTGGCCGGGCAGCGCGGCCCGCTGTTCAACCCCGAGATCTACCGCGCCATCGTCAAGCCGCGTCAGAAGGCGCTCGTACAGCACATCAAGGGACTCACCGGGGCGAAGATCTGGTATCACACGTGCGGTGCGTGCCGGGCGTTTATCCCCGAGCTGATCGATAACGGCGTGGATATTCTCAACCCGGTGCAGATCGGGATCAACGGGATGGAGCCCGCCGAACTGAAGCGTGAGTTCGGCGGGCGCGTCGTATTCTGGGGCGGCGGAATCGACGCGCAGCACGTGCTGCCGTTCGCCTCGGCCGACGACGTGCGCAGCCACGTTCGACGAAACGTTGAAACGTTCAAGCCCGGCGGGGGGTACGTGTTCAACAACGTGCACAATATCCAGACGGGCGTGCCGCCGGAGAATGTGTTGGCGCTCTTCGACGCCGCGTACGAGAACGGCGGCTACTGAGACTCTATCGTCCGGCCCACCGAGCCTCTCTGTGCGGCGGATTCCCGCCGGCGGGTGGAACCTCTCGGCGTCTCGTCCGAAGCGACGGGCGCAAGGCGCTCGGTCACCAATGTAAGTGTGTGCAGGTCACGGGCCATCGCCGGGCTCAGCGCGCCCGGGCGCATGCGCCACGTCCAATTTCCGGTCGGGGTGCCGGGTACGTTGAACCGCGCTTTTCCGTCGAGTCCGAGCACATCCTGAACTGGAATGATCACCGTCGATGCCACCGACCCCATGGCGGTGCGGATCATGTCGCGCGCCACGCTGTCCGCCTCGCCGCCGATGTACTGCAGTACGCGGCGACGTCGTGATGCCGGCCGGATGCTCCGGAACCAGCCGACACACGTGTCGCTGTCGTGCGTGCCGGTGTAGGCGGCGCACATCCGCGGATAGCGGTGGGGCAGGTGGTAGGTGTCGCCGAATCCGAACTGCAGGATCCGCATGCCAAGGAATCCGAAGTCGTCCCGCAGCTCATTGGCGCCGGGCGTGGGGCGACCGAGGTCCTCCGCGATGACGGGGCGATCGCCGAGCGCGGCGCGCACGTGCTCGAAGATCTGTCGGCCCGGCGAGCGGATCCAGCGGCCGACCCGCGCGTCCGGGCTCTGGGCCGGAATGGCGTACAACCGCAGGAATCCGAGAAAGTGATCGATGCGGACCGCGTCGAAGTGATCGAAAAGCGAGGCGAACCGCTGCACCCACCAGGCGTAGCCGGTCGCTTCGTGTTTCTTCCACTTGTACAGAGGATGACCCCACTTCTGTCCCTTCTCGCCCGGCGTGTCTGGCGGGTAGCCCGAGACAACCTGGGGTCGTCCGCCCGCATCGAGCTGGAACAGATCACGGTGCGCCCACACGTCGGCACTGTCGTGGCCGACGAAGATCGGGATGTCGCCGATCAGCCCGACGCCTTTTCCGTTGGCATACGTGCGGAGTTCGCGCCACTGACGATCGAAGACGAATTGCAGGAACTGCTCATAGCGGATGTCTTCGGCGAGCTCTGCCCGCGCGGTGCGGACTGCATCAGGGCTGCGCGTTGCCAGTGTCGGATTCCACTGCCACCAGGGGCGTGCGCCCAGGCGGTGCTTGAGCGCGGTGAACAGCGCAAAGTCGTCCAGCCAGTGAGCCTGCGACTGACAGAAAGCCTCAAATGCGCGCCGGAGCCGCGCCCGGGAGCCGACGAAAGCCGCATAGGCGCGCCGAAGACGCTCACCGCGGTATTGACGCACCCGGGCGAAGTCCACCGCATCAGCGCGTCCATCGAGAGGCGGGATATCCGCGGTTTTCAGCAGCCCGTCCTTCACCAACCCCTCGAGCGAGATGAGCAGGGGGCTGCCCGCCAGCGACGAAGTCGAACTGTAGGGCGAGTTGCCGGGATGATCTCCCGGGGGGTTGATTGGCAGCATCTGCCACCACCGCTGACCGGCGGCGGCGAGAAAATCCACGAACCGCATCGCATGGGACGAGAGATCGCCGCTGCCGTGCGGTCCCGGCAGGCAGGTGATGTGCATGAGGAGGCCGCTGCTGCGTTGGCGAAAGCTCGTGGGGGGCATCCGCTGCATCGAGCACCGCCGCTCAGGCTGCGATCCGGTTCCGGGCGAGTTGCTCAAGCTTGCGGGCGTCCGCGTTGAAGCGCCGGATCCCCTCGCTCAGCTTTTCGACGGCCATCGCGTCCTCGTTATGCATCGACCGAAAGGTCTTCTCGTCCAGGTGCAGCCGCTCGATCTTCATGCCGGCCGCTCGTTCCGGGCTCAGCACCCGCTCAACCTCGCCCTCCCGGCTGGAGAGCTCCGCCAGCAGTTCCGGACTGATGGTCAGCAGGTCGCAGCCGGCGAGCCGCACAATCTGGCCGCTCCGGCGGAAGCTCGCGCCCATGACCTGCGTCTTGTAGCCGAACTTCTTGTAATAGTTGTAGATCCGCGTCACAGACTCGACGCCGGGGTCCTCCTCGACCGGGATCTCCTGGCCGCGCTCCTTCTTGTACCAGTCGTAGATACGACCCACGAACGGCGAGATGAGTGTGACGCGGGCGTCCGCGCATGCAACCGCCTGTGCGAAGCTGAAAAGCAGCGTCATGTTGCAGTGGATACCCTCGCGTTCGAGCTGCTCAGCCGCAGAGATGCCTTCCCAGGTGCTGGCAAGCTTCACCAGGATGCGCTCCCGCGAAACGCCGGCCTTTTCGTAGAGCCCGATCAGCCGCCGTGCCTTATCCATGCTGCCGGGCAGGTCGAAACTGAGGGAGGCGTCCACTTCTGTCGACACGCGCCCCGGCACCAGCTTGAGAATCTCGCATCCGAACGCGACCGCCAGATGATCCATAAATGCGGCGGTGCGTCCGGCCGGGTCCGGGCTCTCTCGGCGAGCGGCCTCCATCGCCTGGAGAACAAGGTGCTCGTACTCGGGCTTTTGGGACGCGGAGAGCAACAGCGAGGGGTTCGTGGTTGCGTCCTGCGGGCGATGCTGCTGGATGGCGGCGATATCACCGGTATCCGCCACCACAACCGTGTACCGTTTGAGCGACTCCAGTTGCGTCATGGCTCCTCCGTCGTCTCCCGGGCTAACTCCGGGCAAATGTCGCATCTGCCGGGTCGCCGGCGGCCGTCTTGTGGGCACGTCCGTTCGCGGCCAGGTGCTCGAGCACGAGGTACGCCGTTTCAACGTCCTCGGAGCCCGCCTGCCGGGCAATCTGCTCAGCAGTTTGAGCAGAGCTCGTGAGCGCCGCGAGAATCCGTGCCTGCAGCGCGAGCACCTCGGCGGCAGCCTTCTTGCCGGCCTCGACCCCTGGTTGATGATAGGCGTTGATGCGAACCAGGCTCGCGTAGAACCCGACCGCGCGCTCGAAGAGTGCGATCAGCGCCCCGATTCGGCGGGCGTCCACACGCGGAATCGTCAGCGTGACGGATTCACGATCGTTGCCGGACAGGGCTTCGCGCGTGCCCAGCAGGAACCCGTTGAGGTAGTCGCCCGATGTGACACCCGGTTCCACTTCGAAGGCAGATCCGCCGGACTCGAGCACCTGGACGAATACCACGAAGAAGTTGTTGATGCCGTCCCGCAGCTGCTGAACGTACGCGTGCTGATCCGTTGAGCCTTTGTTGCCGTAGACGGTCAGCCCCTGGTCCACGCGCTGGCCGGACAGGTCGAGCCGCTTGCCCAGCGACTCCATCACCAGTTGCTGGAGGTAGCGGCTGAAGAGCAGGAGCCGATCCTTGTACGGCAGCACGACCATGTCTTTGGCGCCGCGACCGCCCGTGGCGTGATGCCACGCCAGTGCGAGAAGCGCCGCCGGGTTGCGGCGTGTCTGGTGGTCCCGCGTGGCCTCATCGCAGGCGGCCGCTCCGGCAAGGAGCTCATCGACATCGAGGCCCTGCAGCGCCGCGGGGAGCAGCCCGACGGCCGAGAGTTCGCTCGTACGCCCGCCGATCCAGTCGAACATCGGGAACCGCGCGATCCATCCTTCGTGTGCGGCGGCCTGGTCGAGCGCCGAACCAGGCATGGTGACGGCGACGGCGTGCTGGGCGAAAGGCAGGCCGGCCGCACGATACGCCTCCGCCACGACCAGCATGCCGTTGCGTGTCTCGGGCGTGCCGCCGCTTTTGCTCGTGACGATGCAGAGCGTCTCACCCAGGCAGCCCGCGAGCTGCGCGAGCGTCCGCGCGATCCCGTCCGGATCGGTGTTGTCGATGAAATATACCTGCATCGCGTCAGAACGCGGAGAACCCAGCGCGTCCGCAACGAACATCGGACCAAGGGCCGAGCCGCCGATGCCGATCGAGAGCACCCGCGTGAAGCGCCGGCCCGCCGGCGGGCGCACCTGGCCCGAGTGGACATTCATCGCGAACCGCTTCACCGCCTCGACCGTCTCGCGGATGTCGCGCGCCATCTCCGGCGTGGGAGCTTTGTCGGGGGCACGCAGCCAGTAGTGACCCACCATCCGGTTCTCGTCCGGGTTGGCGATCGCGCCTCCTTCGAGCGCATCCATCTCTTTGAACGCGCGCTGCATCTCGGGCTCCAGACGCGACAGGAAGTCGTCGTCGATATGCATCCGGCTGATATCGAGGGTCATCCCGAGAGGCTCGACGCTGCAGAGAAGCGCGCGATAACGTTGCCAGGAGCTGCCTGAACTCATGCTGTCCATCCTTTCCAGTGCAGAGTGCTGTGCGCCTTACCTGCCAGCAGGTGCATCAGAGTTCCAACTGCGCGATCTTCTCGAGCCGACGGCGATGGCGTTCCGCGCCTGTGAATGACGCCGCCAGGAAGACGCTGACCAGCTCCCATGCCAGTTCGGGGCCGATGACCCGTGCGCCGAGGCACAAGACGTTCATGTCGTCATCCTCGACGCCCTGGTGCGCGGAGAAGCAGTCGTGGCACAGTCCGGCCCGCACGCCTGGGACCTTGTTGGCCGCGACGCTCGCGCCCACGCCGCTGCCGCAGATCACGATGCCGCGCGTCACCTGCCCGGCCGCGACCGCCTGAGCCAGGGGAATCGCGAAGTCCGGGTAATCGTCCTGGGGGTCGAGCGCGCACGCGCCGACATCGACAACGTCGTGCCCGCTGCGCTGCAGCCGTTGCGCGAGATCCTGCTTCAGGGTAAATCCACCGTGATCAGCCGCTACTGCGACTCGCATCGGACCCTCCCGGCGATGCGGATCCGTCAACCGGGGATCCGCGCGCAGATCTTACACCACTGGCGTGGAAACGTTCCAACCGCGTGGCGGGCAGGTTTCGGACCCGGCTCAAAAGCCAATCTCGGCAGCCATTTCCCGCAGGATGTCCGCGCTTCGACGGAGCGCCTCGTGTTCGGCGTCCGAAAGGGCGGGGCGGATCGTCGACAGCACGCCCCCCGCCCCAATCACGCGGGGCAGCGAGATGCTCATGCCTTCGAAGCCGTCGTAGTTGCCCGCCGTGGTGCTGAGCGTCAGGACCGCGCGCTCGTCGTCGCGAATCGCGCTGGCAATTCGCGAAAGTCCCGCGCCGATCCCATAGTAAGTCGCGCTCTTACCTTTGATGATGCGGTAAGCGGCGCGTCGAACCCCGTCATCAATCCGGGCGCGGACCTCTTCGGTTATGTCGCGTCCGGTCTGTCGCGCCAAATCCAGGAGGGGCACGCCGCCCACCTTCGCGCTCGACCACACGAGGACTTCCGAGTCACCGTGCTCCCCCAGGACGTACGCGTGCACCGAACTGGGCGCCACGCCGACATGCTCGCCGAGGAGTGCTCGAAACCGTGCCGTATCGAGGATCGTGCCCGAACCGATCACACGTGACGGCGCGATGCCGGAGACGCGCGTCACCACGTGTGTCAGGATGTCCACAGGGTTCGATGCAACGAGCAGGACGGCCTCGGAGGCGTGCTCCAGCACGCGTGGGATCACATCCTGGAAGATGCGCACATTCCGGCCGAGCAGTTCCAGGCGCCCTTCTCCGGGCCGCTGGCTCACGCCGCAGGCAAGGATCACCAGCCTCGCGCCCTGCAGCTGCGCGTACTCCGCAGCGTAAACCCGCACGGCCGACCCGAACGGCGTCGCATGCAGGATGTCCTCCGCCTGCGCCCGCGAGAGGCTCGCATTCACGTCTACAAGGGCAATTTCACTGGCCGCGCCCTCGAGCGTCATGGCGTAGGCGGCCGTGCTGCCGACGAAACCGGAACCGATGATCCCGACCTTCACTGTGTCACCGTTGAAGTCGCGAGGATATCTGCCGACCCGTGTTCCATCATATGGGTGCACTCATTCGACGACGCGATGGCCGCGGAATCCGGCTTCCATGCCCGCGCGTTCTCACAGCATGCAGGGACGATCGGGCCCGTGCAACCTTCCTCGGGGCCTGCCCTGTATCTCAGGCGGAGGGGCCTTTGTGTTTCTGCGGATGGGCTGCTGCACTCAAAGCGCGGGCGGAGAGGCTTCCGGCCACGAGCAGTTCGTCAAAACTCCCTGCCTGGTTCCCAGTCGGGCTGGCCTTCCTGCGCCTCGGAACGTGCCGCGGCGGTCGCCGTCTTTGCGGAGACAGCCGTCATGATGGCACCGTGCAGAGCGGTCTTGAGCATGCTGCCCAGAGCCCCGCTGCCGGCGGCGATCAGCGAGTTGAGGATACCGCCACCATTCCGACGGGTTTCAACTTCGTGCGGGCGCTCGCGCACACGTGGCTCCCGTTCGTGACCGCGGATCGCGTCGATCAGTCGCTCCGTGCGGGTACGCGGGCGCTTCTGGGCACGGTGCAGCAGGAACATGCCCACCGCCGTGCCGGCGAGCATCGCGGTGCCCACGGCAGCCCATGGGTACGTCCGTGCCCACTCCGCCGGGCTGGCGGCGGTGCGGACCGCCGATGTCAGCTCGGTGCGCGTCCGGCGCATGGCGCACTGCGCGGCCTCGAGTTGCTCCTGCAGGTACTCGCTCTCCGTCTGCGTCATCCGGCTGGAAGCCATGTCGTCTCCCTCATTCTGCTGCGTGAAAGCGGACCGTTCCCCTGCGTCGCTCAGCAAGGCCGGCATCGCGAATGGGAGCGATGCCGCCTGCGACTGGGCCTGGAAACGCGATCCGAACCGCGCCGCATACGCCTGCGTGAACTCCGCCCCGAGCAGCAGGATGAGCGAGGCGTAGTAAATCCACAGGAGAAGCGCCACCACGGAGCCGGCTGCTCCGTACGCGGACGACACGGCGCTGTGGGCCATGTAGACGCTGATGGCGTACTTGCCGATCGTGAAGAGCACGGCGGTGACGACCGCTCCGACCCATACGTCGGACCACGCGACCTTCGCGTCCGGCAGGAGCTTGAACATCATCGCGAACAGCAGCGTGATGACGACCAGTGAGATCACCACATCGCCGATGTGCACGACGAAATCAGGCACCGGCAGTACGTTGCTCGCCTGTCGCGTGATGGCCGTCAGAATCGAACTGATCACGAGCGATACAAGCAGCAGGAACCCGATGCCCATCACCATCGCAAACGAGAGGAACCGGTCCCGGATGAAACCTTTAACCCCGCCTCCCTGACGCGGAGGCACTTCCCACACCGTGTTCAATGCGTCTTTGAGCTGCGCAAAGACACCGGTCGCACCGAAGAGCAGCACGCCGACGCTGATCACGGTGGCCAGCGTGCCGCCGCCGGACTTGCGCGTGGCGGCGATCATGCTCTGGATCACACTGGCGGGGCCGGGGCCGATCGTTCCCTGGAGCTGCTCCGAGAGCTGCCCCTGCACCGCCTTTTCGCCGAGCACCGCACCCGCGATGGCAATCGCCACGACGAGCAGAGGCGCGAGCGAGAAGATGGTGTAGTAGGCGAGGGCCGCCCCCAGCCGCGGCGCCTTGTCCTCCAGCCAGTCGGAGACAGACGCCTTCACGAGTTCCCAACTCTGGGTGGCTGTCATGAGGGTGTGCTCTCGTCCTGGTCGGGTGAGACGGGCGCGAGGTCGGATACGCACCGCTGGAACCGCTGTTTCTGCTCCTGGCGCATCCGCTCGTACTTCTCACGCGTGGCCTGCAGGGCCGACCGTTTCCAGTAGCGGATCCCCAGCCAGGTTCCGGTCCCTGTGGCAGCGAGGATGAAGAGGCCCATGACCGCGTAACCGAGCCAGATCCTGCCGCCGAAGAGAATCCCCAGGCCCTGAGCGAGCCCTGTCAGAAGCAGCCAGGTGGACGTGCCGACGACAGCCATGGCGACGAGCAGCCCCAGGATTCCCAGCGCCGCCCTCGCAAGCAGCGAACGAAAGCGAGCCCCCGCGGCGTCTTTTCGGGCGGAGATGTAGTAGGAGGTGTACTCCTTCAACTCTCCGAGCAGCTCCGGGATCTGGCGAAGCACGTCCTGCGGGGCGGGTTCCCCGTTGCCGCGCGCGGAGGTGTGTGTGTGGACGTTCTGCTGCGTAAACCGGGTCGGATCCATCGGCACACCTCCATGTCGGCGCGCGGGGTGCTGAGAACGACAGCGCTTGACCGGGCAGACCTGTCCTGCGCGCGATCAGTCGCGCATCCACATCACGCCGAGCAGGAAGCCGACGCCGGCGGCGATCAGCACGCTCTTGAGCGGCTCCTCGGCGATCCGGTCTTCAAGTTGACGCGCCTTCTCCATGCCGCGCTCACGGAGCTGATCCATGTGGCCGTACGCCGCGTCCTTGGCACGCTGGCCGAGGCGTTCGAGCTCTTCGCGCAGTTCACCACCGCCGTGCTGCTGAGTCGCGCCTTCACCCGTATTCAGCTCAGGTCTGCTGGCCATGATTTCACCTTTCTCACATGAAGACTCGCCTTCCGGCCGGCTGCGTCCGCCTGGCTCGCGGGAGGCACATCCGATACTAGGACCTGAGGTTCGCCGAAATCGAGTACGCCGCCGGGCGAAAAAATCCGCTGCCGGATGCCGGGCGTGGCGGCCCGTGGTCCCATGTGTCGGGCCAGAAAGGACGGAACCTGCGCCACAGTTTCGCTGCAGCGCAGGTTCCCGATCCCTCGTTGCGGGAGGCTCACCCGCGGGGCATCAGCGGGTGAGGTGAACGGGCTGATAGACAAAGTAACTGGGGCCGGAGCCTTCCTCGGTAATCGCTGTGGAGTCACAGACGACGCAGGGCTGGATGATCACCTGCTTCGATTTCATCGAGCCGGTGAGCTTAACGTCGAGGATCCGGATCCCGGCGAACCCGACGATCGTGTAGTATGCGTTGTTACCGTTACCACTAGTCTGACTGAACAGCGGGATGATCCGGGGCTGCCCGATGATCGCTGCAAGGTCATCTTTGACGCCGGCGCTCAGGCCAGTATCGCCATTAAGCTGGAGACTGCCGTTCGTCAGCTTCAGTTGTCCACCGAGCGCGGCCAGGTCCTCCGCGCTGACGCCGTAGCGGATCTGGCGGGCGATATCTGCGGTGCTGTTGTTGGAGGGCCCGATGTCAACGGTCCCGAAGTTGCCCGGTTCCAACTTGGCGGAGCCGGTTCCGCCGCCAGGATACAAGTTGA
>CAZJTF010000105.1:0-19343 GCA_964548565.1 uncultured Planctomycetales bacterium | reverse complement strand
CACTGGCACCGCTACCAGACCGCCTACCTGCTGCTGGCCGGCCTGGCCACGCCGCTGGTCGTCTCGGTTCACACCGTGGTCAGCTTTGACTTCTCGATCGGGATCATCCCCGGCTGGCACGCGACGATCTTCCCGCCTTACTTCGTAGCGGGCGCCATCTACTCCGGCTTCGCGATGGTCCTGACGCTGGCCATCCCGCTCCGCCGCTTCTACGGCCTGGAAGACTTCATCACCATGCGGCACCTGAACAACATGGCCAAGATCATGCTCGCGACGGGCCTGATCGTCGGCTACGGGTACCTGATGGAGAACTTCATCGCCTGGTACAGCGGCAACGTTTACGAGCTCTCGATGATCCAGAACCGGAAGATGGGCCCCTACAGCCCGTTTTTCTGGATGCTGATCCTCTGTAACGTCGCGATCCCGCAGCTGCTGTGGATTCGTGGCGTGCGGATGAACACGGTCGCGCTGTTCATCATCGCCCTGATCGTGAACGTCGGCATGTGGCTTGAGCGGTTCATCATCGTGGTGACGAGCCTCGCCCGTGACTTCCTCCCGAGTTCGTGGGGCATGTACTACCCGACGCGGTGGGACTGGGCGACGTATTTCGGCACGATCGGTCTGTTCCTGTCGTTGCTGTTCCTGTTCATCCGGGTGCTGCCGATGATCTCGATCTTCGAGATGCGCGAGCTGACGCACGAAATCGAACACGAGCATCGCAAGGGCCTCGAGGCGGGAGCGGGCACCGGACACTGACGGGCGGAAGACTGTGATGAAGCATCCGATTTACGGCCTCATGGTGGAGTTCCACGAGCCGGAACAACTCGTGGAGGCGGCCCGGCGCACCCGCGAGGCGGGGTACAGCCGCATGGACGCCTACACGCCGTTCCCCATCGCGGAACTTGGCGAGATCATCAAGGACCGCCCCACGCGCCTCCCGCTCATCGTGCTCGCGGGCGGGATCATCGGCGCCCTGACCGGTTACGGCCTTCAGTACTGGGTTTCGGTCGTCGCCTACCCGCTCAACGTCGGCGGACGTCCGCTGCACAGCTGGCCGGCGTTCATCCCCGTGACGTTTGAAATGACGGTCCTGATCGCCGCGTTTTCCGCGGTGCTCGGCATGCTGGCTTTGAACGGCCTCCCGACGCCGTATCACCCCGTTTTCAACGTCCCGCAGTTCGCGATGGCGTCGCGGGACAAGTTCTTCCTGTGCATCGAGTCCCGCGACCCGAGGTTCGATCGCGAGGGCACGCGGCGGTTCATGGAGACGCTGGGCGGATCCGAGGTCTACGAAGTTGCGTACTAGAGCTCACACAGTCCGGGCAGGCATGCTCCTGGGCACGATTGCGGCGCTCGTCGCCGGCTGCCGCCAGGACATGCACGACCAGCCCAAGTACAAGCCGTACGCGGCCAGTACGTTCTTTGCGGACGGTCGCTCCGCGCGTCCCCCCGTTCCGGGCACCGTCGCGCGGGGGCACCTCCGCGAGGATGAGCACCTGCATACCGGCAAGGTGAACGGAAAGCTCGTGGACACGTTCCCCTTCGCTGTTACCCGTCAGGTGATGGAGCGCGGGCAGGAGCGGTTCAACATCTTCTGCGCCCCCTGCCACGACCAGCTCGGGACCGGCATGGGAATGATCGTCCGCCGTGGGTTCCGCCCGCCGCCGTCGTTCCATGATCAGCGGCTGCGCGAGGCGCCGGTTGGCCACTTCGTCGACGTGATCACCAACGGGTTCGGAACCATGTACAGCTATGCCGAGCGCGTCCCCGCGGAAGATCGCTGGGCCATCGCCGCCTACATCCGCGCCCTGCAGCTCAGTCGCAATGCCGCCCGCGAAGACGTGCCGCCCCGGGAGTGGAGCCGAATGCAGGAGACCCTGCGGTGAACGACCTGATGCTGCCCGATCGCCTGAACCGCCTCCGCAGGCCGCTCCTGATCGCCGGAGCCGTGCTCGTGCTGCTCTGCGTGCTCGTGGGCTTCGCGAACCCCGCGCAGTTCTTCCGCTCGTCCCTGCTGGCGTGCGTCTTCTGGATCGGTTTTCCCCTCGGCTGCACCGGCATTCTGATGCTGCATCATCTGACCGGCGGCGCGTGGGGCATTGCCATCCGGCCGACGCTCGAGGCCGCCTCCCGGACGCTGCCTCTCATGATGCTCCTGCTGGCGCCGGTGCTGCTGCTGGGCACACACGCGCTCTACGAGTGGTCGCACGCGGAAGCCCTCCAGGACGAGGTGCTCCGCCACAAGGCCGCCTATCTGAACGTGCCGTTTTTCCTCACGCGCACCGCGATCTACTTTGCGGTCTGGCTGCTCCTGAGCTGGCTCCTCAATCACTGGTCACTCGAGCAGCAGCGCCGGAACGACCCGTACACGCCCCACAAGCTGCGGGTGATCAGCGGGCCCGGATTGGTCATCTTCGCCATCACGGTCTCGTTCGCGTCGTTTGACTGGATGATGTCGCTCGAACCGCACTGGCAGTCCACCATCTACGGCATGCTGTGGATGGCCGGCCAGGGGCTCAGCGCACTCGCGCTCTCGATCCTGGTCGTGCTGCTGCTCAGCCGCGAGCCGTCCCTCAGTCGGCGCGTCCGCGTGGACCAGATTCACGATCTCGGCAACCTGACGCTCGCGTTCGTGATGCTCTGGGCGTACATGTCGTTTTCGCAGTGGTTGATTATCTGGTCGGGCAACCTTCCGGAAGAGACGCCGTGGTACCTGCGTCGCATCAGCAGCGGCTGGGGATCCGTCGCCCTGCTCCTGATCCTGCTGCATTTCGCGCTGCCGTTTTTCCTGCTGCTCTCCCGGCGGACGAAGCGCACGCCCGGCGTGCTGTTCCCGCTGGTGGTGGCCATTTTGGTCATGCGGTTCGTGGACATGTTCTGGACGCTTGTCCCTGCGTTCCATCCGGATGGTTTCCGCCTCCACTGGATGGACCTCGCGGCTCCGCTCGGCGTCGGAGCACTCTGGGCGAGCGCCTTCCTGTGGCAGCTCGGTCGCCGAACGCTGATGCCCCCCTACGATGCCCTGGCCGGACACCCGGCCGCGGCCGCGGAGGTGAGCTGATGGATACACGCAAACCCGACAGCCCCAAAACGCTGAAGGAACTCAGCCACGAAGACGATGCCCCGCCGGATGTCGCGCGCGGTTACGAAGTCCGCGATCTCGGGCCGAAGTATTTCGTCTGGATGGGTGTGCTGCTGGCGGTCCTGCTGGTCCTCGGCCACGTCGTCGCCGGTGTGATCTTCTTCGCCAAGACGGGGCAGGCGAAGAAAGCGGACCGACCGGCACCCTCCCTGGCCGACGCCGTGCAGATCGCTCCCGGCCCGCTTCTCCAGGTCGTGCCCGCGCAGGATCTCGCCGAGATGCAGCACGCCGAACAGCAGAAACTGAGCACCTACGACTGGGAAGACCGCGCGAAGGGCACCATCCGCATTCCGATCGACCGGGCCATGGATCTGCTCGTCGAACGAGGCCTGCCGGTGCGCCCGCCGGCCTCACAACCGAGTGCAACACCATGAGGAACACACGCATACCATCCACGGGACGCGCCGCCCTGTCCGTCGCGGTCGCGTGCGCACTGCTCTCTGCATCCGCGCGGGCCGCCGGACCGGCCCGCATCGAGGATCCGCAGACCGAGGTCCTCAAGAAGATCGGGATCGACCAGAAACTGAATGGGCAGGTACCCCTCGACCTCGAGTTCCGCGACGAGGAAGGCAATACCGTTCGCCTGGGGGATTACTTCGGCAACAAGCCGGTCATCCTCTCCCTCGTCTACTTCGAGTGCCCGATGCTGTGCACGCTCGTGCTGAACGGCCTCGAAAAAGGCATCTCGCAGCTCAAGTTTGATGTGGGAGACGAATTCGAGGTCGTCACCGTCAGTTTCGACCCCAGGGAGACGCCGAAACTGGCCGCGAGGAAGAAGGCCAGCTATCTCGAGCAGTACAACCGTCCCGGCGCCGAGAAGGGCTGGCATTTTCTCACCGGCGACGCCGAATCCATCCGGCGCCTGACCGAATCCGTCGGCTTCCGCTACGCCTGGGACGACCGCACGCAGCAGTTCGCGCACGCCAGCGGCATCATGATCCTGACCCCGAGCGGCAAGCTGGCCCGGTACTTCTACGGCGTGGACTACGCGCCGCGCGATCTGCAGTTCGGCCTGATGGAAGCAGCGCAGGAACGGATCGGCTCCAAGGTCGATCAGCTGCTGCTCCTCTGCTACCACTATGACCCGCTCACCGGCCGCTACGGCCTCGCGATCATGGGTATCATCCGGATCGCGGGAGCCGTCACCGTGCTGGCGATCGCTCTGTTCATCGTGAAATCGTTCCGCAGGGAGAAACGGGCGACCGCGATCCCGAAGCCGGCCTGAGACTGCCGGCGGCGGTCTGTCGGGCTGCAACGCCCAACCGGAGACCGGAACCTGAGATGAAGTGGAAGAACCTTCCATTATTCCCCGAGCAGGCCTCCTCCGTGGCCAGCCGCGTCGATGCGCTCTACTGGTTCCTGGTGGCGGTCTCGCTGTTTTTCACCGCCCTCATCTTCCTGCTGGTGACGGTGTTCGTCATCCGCTACCGGCGGCGCAAGAACCCGCAGGCGCAGCAGCTTCACGGCAATCTCTGGCTCGAGATCGTGTGGTCCGCCACGCCGCTGGCCATCGCGATGGTGATGTTCGTCTGGGGCGCCAACCTGTACTTCGACATGCAGCGCCCCCCGCTCGACGCGGCCGAAGTTTATGTCGTCGGCAAGCAGTGGATGTGGAAGTTTCAGCACCCCGAGGGTCCCCGCGAGATCAATGAGCTTCACGTCCCCGTGGGCCGGCCCGTGCGGCTGACGATGACCTCCGAGGACGTGATCCACAGCCTGTTCGTGCCTGCATTCCGCATCAAGCAGGACGTCCTGCCCGGGCGCTACACCAGCGCATGGTTCGAGCCGACCAAGGTGGGCGAGTATCACCTGTTCTGCGCTGAA
Source organism: uncultured Planctomycetales bacterium (assembly GCA_964548565.1). Lineage (GTDB taxonomy): Bacteria > Planctomycetota > Phycisphaerae > UBA1845 > PWPN01 > CAYLLT01. Next base: position 14,377 of record CAZJTF010000105.1, on the reverse strand, counting down.
TACTGCGGGACAGAGCACTCGCAGATGATCGGGCGCGTCGTCGTGATGGAGCCCACCGCCTACGAGCAATGGCTCAGCGGCGGCACCACCGGCGAGTCGATGCTGTCCGCCGGCGCACGGCTCTTCGAGCAGCTCGGCTGCCAGTCGTGCCACGCGCCAGACTCCGGCGCCCGCGGCCCGATGCTCGCCGGCCAGTACGGCCAGCCCGTGCAGCTCAAGAGCGGCGAGATTGTCACCGCTGACGACAACTACATCCGCGAGAGCATCATCGAACCGGCCGCCAAGATCGTCGCCGGGTACGAACCGATCATGCCGACGTACAAGGGGTTGGTCAGCGAGGAGGGCATTCTCCAGCTGATCGCGTACATCCGGTCGATGGGCCTGGCGCCGAGCTCGGCGCAGACGCCGGCCGCGGCGCCCGCGACCCAGGCAGCACCGCGACCGTCGGGGGGCGGCACAAACCAATGAGCACGATGACCACGACTGAAACGCAGACGAATTACCTCAACGCAGACTACGGCGTGAAGTCCTGGCTGCTGACCACGGACCACAAGCGCATCGGTCTGCTGTACCTGATCTCCATCACGTTCTTCTTCATCCTCGGCGGCATGTTCGCGGTGCTGATCCGCCTCGAGCTGCTCACACCGGCCGGCGACCTCGTGCAGTCCGACACCTACAACAAGCTGTTCACGATGCACGGCATCATGATGATTTTCTTTTTCCTGGTGCCGTCGATCCCCGCCACCCTGGGGAATTTCCTCGTGCCGATGATGATCGGCGCGCGCGACCTGGCCTTCCCGAAACTGAATCTGCTCAGCTGGTACCTGTACATGACCGGCGGGATCATCGCGCTGGCGGCCGTCGTGCGGGGCGGCGTGGACACGGGCTGGACGTTCTATACCCCCTTCTCCACGACCTACGCGAACACCCACGTCATCACCACCGCGCTCGGCATCTTCATCATGGGGTTCTCCTCGATCCTGACGGGGCTGAACTTCATCGTGACGATCCATCGGATGCGGGCCCCGGGGATGCGGTGGTTCCGGCTGCCGCTCTTCATCTGGGCGCACTACGCGACCAGCATCATCATGATTCTCGGCACGCCGGTGGTGGCGGTGGCGATCCTGCTCGTCGGCCTTGAGCGCCTCCTGGGCCTGGGCATCTTCGACCCGGCCCTCGGCGGCGATCCGCTCCTGTTTCAGCACCTGTTCTGGTTCTACTCGCACCCGGCGGTCTACATCATGATCCTGCCCGGCATGGGCGTGATCAGCGAAATCGTCACGTGCTTTTCCCGCCGCAGCCCCTTCGGCTACACGTTCATCGCCTTCTCGAGTCTGGCGATCGCCCTGCTCGGCTTCCTCGTGTGGGGCCACCACATGTTCGTCAGCGGCCAGAGCGTGTTCGCCGGGATGATCTTCAGCGTTCTCAGCTTCGCGGTCGCGATTCCTTCCGCCGTCAAAGTCTTCAACTGGACGGCCACGCTCTACCGGGGAAGCATCTCCTTTGAAACACCGATGCTCTACGCTCTCGGCTTCATCGGGCTCTTCACCATCGGCGGACTCACCGGGCTGTTCCTGGCGACGCTGGCCGTTGATGTCCACGTGCACGACACCTACTTCATCGTCGCGCACTTCCACTACGTCATGGTCGGCGGCATGGTCATGGCCTACATGGGCGGCCTCCACTTCTGGTGGCCCAAGATGACCGGCCGGCTCTATCCCGAGGGCTGGGCCAAGCTGGCCGCACTGATCGTATTCGTCGGCTTCAACCTGACGTTCTTCCCGCAGTTCCTCCTGGGCTACCTCGGCATGCCGAGGCGCTACCACGCGTATCCCGACGAGTTCCAGGTGCTGCACGTGATGAGCACCGCCGGGGCGTCGATCCTGGGCGTCGGGTATCTCATCCCGGGAATCTACTTCCTCTGGTCGCTCCGCTGGGGACGAAAGGCGGGCGCCAACCCGTGGGGGGCCACCGGCCTGGAGTGGCAGACGCCCTCGCCGCCGTCCACCCACAATTTCGAACGCACGCCTGTTGTGACGCAGGATCCGTACGATTACGCGAACATGCCCGCATTCCCGGTGATTGATGCCGAAGGCGCCCATCCCGGGACGGCGGTCGCGGGAACCTAGAGATTGACGTCAGGAGTCATGGATCACAAGCGACGATGGCTCGGGACGAATGACGAGGGAGGTCGCGTTGCACCACAGTGAAAGAGCTGCCGCACCACCGGAGCTCGCCGGGCATTTCGAAGACCTCGACCAGCAGCGGGATTCCGCCACGCTGGGGATGTGGGTGTTCCTCGTGACGGAGATCCTGTTTTTCGGCGGGCTCTTCGCCGGGTATGCCTACTACCGGTACCGCTACCCCGAGGGGTTCGCTGAAGCCAGCCGGCTCCTCGACCTGACGCTCGGCGCCGTCAACACCGTCGTGCTCCTGGGCAGCAGTCTGACCATGGCCATGGCCGTCCGCTCCGCCCAGCTCGCCCGCAGCCGCACCGCTGCCTGGTACCTTCTCGGCACCATCGTTCTGGGGACCGTGTTCCTCGGGATCAAGGCCATCGAGTACGCGCACAAGTTCCACGAGCACCACGTGCCGGGCAGGTATTTCCACTTTGACGGCCCCTTCTCCGGCGCGGTCGAACTGTTCCTGTCGTTCTACTTCGCAATGACCGGTCTGCACGCCACACACATGATCGTGGGCATCGGGCTGCTGGCGCTCTTCACCGTCTGGGCCTGGCGCGGGCGGTACAACACCGGGTATTCCGCACCGGTCGAGATCCTCGGCCTCTACTGGCACTTTGTCGATATCATCTGGCTCTTCCTGTTCCCGCTCCTGTATCTGGTCGGCCATCACACGGTGGGTGGAGGGCATCCGTGACCACGCATATCGTCCCCGTCCGGACGAACCTCGTCATCTTCGCGCTGCTGATCCTGCTGACCATCACCACGGTGGCGGTGGACTTCATCGACCTCGGTCGGCTCAACCTCGTGGCCGCCATCACCATCGCGGTCGCCAAGGCCCTCCTGGTCGGCCTCTACTTCATGCACCTGCGTTACAGCAACAAGCTGACGCTTCTCTTCGTGTTCGCGGGTGTCGCCTGGCTGGTCCTGCTGATCGGACTGACCGTCGGCGACTTCATCAGCCGCACCTGGGTCACGATCCCGCGCGCATGGGAGTAGCCGACCGCGACTGCCTCAGCCAGAACCCCCGAAGTCCGCGCGAACCCCGGGTTTTGACTTTTCTCCCCGTCCGGGTTCTCCTAGCCGCATGCCGAGGATGAAGGCGGAGGATCGCCGCAAACAACTGTTGATTTCAGCCGCCCGATGCTTCGCCAGGAACGGTTACCGCGGCACCACGACGGCCAAGATCGCGCAGGAAGCCGGCGTCTCCGAACCGATCATCTACCGCCACTTCCGCAACAAGCAGGAACTCTTCATCGCGCTCATCGAAAAAGTGGCCGAGGAAGTCTTCCAGAACTGGCAGCAGGCCACCAGCCAGGCCCGCACGCCGCTCGAAAAACTCCAGATCCTGCTCTATCGCAACCCGGCAACATCCGACCCCTGGACGCGGAGCGTCTACCAGATCTTCTTCCACGCCTCGACGGAGGTCTCCGACCCGCGCATCCAGCAGGCCATTCGCGACCACTACGAGCGCTATGCCCGCGCGCTCGCATCGGTCATGTCCGAGGCGCAGACGGCCGGCCAGATTCGCTCCGACGTCCCCGCCGAGTGGCTCACCTGGCAGATCATCCACGCCGCGGTCGGGTTCGCGATGGTCCGTCCCCTCGATATCCCCAGCCACACCAGCCTCGAATTCGTGAACGGCACCATCCGCCTGCTGATCGAACTCCTCACCAAAGGCGTCAAAAAACCGCGATAAGCCCGCGGGAAGCACCGGCATACTGCAGGCTTGCACTCGCCCCGATGCACGGCCACCCTATAATGCCGGGATGGGTGGACTGCCGGATGTTCTGGAAGTGGGGCTGTTTCCGCTGCCCAACGTTGTACTCCTTCCGGGGGCGACGTTGCCGCTGCAGATCTTCGAACCGCGCTACCGCGCGATGATCCGTGACGCGTTGGAGAGTCAGTCGCTGATCGCCATGGCGCTGCTGCGCCCGGGCTACGAAGCCTACTACTACACCAACCTCGCGGACATCCACCCCACCGTCTGCATCGGCCGCATCCGCGAGCACATTCAGATCGCGGACGGGCGCTACTTCATCAACCTGCACGGCACCTGCCGCGCGCGGGTACGGGACGAGGACCGCAGCGGAGAGTACCGCCTCGCCACGCTCGAGCCGCTGCCCGAGCCCGCCGGGGCGATCGTCACCGACGGCGAGTTCGGTATTCGCCGCGCGCTTCTCGAACTCCTCACCAGCCCCCCAATGGGCTGCATCGAGGGCGTCGCCGCCCTGCAGAAGCTCCTGAAGAGCGACCGCCCGCTCGGTCCGGTCGTCGACACCATTGCCGGAAGCATCCTGCCGGCCAGCGCCGTCGAGATCCGCCAGCGACTGCTCGAGCAGCCGGAACCTCTCGATCGTGCGCGCACGCTGATGAACGAGTTGCGCACCGTCCGCCGCACGCTGGAGGCCCAGCAGGCCACCCGCGAGCAGTGGCCCCGCCTCGGCTCCATGAATTGAACGCCGCCTGACACGTTCTCGCTCTTTTCAGGCCCCCCGGACGCGGTTATGGTGCTGCCGGAGCTGCCGGCGCGTCATATCGCCGGCCCGCCGATCCTTAGCCCGACACCTCGCGACTGGAGCGGCCATTGAAGTACCTCAACTCGCTCGACTACGCGTTGATCGCCGCTTACTGCGTCATCATCGTCGCCATGGGGCTCTACCTCTGGCGGAAGGCCTCCACAAGCATCGAAAACTACTTCCTCGCCGGCCGCAACCTGCCATGGTGGGCGCTCGGCATCTCCGGCATGACCAATTTCCTCGACATGGCCGGCACGATGCTGATCGTATCATTCCTGTTCATGCTGGGGCCGCGCGGCCTCTACGTCGAATTCCGCGGCGGCGCGGTCCTCGTCCTGGCGTTCATGATGCTCTGGACGGGCAAGTGGCATTACCGCTCCCGCTGCATGACCGAGGCGGAGTGGATGATTTACCGCTTCGGCGAGGGCCCCGGCGCGCAGTTCGCCCGCGTCATCACCGCCGTCGCGAACATCGTCTGGGCCGTCGGCATGCTGGCCTACCTGATCAAAGGCGCCGGCGTGTTCCTCTCGACCTTTCTGCCCTGGACGCCCATGCAGTGTGCGATTGCGATGGTCGCCCTCACAACCCTCTACACGCTGGTATCCGGCTTTTACGGCGTCGTCTACAACGACCTCTTCCAGTCCGGGATTATCCTGGTCAGCGTCGTCATCATTTCGACCGTGGCCGCCCTCGCCGTCCGCGGCTACGACGGCGATTTCGGTGCCCTCGCGCAGACGGTCACCGGCAACCCCGACTGGATGAGCAGCTACCCGCATCGCTACACGCCCCTCCCGCGAGGGTACGAGGACTTCCAGTACCTGCAGTACATCGCGATCGTTTACCTGCTCCGCAACGTGATCGCCGGCATGGGCACGGGCGCGGATCCCCGCTACTTCGGCGCCCGAAACGAGCGCGAATGCGGCATCCTGACGTTCTTCTGGACATGGCTGATGACGTTCCGCTGGCCCATGATGGTCGGTTTCGCGGCCCTCGGCATCCTGCTCGTGAACAAGCTGTACCCCGACCCCGCCCTCGTCGCCGACACCGCCGCCCTGATCCGCCAGCACGTCGGCGACGTCCCGCAGGATCGCTGGGAGGAAAAGCTCTCGCAGATCGTCTGGAAGCCGGAGGCCTACCCCGCCCTCACGACCGAACTCCAGTCGCGCCTCGGGAGCAACTGGGACAGCAAGGTCCAGCTGATCAGCGCCAAGGGCACGATCAACCCCGAACGCATTCTGCCTGCGGTCATCCTGATGAACATCCCCATGGGACTGCGCGGGCTGTTTATCTGTTCGCTGGTGGCGGCGGCCATGTCGACGCTCGCCCCCCAGGTCAACATGGCGACGGCTTTCTTCACCCGCGACATCTACCAGGCATACCTGCGGCGACGGTCCAAAAACTTCGAGTTGATCGCCGCCAGCTACGCCTTCGGCGGCCTCATGGTGGCGGCCGCCTTCTTCATGGCCTACAAGACCCAGAACATTAACGCCATCTGGGACTGGATCATCATGGCCCTCACGGCGGGGATCGGCGTGCCCAAGCTGCTACGGCTTTACTGGTGGCGATTCAACGGCGCGGGCGTCTTCTGGAGCACACTGACGGGCCTCGTGGCGGCCGTGATCCAGCGCTATTACTACTCCGTCCTGAACCCGGACCTGCCCGACTGGTCTCCCACGAGGAAGTTCGTGATCATCACCGCCGTGGCCCTGGTCGGCGCCGTCATCGGGACGTACACCAGTCCGCCCACCGATCGGCGCGTGCTCGAGCACTTCTATCGCACCACGCGACCTTTCGGTTTCTGGGGACGCCTGCGCGGCGTCCTCTCCCCTGCCGTCCGACAGGCGATGGACCGCGAGAACTGGCGAGACGTTCTGACCGCGCCATTCGCGCTGCTCTGGCAGATCACCCTGTTCCTGCTCCCCATGCAGGTCATCATCGGGACGTGGGATGCATTCGCCGTGACGGCCGTGCTGTTCGTCATCGGGCTGGGCGGCACGATCTGGCTCTGGCTGCGGCACCTGCCCAGCGCGAAGGACGGCGCGTACGAAGCCAGCCGGCTGGTGCTCGCCGAGGATGAGGCTGTACCCCGGCAACCTGCACCCGCGGTGCAGGCCGGAAGCCCGTAAACCTGGAACAACGCGAGCCTGACCACTCGGCGCGGTGTGGGCCCGAGCAGCCTGCGGCCGTCCGCACCTGCATCGCCACACGGACTCACGGAATTCGATGTGCCCCTCGCGCATAAAAAGAGCCTCTCGTCGCGGCATCTCTACGAGAGGCTCGTTCAGATCTCGATGTTGGGCTTACTGGTTTTCCGCCAGGTACGTCCACACGTCGTAGTAGTTCGGCGACCCGCCCGGACCGCTGGTGATCCCCCGGCCCGCGATGAAGGGCTTCTGCCCCTTCGTGATCTTGTCCTCCGCCATCATGCGGTCCTTGATGAACTTGGCATGCAGGTCGCTGAAGAGCGCCGAAACGCCACCCTGGTGCAGGAGCTTGCCGTTGCCGACCAGGCAGTCGGACAGAAGCGCCTGCTGACGCGGTGGGTTCCAGTTGGGATTGGCATCCTTGTAACGCAGCCCGAGCCGCCGGTCTTCGACCCACGACGTGTACATGTCGTCCCAGATCTCCTGCGGATACGGGCCCTTGACGCCCGTCGAGGGACTCGGCGTGGGCGACTTGCCCTTCACACTCTGCCGCACGGGAGCCGCGTATCCATATCCGCCGAACGTCAGCCGCACGTTCTTGTCGAGGAACGTGTGAATCCCGTACTCGGGATCCATCGCGTATTCCTTGGAGAGGCTCGGGCAATAGAACAGGTTGAGGCCCTTGCCGCTGTACCGCCCATAGAGCTTGCCATTGTTGATGGGAACCTTGCTGTTCCTGTCGCGATCCGCCACGTAACCGGAAAAGATGTGGTTCGCGGGGTTCTCGGCGATGTAGTAGGAGAATGACCCCCGCTGCGGCAACTGACCCTTATGATCTTGAGCGTAGGGGACCATCGCCACTCCCTGCTGGTGCAGGTTCGAGAGGCAGACGGACCGCCGGCTCGCTTCTCTTGCCTTGTTCAGGGAGGGGAGCAGGATCGACACGAGCAGTGCGATGATGGCCACTACCACCAGCACTTCGATCAGGGTGAAACCCGCTCGCCCCGAGCGCTTCGGTCGAGTCGTCAGGCCGGACATTAGGACACCTCCTCCGTCTTGATGACTGACGGCACTCGGCGGAGCGCCGATCAGGGACATGAGTCCTCATGTTAACGTGTGGGTGGGCCAACTGTCTACAAACTCTCGGGAGACCATCCCGCACACTCATAAAACAGGATAGCACACAAAAAGTGGCACCGCAAGCCCCTCGAAATCGTTTAAGATTCGGTGCCCGCACTGTTTGTACGTGAGGTGGCCATGCATTTCTGGCGCGACGCGTGTCGACGTGCTGCATACCTCCACGGTCGACAGGAACGCTCTGCAGAATCTCCTTGACGCTCAGGCCCGGTGGTGTTTTAATGCTCTACAGCATCTTCTACGTCGCATCTCGGTCGAAAGTGCTTTGACAATTGAACGGCGTGGGGCGATTCCGACCCGACGCATTGGCTGTCCGGCATGAGGTTGGACGTGTTTGGTGATCCAGCGCACTGCTTTTGCGCGCGCTCTTGCGGCGGATCCGCCTGCCACGCTGTCGTGAACACGCATCGCCCCTTCCGGGGCAAAGGAGGATGGAATGGACAGGAGACTCCGGAATCTCGCAGCGTTCCTCGCCATGGCAATCCTGGCAAGCCTGGCCATGGGGGCAACCCCGAGCTTGATCTCCATCGGGGTCGTGGACAACGCCAACCCCGAGAGCGCGATCTACGCCGTCAGCAGCGATGGCCAGTTCGCCGTGGGGTACAGCATGGCACCGAACTCAGACCAGACGAAGGTCATCCGGCATCCGATGTTCTGGTCGGCGCAGACAGGTATCGTCAAGCTTCCCAATCCGGCCCCGACAGGCCCCGGCAGCGATATCGACGGCGAGGCGCGCGGCATCGTGTACCGTCCGCTGCATCCGTCGCAGGCCCTGGGCATCGCCGGCAGCATTGCAACCACGCCCGAACCTGCCGGTGACCCGCCGGTCGTCGCGCCCGCCATGCACTTTTACTGGGCAACGCTCGCCAATCCCGCCGGTGGAACATGGAATATCGGCGACCCATCCAACAAGATGACCGAACTCGGCGCCTTCAATACCGCACGCATGCAGGCGAGTTCGGCAACCGGCCAAGAAGGCTGGTACATCGTCGGTCACCGAAAAACACTCAGCGGGGGCAACATCAACCGTGCATACCGCCTGCGTGTCAATTCGATCGGCGTCGCCGACTGGTACGCCCTCTACCAGGACGGCGATGGCGAATGCGTAGCCCTGCCACCGCCCTGGACTCCCGATATGTGCTGCCCAGCCATCGGTTACGGCATGGCAAACTCGGTGGATGGCGCTGGACGGGCGGTCGGGTATGACGACGGCGGATCGAGTTGTACAGGCAAGCGCCGTGCTCTGTGGTTCCCCCAAATCAACCATTGGGGCATGGTTATCCCCGGAGGTAGTGGTCTTCTGAGCGAGGCGCTTGGTCTTTCGGCCAGCGGCGGCATCGTGTCCGGGTACGACGCCAGCGTTATCGACGGCACAACCGTCATCCAGTCGAAGGCATTCATCTGGCGAGGAGTGTCGCCGATGGATCCCGCCATGCGTCTGCTCGACAACCTGCCGGGTGACACCCAGGGTTCCGCCATCGCGGTCACCGCCGCGGAAACCGCCGGCGGTTATTCGTCGGACGGCACCAATGAGAGGGCCGTCATCTGGGACAAGACCGGCATGTGGGATAACACCGGCCAGCCCAGGCTGCTCATCGACCTGCTGATCGGGCAGGGCGTGAACGTGTCCGCCTGGTCCAAACTGACCCGCGTCACGAGCATGTCGGAGAACGGCCAGACGGTCGCCGGATGGGGCGTGTGGGCGGCTGACGGCTCCACCCGCGGTTTTATCGCCACCAGCGGTAACGCGGTCGGATCCTGCTGCCTCCGCACCGGCCTCGGAACAGGCACCTGCATGGCGTCCGTCACCCCGGAAGGCTGCTCGCTCATGGGCGGCACGTACCTGGGCGATAATTCCAGTTGCGGAACCGGCAACGCGAACTGCAACTTCTGCGGCACTCCATGGGCCGACACGAACTTCGACCACGACGTGGACATGGATGATTTCGGCCTCTTCCAGGCATGTTTCGGCTTAACCCCGGTCACGGTACAATGCGGATGCCTTGACAAGGCCGCTCCCAAGGGAACGATTGACCTGAGTGACTTTCAGCAGTTCCTGGAGTGCGAGACAGGCCCGAACGTGCCGTATGTGACAAACCCGAACTGCGAGTCCTGAGGCACGTCGACGGGCGGCACCCCGGGACAACAGGGCTCGCCCGGGTCATTGGCAGGAATCAAGAAGTGAGTGGTCATTCGTCCACCCCGCTGGCGGCGCTTCGCGCCGGTCTTCAGCACGAGCGAGGTTGGCCCAGGGTGCACGCCGCGGAAGGTCTGCTGGCCGCAGGCCATGGCGACGGCGTGCGTGAGGTCTTTCGCCTCGAAAACGATCGCCACGGCGACAAGCCGGAATACCGGATCGGTATCTGGCGCGTTCTCGCGTCGACTTCTGAAGAACCGGCTGAGCGGGACCGTTGGGTCCGGAAGATCAAGGAGGCGTTCCTCGACCTGAACGGCCCCGACCGGATCCACGCGGCCGAGGGCATCGCGAAGTTGCGGGCGCCTATGCGCCCCGCCACGCGGGAGGTGGCCTGGCGGGCGGCGGAGTCCCCGGACCCGTTTCTTTCCGTCATGACCGCGTGGGCACTGGCCGCCAATGGCGACAACAAGGCAGAGCAGTTGCTCAACGCCTCCCTCGCCTCGAAAACGCCGGTGATCCGCCGCGTGGCGGCATACGCATTCCGGGCCATGCCCTGCGTGTCCGCACTCACCGCCGAGTTGCTCGTCCACACGGCCAGAGCCGAACCCGCCACGTCACCCGCCCGCTCGTGCCTGGTCGGCGCGGCCCTGGTTCATGCCGGCAGCGGTGAAGAGGCAGCCTCGCTGAAACAGCAACTGCTCAAGTTCGTATCCGGCGCCGAGGCGGATCGGCGCGAGGTGGCCGCCACGCTCTCGATCTCTGGAGTCGGCGAGGACCTGTTGTGCCTCGATGCGATGTTCTCCGAGGCCGGCGGCGACACGCGCATCTGCCTGGCTTCTGCCATAATGCAGATCCAGCGCAGAATGCAGCGGGAGCCGTTGTCCGTCTCGGCCTGAAGGATGGCGGCACCACTGCCCGCCGGACGCCCACTCTTGACGAAAGTGTCTAACCGAAAGGGCCGTCGGATCTCCGTCCGGCGGCCTTTCACGTGAGGCCGATGCCGTCTACCGGCTGGCCGGCCCAACCTCCGGCTGACCCCGCGTGTCTCTCTCCCCGAGCAACCTGGTCGCCGCACCTCAGGAGCCTGCCTTGGATATCGAACAACGCCTCCTCTCGCTGGAACGCCAGAACCGCCACCTCCGCTGGACCCTGCTCGCCCTGCTGGGACTCGCGCTGACCGGCTGCGCGATGGGGCTCCGGCCTTCCCGGGACGACTCGAGCCGCCGCATGCTGGCGGCCGACGTCATCCGAGCCGCCCGCCTGGAAGTGATCGGATCACACGGCCAGCCGATCGTCGTGCTCTCCGAGAACCGTGATGCCACCGGCGGCGTGGTATTCGTGAACAACGATCGCGGTTGCCTCGTGGCCCAGATGGGCGCCGCCGACGACCGCCGCGGCGTCGTGTGGGCCTACGATGCCCAGGGAGAGCCGCGCGACGATATCCGCTGACGCCCCAGCCCCGGACTTCTCAGCCCGTCACCGCATCAACGCGTCGAACCGCTCCTGCGGCAGCACCTCGGCGTGGCCATCCGCCATGCCGACCGCCACCTTGCCGTCCCGTCGCTGCGCCGGGGCTTCGTACAGCATGATCTCCTGGCCCGACGGCGCGTCCGGCCGCGGCCGACGATAGACGATCACGGGCGGGCCCTCCGGCTGGTCCGGGGGCGCCAGCACCGTCTTCAGCGTCTGCTCCGCCACGCAGCCGTCCGCAACGACTTCATCCAGGCTCACCGGGAACTGGTCATCGTGCTTGCTCGCGTAGCAGTGCACGTGCCGCCCGACAAACATGATCTTCGTCAGCATTTTGGCGTAGTAATCCGGCGCCGGCGTGACGACGCCGTTTCGGAACAGGCTGTAACCTTCCGGAACCTCCGTGCGGAAGAGCGCCGGGTCCAGCGGCCGGTCGATCTGGATCCCGCTGTACACCATCTTGCTTCCTCCCCGTTCAAACGCGATCTGCACGGGAAGCCCCCCGCCGGGCTCGACCCACACGGTGGTCAGGCACTTGCCCTTGCGACCCTGGAGCACGCGGACGCGCTGCCCGTCGAGCTCGGTTTCGCCCAGATCCTGCACCGCCTTCGCGGACGCGTCCAGCAGGTCCTCCCGCAGCTCGGTGCTCAATCGCGAAGGACGCAGCTGGCCCGTCGGCTCGTCAATCGCGTAGTTGTGGCTCATGTCGTAGACGATCGCCTCTTTCTTGGCCGGAAACAGGGTCAGGTGCCGCTTCCGGCCGTAATCCCGCACGTTGATCTCCGGCGCGAGCTCAAACCCGGCGTTGTACTCGAATCGCTCGAGGTCCGGCTCCTGGAACGCAAACGTCATCACGTGAACCTGCGGGGCACCGTCGCGCGAGGTCGTCGAGGTCTGGATGGCGTAGAACGTCCGCGCATTCTGGAGCGACTGGATGGCCGACGCGAACGCTTCTGTCGCGCCGTTGCCGCCGAGGACGGCCCACAACGCCGCGACCAGCGCCAGGCAGGCGGCCAGGCTGGCCAGCGCCTTCACCCGTCGCGTCCGGTACCACCGCGCCGGCAGCGTCTCCGACAGGGCACTGCTCATGACGCATTGCATGATTTGCTCCTTGCGCGAGGGGCGCTGTCGGAGGGCAGTCCCCAGTTCGACGAGCGCCTCGTCCAGTTTGTCCTTCTCACACATCACCGTTCCTCCGGAGAGGGCCACGCTCGAAGCCGCTCGATCGCCCGCGACAGTCGCTTCGTGACCGTTCCCACCGGGCTGCCTGTCATCACCCCGATCTGTTGCACGCTGCAGCCCTCGAAATACCGCAGTGAGACGGTGAGCCTTTCCTGCAGGGGCAGCTTCTGGATCTGCCTCAGGAGGTACTCCCTGTCTTCGTCGATCAGACGCGTCTGGAGCCCGGGATCGGGAGGCTCCATTTCGCCCAGCGGCAGGACGCTCGAGCGCCTTCGCCGCCGCGCCGCCCGGACCGCCTCCCGACGCGCGACCTTCAGCAACCACCCGCCGAACCGCCCGGGCTCCCGCAGTCGCCGCAGCTTCGCGTACCCCAGGACGAACACATCCTGCGTGACATCCTCCGCCGCGTGCCGATCTCGCAGCACGCCCAGGCAGCACGCAAACACCGCCAGTTCGTACCGCTCCACGAGCGTGCCGTACGCCTGCACGTCGCCGTTTATCACGCGCCCGACGATGACGTCATCCGGCAGAACCGGCATGTGGATCACATCGCCCATGGGTTTCATTGTAAATGAGGACGCCCCCGCCCCCTGTGCGGCACAGAATCTGAAAATGCCCGCCCCAAATCCCCGAGCCGGGAGCCCCCTGGGTCACGGGCGCCGGGGATCACGCGGAGGACTGCAGGAGGGCGTGCGTCTCAACAGACGAGCAGGCAGGACCGGGCAAGCGGACGTTCAGTAGGACAATACGCCTGCAGGCATGTGTGGAAACTCAGCCAGACGTTCAAGTGCCGCGCACAGCGGAGAACGTTCACCCCGGTCCCGCCGGGGAGAACCGCCGCATGTACCCAGGCAGGATCCCGCGCCAGCGCGGCGGCCTATTACTTCTCATCTACCACTTGGCACTTCTCACTTTCCCGGCGTACCGCAGGCAACGCCGGCCTCATCCTGCCGGCGGCTCGTTCCGCTTCATGCGAAGCGCCCCTGTGAGTTGCGACACCGAGCTTGACCCCTTGCGGGCAAGGTACTCCTCCAGCCCCGCCAGCACCTTGAGCGGCGTCGTCGGATCGACGAACAGCGCCGTACCGATGCCCACGGCCGAGGCCCCCGCCAGTAGAAACTCCACCGCGTCCCGCCAGATCTGAACGCCCCCCATGCCGATGATCGGAACCCCCGCCGGTCTCGCCACCTCGCGATACACGCGATGCACCAGGTTCAGCGCCAGCGGCTTGATTGCCGGCCCGCTCAGCCCGCCCGTCAGGTTCGCGAGCACCGGTTCCTGCCGCTCGACATCGATCGCCATCCCGACGAATGTGTTGACCATCGACAGGCACTCCGCCCCGCCCTCGATGGCCGCCGCCGCCGTCTTCGTAATGTCCGTCACGTTCGGCGAGAGCTTCACCACCAGCAGGCAGCGCTTCACGACGGCCCGGACCGCCTGCACCAGTTCCTTGAGCGCGCACGCGTCGGTCCCGAACACCAGCCCGTCGCGCACGTTCGGGCAGCTCACGTTGAGTTCGAGCGCCGCGATGCTCGGCACCTCGTCCAGCCGCTCGCAGACAACGCGGTAATCGTCGATCGTGTGGCCCGCGACGTTCACGATCGCCGG
>CAZJTF010000104.1:0-19423 GCA_964548565.1 uncultured Planctomycetales bacterium | reverse complement strand
CGGGATCTCACCCGATTACCAGATCGCTGAAATCCACCGGCTGCACGACCTGATCGTGTCGCACTACGCCCTGAACGACGCCCAGGCAAAGGCAATAGAGGCGTTCCGCGACAAGAAGATCGCCGAGGCGACGGCGATCGCACAGGATCCGAACCTGCGGATCGCGGCGGAGGGCTACGTGCGCCTGCTCAAGCGGGTGGAGGCCGAAGAGAAGAGCCACGACCCGAAGTACCTGCAGCAGCGAATGGAGTTCAATATCACCAAGATCACGGCCGCCCGCAACGGGCTGCTCGCCCAGGTCGAGAAGCCGGCCAAGGACATGGTCGCGCTGGATATCCTGCAGGGGGCCGAGAACGAGCGCCTGGCGAAACTGCCGCCCGAGCAGCGAACAGCGGCCGCAGGATCGCTGCTCCTGACTCCGGAGCAACTCGAAAAGGGCCCGCTGCCTCTGCCGCAGGCGGCCACGTTCCCGGGCAAGCAGTTGACCAGGCTCGGCATGGAGTTCAAGAGTTCGACGCTCACGCCGTGGCAGGACCTCGGGATGATGTTCGGGCTGGTCGCGCTCGGCGCGTGCCTGATCCTGGGTTTGTTCACGCGACTCGCGGCGTTCGGGGCGGCGGTGTTCCTGGCGATGTTCTACCTGTCCATGCCGCCGTGGCCGGGCCTGCCCGAGGTGCCGCCGCTCGAAGGCCACTACTTGATCGTCAACAAGAACCTGGTCGAACTGCTGGCGTGCCTGATGATCATGAGTTCGCGGATCGGGCAGTGGTTCGGGATCGACGCGTTCATCGCCGCCATTCGCAACCGGCGCCGTCGTCGCCGGGAGGAGGCAGTGATCAAGACCGCGCAAATCCCCTCCGACCGGGTGTACCTGCCGGGTGAGGGACGGTCCACGCGGGAGACAACGCAGGTTTAGTCGGGCACGCGTAAGAAGCAGCAGGGAATCGAAGACAACCGCCGGCGGCACTGAGCCGCGGCGCAAAAGCCAGAGGATCAAACAATGGTGTTGAACGAAACGCAGCGACAGGTCGGCAAGGACAACTACGCGGACGCGGTGCGGATCAGCCGGCGACAGATGCTCACCGGAGCGATCGCCGTTCCCGCGGCCGCGGGGATGTATTACGGGTACGACAAGCTCGAAGGCGAGCCGGTTCGCGTGGGCGTGATCGGCACGGGCGACCAGGGCAACAACGGGCACATCCTTCCGATGAACCCGGACTACTGCAAGCTGGTCGCGTTCTCGGACATCCGGCCGTCGAACGTGCGGCGGACGTGGGACAACATCAACAAGAAGTTCGGAGCAGCCGCCAAGGACGTCAAGTACTACGCGGACTACAAGGAACTGCTCGACCGTGACGACATCGAGATGATCAGCATCGCGCTGCCGCTGCACCTGCACGCCCCGGTGACCATCGAGGCGCTCCGCAAGGGCAAGCACGTCCTCTGCGAGAAGCTGATGGCGCACAACGTCACCCAGTGCAAGGAAATGATCCGCGAGGCGGACAAGGCGAAGCGGCTCCTGGCGATCGGGCACCAGCGGCACTACAGCTACCTGTATGCCAATTGCCGGTCGGTGATTGAGCAGGGGGATGTCATGGGCGACATCCGCCACATCCGCGCGTACTGGCACCGCAACCAGGCCAACTGGGGAGCGGAAGGCGCCGACACGGGTAAGTTCGACTCGTGGTTCAAGCCGGTTCCGGACGAGGATCGCGAGGCGGCAGCGAAGTACGGGTATGTGAGCCCGGAGGAGCTGGTCCGCTGGCGCGTGTTCAACCGCACGGGTGCGGGCCTGGTCGCCGAGCTGGGCAGCCACCAGCTTGACGCGTGCAGCATCTTCCTCGGCAAGGTGCACCCCAAGAGCGTGCACGGCACGGGCGTGGTGTCGTTCTTCAAGGACAACCGCGAAGTCGACGACCACGTGTTCCTGATCTTCGAGTACCCGAAGGAGTCGGCCGCCAAGGGTGCGGTGGTGATGTACTCATCGATCACGACCAACGCGTTCGACGGCTATGGCGAGCAGGTGATGGGCACCCGGGGGACGATGATCGTGCAGGAAGAGCGCGACGCGTACCTGTTCAAGGAGGGTGTCGCGAAGGAGACGCGGATCAAGTGGGCCGAGGGGCTCCTGGATCGCCCGGTGGCCAACACCGGCTCGACGCGGGCCTGGGCAACGGGCTTCGACACGCCCGACACGCTGAGCAGCCGCGGATACCGCGAGCAGCAGGAACACATGGCGTGGTTGATCCGCAACCCCGACAAGATCGTCTGGCCGACGAAAGAGAATCCGCATCCGGAGAACGATCCGAAGACGGCGGCATTCGTGCCGCGCTGCCATGGGCGCGTCGGTCTTGCCGACGCGGTTGTCGCGCTGGTCGCCAATCAGTGCATGGAGACGGGCACGAAGATCGAGTTCAAGAACGAGTGGTTCGAGGCCGAGAGCGACGCGGCGCCTGAGAAGGCGTGAGTCTGCACCGGTTCCGGGCCCGTGTTTGAAGCAGGTTTGGATGGCGGCCGGTGAAGCTCACCGGCCGCTGTTCTGCGCTGGCGGATGCGTGCAGAATCAGCCTGCTCTGGTAAGATACTCGCCCTTGCAGTCAGGCGCGGCGATCGTGCGGACGGGCGGGAGGCCCGTCACGGGCAGCCACGCGACGCGGAAACGACCTATGACCAATCTGTTTGATCTGAGCGGCAGGACGATTGCGATCACCGGCGGCGGCGGCGTACTGTGCGGGGGCATGGCGAAGTACCTCGCGTCGCTCGGTGCGCAGATGGCGGTGCTCGACCTCAAGCTCGAGGCGGCGGAGGCGGTCGCCAGGGCGATTGTCGGTGCAGGCGGCAAGGCGGTCGCCGTGAGCTGCAACGTGCTGCAGCGGCAGAGCGTGGAGTTGGCGCTGATCCGCTGCGAGCAACTGCTGGGCAACGTGGACACGCTCATCAACGGGGCGGGCGGGAATCATCCCTCGGCGACGACCGGTCCTGAGATGAAGTTTTTCGACATCCCGGCCGAGGCGTTCGAGAAGGTGCTCGATCTAAATATTCTTGGCACCGTGCTGCCGTCGATGGTCTTCGGCAAACCCATGGCGGAGCGCGGAGAGGGCGTGATTCTCAATATCGCGAGCATGAATGCGTTCCGTCCGCTGACGCGCATCGCGGCCTACTCGGCGGCCAAGGCGGGGGTGAAGAACTTCACCGAGTGGCTGGCGGTGCACATGGCGCAGGAATACTCGCCGCGCATCCGCGTGAACGCGATCGCTCCGGGCTTCATGCTGACCGAGCAGAACCGGTTCCTGCTGACCGACAAGGCGACGGGCGAACTGACCGCGCGCGGCAAATCGATCATGACGCACACGCCGATGAACCGCTTCGGAACGGACGAGGACCTCTACGGGACGGTAGTGTGGCTGCTCAGCCCGGCATCGCAGTTCGTTACGGGCATCACCGTACCGGTGGACGGGGGGTTCAGCGCGTTCAGCGGCGTGTGAGTGGCGCGTTGCCCGGCCGGCGACCGTTCCGGTGTCAGACAGCCGTGAATCAGCACGGGTGCGAGTGATCCGTACACCAGGTGAGATGGAGTCGAGGGCGGCTCGAATTCTGGAGCTTTCTGCATGAGTGATCCCCGGAAGCAGTTGACCGCGTTTACGCCGAAGCAGGAGTTCTTCGTCGGGATCGATTCCGACGGATGCGTATTCGACACGATGGAGATCAAGCAGAAGGAGTGCTTCACACCGAACACGATCAAGCACTTCGGGCTGCAGAGCGTCTCGAAGTATGCCCGCGAGGCGGCCGAGTTCGTGAACCTGTACTCGAAGGATCGCGGCATCAACCGCTGGCCCGCGCTGGTGAAGGTGTTTGACCTGCTGCGCGAGCGTCCGGAGGTGCAGGCGCGCGGAGCAAAGATCCCCGAGGCGAAGGCGATTCGCGATTTCATCGCGTCGGGCGTTCCGCTCGACAATAAGAACCTGCAGGCCCTTATCGACAAGACCGGCAACGAGGAACTGCAGCTCGCGATGCGGTGGAGCAAGGCAGTCAATACGACGGTTGAGGACATGGTCAAGAACGTCCCGCCGTTCCCGTACGTGCGTGAGTCGCTGCGGAAGCTGCAGGCGAAGGCGGACGTGCTGGTCGTAAGCCAGACGCCGACGGAGGCGCTCTGCCGCGAGTGGGAGGAGCATCATATCCAGGACATGGTGCGGCTGATCTGCGGCCAGGAAATGGGCACGAAAGCCGAGCACATCCAGATCGCGACGGCGGGGCGGTACGACGCCGACAAGGTACTGATGATCGGCGATGCGCCCGGCGACCTGAAGGCGGCGCGGGCAAACAAGGCGAAGTTCTTCCCGATCAACCCCGGGCACGAAGAGGCGAGCTGGAAGCGCTTTCACGACGAGGCGATCGACAGATTCTTCTCCGGAACGTACACGGCGGACTACGAGCGCAAGCTGATCGAGGAGTTTGATTCGTATCTGCCGGCGACGCCGCCCTGGAAGCGATGAACGCCAGTATCATCTCGTGAATCGACGGCCCGCGTGATCGTGCGCGGGCCGGTGTTTGCGCGGGGAGAGGATTGCCTGCGGTTTTACGCCTCCGCCCCGGTGCGGAGGAAGTGGAGGAACGCGCGGCCGTAGGATTCGAGCTTGGCGGGGCCTATGCCGCGGATGGCGAGCATGGCGTCTTCGGTCGTGGGGCGGGTGCGGGCCATTTCACGGAGCGTCTTGTCGCTGAAAACCATGAACCCCGGAATGTTGTTCTCGTCGGCGATGCGCCGGCGGAGCGTCCGCAGCTTCTCATAGAGTTCGCGTGCCTCGGCGTCGAGGACGTCCCGCGCGGGCGGTTCGGGAGCGGGTTCGGAGACCGGCAGCGGCTTCTTCCGGGTGCGGCGGCGGGGCGAGACCTTCTCGGTCACGTCGTAGAGGGTCGCGTCGGCTTTTGAGCGGAGCACGTCCCAGCCGCGCGGCGTGAGCTTGAGGACGCGGTATTCGCCGTCGCGGATCATCAGGTCCTGCTCGACGAGCTGATCCATCCACGCCATCAGCACCTTCTTGTCGTGCTCCGCCAGAAGACTGTACGTGCTGAGCTCGTTGTGCCTTCGTTCGAGGACGCGGTCGGTCGGCACGCCCATGAGGACATCAGCCACGTGGGCCGCGCCAAAACGCTGACCGGTGCGGGCGACGCATGACATGATCTTCTGGGCGAGGACGGTCGAATCGGCCACTTGCGGGAACGAGCCGTTGCACACGTCACACGCGCCGCACGGGCCGCGATCCCAACGCTGGCCGAAGTAGCTCACCAGGCGACGATGGCGGCAGGTGGCGGTGCTGCAGAAGGTGTAGATGTCGGAGAGCATCCGCAGCTTGCCTTCGAGGTCGGCCTGTTCGCTGTCCTCGATGATCGTCTTCCACGCCTGGTAGTCGCTGCCCGAGTAGAACAGGATGCAGTCGGCGGGCTTGCCGTCGCGGCCCGCGCGCCCGGCCTCCTGCTGATAGTGTTCGACGCTCTTGGGCATGGCCGCGTGGATGACGTGGCGGATGTCGGCGCGGTCGATGCCCATGCCGAACGCCACCGTCGCGACCACGACGTCGGCCTTGCCAGCGGCGAAGGCGTCCTGTGCGCGGGTGCGCTCGTCGTCCCCCATCCCCGCGTGGTAACCGGCGACACGGATCCCCGCGCGCTTGAGTTCGTGGGTGGTTGCGTCCACGTCGGCGCGGCGGATGCAGTAGACGATGCCGGGCTGGCCGGCGCGGTCACGGACGGCGTCGATGACGTCGCCCTGGGATTGCCGACGAACCACGCGGTAGCGGAGGTTCGGGCGGAAAAAGTCGCCGACGAGGATGCGGGGTTCGTGAAGGCCGAGCTGGGCGATGATGTCTTCGCGGACGCGCGGCGTGGCGGTCGCGGTGAAGGCGTGAACGCAGGCGTCTGGAAAACGCCGCTTGAGTTCGCCGAGCCGCCGGTAGTCGGCGCGGAAGTCGTGGCCCCAGTGGCTGATGCAGTGCGCCTCGTCGATGGCGAAGGCGCCGACGCTCGCGCGAGTCAGCTGACCGTAAAACGCGTCGTTAAACCGCTCCGGGGCGACGAAGAGCAGGCGGTACTCCCGCCTGGCCAGGCCGGCGGCGACGCGGCGCCGATCATCGGCATCGAGGCTGCTGTTGATGAAAGCCGCCGGGATGTTGCGGGCCAGCAGGCGGTCCACCTGGTCCTTCATCAGCGCGATCAGGGGGGAGACCACGACGGTCAGGGCGTCGGAGAGCAGAGCGGGCGCCTGGTAGCAGAGTGACTTACCGCCGCCGGTGGGCAGGACAACGAGGGCGTCGCGCCGCTGGAGGGCTGCGGTCATGGCCTCGTGCTGGAGCGGGCGCAGCGTGTCGTAGCCCCAGTACTTGCGGATGGCAGTCAGCAGATCGTCCACGCGAGACCCCCGTGACAACTGACCCCGAGCATAGCGCGGCAGACCGAGAGTGTCCAGTTCCGGGCGCGTCCGACGGGAGGTGCGAGGGCGAGTCCGCGTTCTGTACCGCCCCTTTTGCCTTGCACGAAATGCGTGCTATATTCCCACTGGGATTGCAGCATGTCTTCTGTTTCCGTGTCAACGCGATGAGAGCTCTTGCGCATCCTGCTGCCGGCATGCGCGCACGGTGGCCGGGGCAGGATCTTTCGACAACGCACGCCAGCTCCGCTCGTGACGGGCTGGCGTTGCCCAGGCTGATGGAAGGTGCGGACCTTCCGCGCGCGGGCCGGCGCGCACCCGGCTGCCGGCCCCGCGTCCATGCAACACATTCGGGTGAGTCAAGACCGGAGGTGGAGTGATGGGAAATCAAACACAATGTCGGGCCGGAATTCTGGTCATGCTGGCGGCTGCCGTCGGGATGGCAGTGCCCGCAATCGGCCAGACGCCAAACTCCGTGTTTCTGGGAACCCGGTGGGCCAGGCCCGGGCCGGATAACGCGGTCAAGATCCCGCCGTAAGGCAACGGCGAGGCGACATGGAGCATCGTCGCGGCGAACATCGGGCTCCAGCCGGGGGCGCCGGACGCCCACCCGGGGATGACGTTCGACTTTGACGGACTGCTTCCCCCCATGAATATCAACCGCCCCGCGGACCTGTTCGCCGCGGCAGTCAACGCCTGGGAAACGGCGGCGAACATGACATTCAAAAACCTGGGGATGGTGGTGGACGGCGGCGGCACCGTCGGCGGGCCCAACAATGCGAGCAACGTCGGCGATATCCGGGCGGCGGTGTTTCGTTTCCCCACACCTCCTCCCGTAGAGTCGCAGCCGGATGCCGACGTCCTCGCCCACGCGTTCCAGCCGGACACGGCCACCCGGCAGCTGGTCTTCGGAGCATTTGGGAGCATCGGAGGAGACGTCCACTTTCGCCCGAGCGTCCTCCAGGACATCAACAACGGGGTGGATTGGGTCGACAGCGTGAATGCCCCGTTCGGCACCTTCGACCTGCTGACGGTCATGATCCACGAGGTGGGCCACGCGCTGGGTCTGGGGCACAATACGGGCGACCCGAACTCGGTCATGCAGCCGATGTACATGGGCTCGCGCCGGACGCTGAGTGCGAGCGACATCATGAACATCCGGACGCTGTATGCGCCCGAGCCGCTCACGGCAGCGATGCTGGCAGCGGGAATGCTCATGGCGTGTCGCAGGCGTCCACGTCAAGCAGCGCGCGGCTGATCAGTCGCGTCTCTCTTTCGGCAGCAGCACGGTGCACCGCGCAGACGGCAGCGTTGCGTGGGGCCGGGGGTTACTCGCCGGAGAGCCAGGCGGCGAGCAGATCCACGGCGGCCGCCAGGTCCTTTTTGTGGACGCTTTCCGTGACGGTGTGGATGTAGCGCGTCGGGATCGAGAGCGTCGTCGTCCTGCGGCCGATGCCGCCGTACTGGATGCTGGAGGCATCCGTTCGCCCAAGCGGCAGGATCTCGAGCTGGTGGGGGATGTTTTTCTTCTCGGCGAGGGCGATGAACTCGTCGAGCAGGCCTCGATGGCTGATGGAGCCGGCGTCCATCACCTTGAGTGCGACGCCCTTGCCCAACTCGGTGATGGCATCGGTCTTGTCGATCCCGGGCGTGTCGCAGCTGAGTGTTGTATCGAGGGCGAGACCGATGTCGGGTTCGATTCCCAGGGCGCTGGGGCCCGCCCCGCGGCAACCGACCTCTTCCTGGACCGTGGCGACGTAGTAGATGTCGTAGGGGCTGTCCTTGAGCCTGCGGATCGCGTTGATAGCGACCCAACTGGCGACGCGGTTGTCGAGGCACTTGCCGCTGTAGACGTCGCCCATCTCCTCGAGCGTCTGCACGAGCGAGACGGGGTCTCCGACGCGCACGAGCTTGTCGATCTCGTCCTTCGGGCGGAACAGGTCGACGAAAAAGTCGGAGATCTGCGGGATCTTCTTCTTGTCCTCTTCGCTGGCGATGTGGATCGGCTTGCCGACGGGATTCAGAACGCCGAGCAGGTCCTGGCGACCCTGTACGAGGACGCGCCGGGCGAACAGGTTGCGCGTGTCGAACCCGCCGACGTTCTGGATGCGGAGTCGCCCCTGGTCGTCGATGCTCCGGACGTAGAAGCCGATTTCATCGATGTGACACGCGATCAGGACCTTGCGCCCGTCGCCCTTGCCACGCGGCTTGCGCCGGCAGATCAGGTTTCCGACCGCATCCAGCCGCTGCTCGTCGAAGAGGCCCTTGATCTCCTCCTCGATGACGGCCCGCACGCGTTCTTCACGACCAGGAACGCCCGGTGTTTCGGACAGACGCTTGAGGAAGTTCACGTGGCCCTCCAACATGCGGTCAATCGAGCGCATCTTGCTCAGATGCGCTTTGCGACACGCGTACTGTTTGTGGTCGGCACTTCGCCGGCCTCCTCCGGAGTCAGAGTCATGATGCCGCTGATCAGAAGCTGCTCGTTCGGGGGAAGCGCCCGTTCCACAATACGCCAAACGATGCCCTGGCGCTCGCTGTGCGTCAGCGGCTCAAACTTCGAGGACAGGACCGCGAAACGAACGAGCTTTGTTCCGCGAATCGGTTCGGACGCCACGCGCGCTGGAATGCCCGCTGTGGCCACAGCCTTGATAGCGTCCTGAACGCGCCTCACGAATGCGGGAGGTTTTGCTGCAGCCATGGTCTGATTTCCTCAATCCTGTTCAGGAACTCGCTGGCTTGCGCTATTGTAGCCATTCGGGGTGCATAGCGAGCAAAGATCGTCCACTCCTGGCAGATCTGCTCGAGCTGACGCCTCAAGCGCCCCGGGCCCCGCGGCTCGATGATCAGAAGCCGCGACACCAGCTCAGGAAGATGCGAGAGCAGTTCAGTCAGGTCATGCCAGCGGTAACATAGACTCCACAGCTCTTCCTCTTTTCGCGTCCAGCGCGATCGCTTCTGCGACGTTTGCAGCTAGGGATGTTTCTCGAGCAGTAGGGCCTTCAGCAGGCACTCGACCACGAAGCCGCCGAGATACATCGCACCATTTGCCCGCTCATTGCGATGGGTGTCTCGCAGACAGCATGCATCGCCCCATCTTCTGTCGGCCACCGTCCGAAGCTGGGAAGGTCGCAGATGTTGCCGCTTGAAGATCGAATCCGCTCGCCTGCGCATCTACTCCCCGCGTTTGACGAGTTCGCGGAAGTCGGCGATGAGCTGTCGCGTCAGGGGCCCGGGCTGGCCGGTGCCGATCGGGCGGCCGTCAATCGTCGTGACGGGAATGACCTCGGCGGCGCTTCCGGTGAGGAAGCACTCGTCGGCCACGTAGAGGTCGTGCCGCGTGAGTTCCATCTCGCGCAATTTCATGCGCCGGCGTTCGATCAGCTCAATGACCGTGGCGCGGGTGATGCCCTGAAGCAGGCCGGCCGTGATGGGCGGCGTCTGCACCTCGCCGTCACGGATCAGGAAGATGTTGTCGCCCGTGCATTCGGCCACGTACCCCAGGTGGTTGTACATGATGGCTTCCTGCACGCCGGCGTCGAGCGCCTCGATCTTGGCCAGGATGTTGTTGAGGTAATTCAAGCTCTTGATGCGTGGTGAAATCGCGTTGGGGTGATTCCGCACGACGCTCGAGCTGATGATCGCCATGCCCTGCTCATAGAGCTCCTTCGGATAGAGCTCGATCTGATCGGCGATGATGAAGACGGACGGCATGGCAGTGCGTTTGGGACTCAAGCCCAGGTAGCCCACGCCGCGGGTGACCACCAGGCGGATGTAGCCGTCGATGATGCTGTTCGCCTTGACGGCATCGTACGTGGCGGTGATGAACTCCTCGCGCGTCATGGGCAGTTCGAGGCGGATGGCCCGCGCGGAGTGCTCGAGCCGTTCGAGGTGGGCGTTCAACCGGAAGACGCGCCCGCCGTAGGTGCGGAGCCCCTCGAAGACACCGTCGCCGTAGAGCAGACCATGGTCAAACACGCTGATCGCGGCGTCGGCAGCGGCGACGAGCCGGCCGTTGAGCCAGATCTTGAGGTCGGGCCGCGGTGCGAATTCGTTCGTGCGGTTGAAGTTCATGCCGATTACCCATGATTCCATCGGGGCGGAGTCGACGCGCCGTCACGCCTTGCGCGTCACAATCCTGCCATCCGCGAGAGCAACGATGCGATGGGCCGAAGCCGCCACCTGCGGATCATGGGTGACCATGACGATCGTCTGACCGTCCTGGTTCAGCGTCTTGAGGACGCCCAGGATCTCCCGGCCGGTGGACTCGTCCAGATTACCGGTGGGCTCATCGGCAAGCAAGACGCGGGGCTGATTGGCGAGAGCCCGGGCGATGGCCACGCGCTGGCGTTCTCCGCCCGATAATTCGTTGGGGCGGTGCCGGAGGCGCTGGCCCAGGCCGACACGCTCCAGCAGCGAAACGGCGGTCTTCCGGTAATCGGCGCGGCGTTTGAGCCAGCCGACGACGGAACTGGCCACCATGCACGGGATCAGCACGTTTTCCAAGACCGTCAGTTCGGGAAGCAGATGATAAAACTGGAAGACGAACCCGAACGTCGCGTTGCGGAGGCGGTCGCGGGCGGCATCGGAGGCGGCGAAGACGTCGCGCCCCTCGAACCGGACCGTGCCCATGTCGGGAATGTCGAGGGCGCCCAGCAGGTGCAACAGCGTGCTCTTGCCGCTGCCCGAGCTGCCCATGATCGCAACGAACTCGCCGCGTCCGACGGACAGGGAGCAACCCTTGAGCACCTTGAGCGAGGTGCGTCCGAGTTGGTACGTCTTATGGACGTTCTCGGCCTGGAGGATCACCTGCCGGGCGGGCGAGGCGGCGGCAGGGGCCTCGGCGGTGGCCATCTCGCGTCCTTTACTCATAGCGGAGCGCCTCCACCGGCCAGATGCGGGCCGCCCGCCACGCGGCGATCAGAGACCCGACCATCGACGCGATGATCGCAACGATGTAAATCCAGACGACGTCCCACATCACGACGGTATTGGGGATGCGGTCGAAGGCGTAGACCTCCGGGTTCCAGACTTGCAGGCTCGGGTTGATCGCCCGCAGAACATCCTGGATGTCGTTGATGTACCACACGAACACCGCGCCGAGCACCACGCCGATCGCGCCGCCGACGACGCCGACGGCCGCTCCGTACGAGAGGAAGATGTTCGCCACCCCCATCGAGGTCGCACCGACGCTCTTGACGATGCCGATGTCGCGGGTCTTCTGCTGCACGATCATGTAGAAGATGCAGCCGACCAGGAAGACGGCCACGACGCTGATGACGCCGAAGAGCGTGGTGACCAGGATCTTCTCGTTTTCAACGGCACCGATGAATTTGGCCTGTTTTTCCTCCCAGGTGACGACGCTGACGCGCTCAATCAGCTCCGGTGCGCGGCTGTCGGCGATGTGGCGGTCGCGGATGCGGCTCCATACCTGCTGGATCTCATCACGTACGACATGCGGATCGACGCCGGGCTTGAGCTTGATCTGGATCTGCGTGCTGCGGGGCGGGACGAAGCCGCCACCGGACTCCTCGGAGAGTTGCTGGCGGTCCATTCGCAGAATCTGCTGGGCGAGGTCGAAATCCACGTAGACGCTGGTCGAATCGATGTCGTAAACGCCGGTGCGCGAGTCATCCGTGTACCGGAACAGCTTGCTGGGCATGCCCGTGGCGTCGGTCAAGCGCCCGGTCTCGGTGATGGGCACGAACGTGAGCTGCACTTTCGAGCCGCGGTGATAGTACCGGTCGTAGCCGCCGCTCGACTTGCGTTTCGCGCAGATGTCCGTGCCGATGATGATGCCGGGGAGTTTCGGCTCCATGTAGAAGGGGGCGAGCGTGCTGTGGTTCTCCTCGGTCACCGGGATCGGCAGGTAAAAGCCCGGGCCGGTGTACTGCGCGTGCGAGATGATCAACCTGCCCTCGACCGCCTCGAGGACGATCAGGCCTTCGCCTCCCCGGATGACCCATTTCCTGCCGCGTTCCGCCTGTTCGACAGTGGCGCCGGGCGGCAGCGGATGATCGTGGCGGTTGAATTCGGCACGAAGCTCCGGCGGGATTTCACCGCGGTTGAGAGCGCGTTTGTACGGGTTGCCTTGGCGGACGAACAGGCGACGCGTCGCCCGCCAGGCGTCGTTGACGTCTGTTTTGGGGACCTTGGACTGCCACTCCCGGCGGGCGGCCTCCAGGTCCCCGGGCAGCAGGAATTCGCCCTCGGCATTGAGGCCGTAACGCGGTTCGCCCTGCTCGGCGAAGGTCGTCGTGCCGGGGTAATAGGTCTCGTAAAACAGGCCGCTCTTGAAGTCGTTCACCCGGTAAGTCTCGCCGAGTCGGATGCCGACAATCTGCACGGGCTTGGTGATCTGGTCTTCGGGGAAGCGCAGCACGCCGTAGCTGATGATGACCGGCGTGGCTTCGGTGACGCGATCGGAGAACTTCGTCTTGATCTCGTCGATGAGGTCTTCGTAGTAGGGGAACCCCTGGAGCGCGCCGTTCTCCACGATCAGGTCGCCGAGCATGCCGCGGGAGCGATCCTTGACCATCTGGAGGAAGCCGCCCATGACGCTGACGACGATGAGGACCATCGCCACGCAGAGGCAGACCGCGATCACGGCGAAGAAGGCGATGCGCCGTTTTCGGAGATAGCGGAGGCAGAGAAACAGCTTATACATGCATCATCCGTGATGAAGTGAGAAGTGAGAAGTGAGAAGCCGCAAGCAGAGTTCCGCGGCGCTCGTTCTCATTCGTGTCATCTCGTCGCACCTGCAGAGGAAATCGCTCAACGGCTCACTCTGGATCGGCGAACTGGGAAGCGGACGCGATCCTGTATACCTCTCTTCGAGTTCCTCGGCTTCTCACTTCGAAGTTCTCACGTCGCACCTGCAGGGTAAGCCGCGAAGCGGCTCACTCTGCGTCTGGTACGTCCCCCCGTTCCAGCAGTTCGTCCGTGGTCTCCTCCTGCTGTTCCGCCCGCAGGCGCTGCAGCGGGAAGAGGATCACGTCACGGATGCTGGCCGAGTTCGTCAGCAGCATCACCAGGCGATCGATCCCCACGCCGAGCCCGCCGGCGGGCGGCATGCCGTACCGGAGGGCGAGCAGGAAGTCGTCGTCCATCACCGCCATCGTCTCGTCGCGTTTCTCACCCGCGAGCGTGCAGCGGAAGTTCTCCTCCTGGACGGCCGGGTCGTTCAGCTCGGTGTAGGCGTTGCCGATTTCCATGCCGGCCACGAAGGCCTCGAACCGCAGCGCGATGGACGGGTCATCGGGCTTGCGGCGGGTGAGGGGGCAGATCGGCGCCGGGTAATCCAGCACGAATGTCGGCTGAATCAACCGGGGCTCGACGGTGGCCTCGAATACTTCGCTCACGACGATCGCGTCGGCGGCCGACTTGACGTCGAGCTTGATCTCGCCCGCCTCGACGAGTTCCTGAGCCTTTTGTCGAACCGCGGCCATATCTTTCATGGAAACGCCAGCGCACTGTTCGAGGAGCTCGGCATACGACCGCCGCGGCCACGGGGGCGTGAAGTCGATCTCGTGCTCTCGGAACGGGCGCTTGTACCCGCCGCCGATCCGCTCGACGGCGGCCGATACCATCGCCTCGGTGATATCCATCATGTCGTGGTAATCGCCGTAGGCCTGGTACAGCTCGAGAAGCGTGAACTCCGGGTTATGCTGCGTGTCGATGCCTTCGTTGCGAAAATTGCGGGAGAACTCGAACACCCGCTCCATCCCGCCGACGAGCAGCCGCTTCAGATACAGCTCGGGGCTGATCCGCAGGAACAGCTTCATGTCCAGCGTGTTGTGGTGTGTCGTGAAGGGGCGGGCGGCTGCTCCGCCGTAAATCGGCTGCAGAACCGGCGTCTCGACCTCGAAGTAGTCGCGATCCACCAGGCAGCGCCGTACCGCGTCGATGATCATACTGCGCTTCTTGAACGTCTCGCGGACCTCGGTGTTGGTGAAGAGGTCGACGTAGCGACGCCGGTAGCGCAGGTCGATGTCCTTAAGGCCGTGCCACTTTTCGGGCGGGGGCTCGACGGCCTTGCAGAGGAACGTGAGGGACGTCGCCCAGACGGTGAGCTCGCCGGTCTTCGTGCGTCCCAGTGGGCCATCGATGCCGATGATGTCACCAAGATTGAGAAGCTTGCTGGCAACGGTGAAATCACGCTCCGGGACGGCCGCCTTGCTCACCGCCACCTGGATGTCGCCGCTGCCGTCGCGGATCGTCATGAAGATCAGCTTGCCGGTGGGGCGGTGGAGCATGACACGGCCCGCGACGCGGACGTTGACATCCTGGGAGGTCGTGCCGGACTCGAGGTTCAGCGCGTCGCCTTGTGCACGGACGTCGGCGACCCGACGGACGTTCTGGAACCGTTGGCCATACGGGTCGATTCCGAGTTCGCGGAGCTGCCGGACCCGGGCGATACGGTCTTCAACCTGTTGGGAATGACTCATTTGCGTGTGTCTGCTGTCGTGGGATCCCAGGGAAGGCCGCCGCAGGCCTAAGTTCCGTCGCGCGGCCGAGTTGCGGATCGTAGCCGGGAAGCGATGGGGATGCAAACGCATGGCACGCGAGCGACGCGCGCGAGGCGGGCAGCACGTGCCACAGGCGTGTCGGTGCTCTCCAGATCCTCAAAACGCGGTTGCGGTACGAACGCTTCCCGCGCGCCGCACAACAGCGACGCGTCTGTCGACCCGGCCGAGCGGCAACGATTCGGAGCGAGGCGCGGCATCGGGGCACGACAGATGGGCGGGAATGGTTAACAGAAAAAGCTTGCTTGCGTTAACATGGCCGGTACAATGAGGTGTGTCTCCGGGGCCGGAGCGGACTCGCGCGCCTGGCAAGTCGGCGCGGGTCCGGTGCATGTCTCGCGATTTGACAGAAAAAGCAGGTGTTCTGATGGGTCGCGTTTCGTTCTCCAACGTGACGTGTCCGCATACCACCCGACGGGCCTTCACATTGATCGAGGTGCTTGTCGTGGTTGCCGTGATCGCGCTGCTGGTGGCGATCCTGCTGCCGGCGCTGAGTAACGCGCGCCGTCAGGCCCGGACGGTCCTCTGCTCGACGAACCTGCGCACGTCGGGACAGGCCGTTCTCTACTACGCGCAGGCCAACCGCGACTACTACCCGGCGGGAGGCGTCTGGGCCGAGGTCTCGCGGCCGTACGTCCAGGTGGTCAGCGGAGGCAAGAAGTTTCAGGGCCGGGAAGCGACAACCGGCGGCGTGGACCAGACGGTCGAATTCTACCGCTGCCCTGACGACGCGGTGCGCCACCGCACGTGGAATGTTCCCCAGCGGGTCGGCGGCAACCTGGTGCGGACGAACTACCGCATCAGCTACGGGATGAACGGTATGCTGGCGACCTTGCTGCGCGACAATGACCTCGCCCGCCAGGGCAAGAGCTACGCCTCGATAGACGAACTGCGAAAAACGACCCAGGTGGCCCGGGCGGCCGACGTCGTCATGCTGACCGAGACCGGGAACGACGGGATTCACTATCCCGAGGAAGTATTCTGGGATTTTGATGAGGACGAGGATCCCGGCATCGATGGGGCACGGCTGCTCGAGGTCCATCACCGGGTCGGAAACAACTTCATCTACGCGGACATGCACACGCGATTCGAGAAGGTGCGCGGGCCGAAGAACGAGGGAGTGCCGGCGTTTCCCTTCCACTGGATTCCCATCAAAGGCCTCCAGCCGCCCACGAAGCAGTGATCGGCGGGGCAACTCCGATCCTCCCGTTTTCGTGGGGTTTTTGGGAACGCTCGCACGCCTTGGGGGGCACGGCGCGCGGCTCGCTCCGCAGTGACGCACACCCTCGGGGTAGGCATTCGCCCCGTTGCGGCACGGTGCGCCACGCGTTAGGATACCACTCCTTTAAAATCTGCCCTTCCGTTTGGGTAGTTCGGTACCTGCTACGGTGGTTGCATCATAAGTTCAAGCTGAATCAAGCCTTACTGCCGCATTCCGGTCAACTTGACCCCGAGTGAGCAACTGGAGACTGACCTCATGAGCACTATGCCCCTGTCTAAACTGGACGCGATCTTCAGCCCGAAATCGATCGCCGTGATTGGCGCATCGACCCGGCCCGGAACGGCCGGCAACGATATTTTCCGGAATTTGCTGCTGTCTGGGTTCAACGGGCCGGTCTACCCGGTGAATCCGAAGGCGCCGCACGTGATGGGCGTGCACGCATTCAAGTCGGTTTCCGACATTCCCGCGCGGGTCGAGCAGGCAATCATCATCGTACCGGCCAAAGCGGTGCTGCCCACCATCGAGGAGGCGATCCGCGCAGGCGTCAAGGGCCTGGTGGTGATCTCGGCCGGCTTCAAGGAGGTCGGCGCGGAGGGTGCGGCACTCGAACTGCAGCTTCGCGACACGGTCCGGGCAGCGGGCGTCCCGCTGATCGGGCCGAACTGCCTGGGCGTCATCAACACGGATCCGGCGATTCGCATGAACGGCGCTTTCGGCCGGAAGATGCCGGACGAAGGGCGGGTCGCATTCATCTCGCAGAGCGGCGCGCTGTGCGCCTCGGTCCTCGACTACGCGGAGGAGCGGGGGATCGGCTTCAGCAAGTTCGTCAGCTTCGGCAACAAGGCGGACATCAGCGAGGTCGAGCTGCTCTCGTACGCGGCCAAGGACGAGAAGACCTCCGTGATCGCGATGTACCTCGAGGACGTCACGGACGGGCGCCGGTTCGTCGAGACGGCGCGCGAGATCTTCTGGGAGACGGGCAAGCCGATGCTGTGCCTGAAGTCCGGGCGGTCCGCGGAGGGCGCGCGGGCGGTGAGCAGCCACACCGGTTCGCTGGCAGGTTCCGATTCCGTGTACGACGCGCTGCTGATCCAGAGCGGCGTGCAGCGGGTGGACACGATCGCCGAGTTGTTCGACTGTGCCCTGCTCTACGCGACGCAGCCCATGCCGAAGGGCAATCGCATCGCCATCATCACGAACGCCGGCGGCCCCGGCATTATGACGACGGATGCGGCCGTGCGCTACGGGCTCAAGCTGGCGGAGATCAGCGAGGAAAGCCGGACGGAGCTGAAATCCGCGCTGCCGGCGGCGGCCTCGCTGCGCAACCCGGTGGACGTGATCGGGGACGCCCGCGCGGATCGTTACGAGGCGGCCGTGCGGACGGTCATGAGCGACCCCGGCGTGGACATGGGCATCGTCATCCTGACGCCCCAGTCGATGACGGAGCCGAAAGAGACGGCCATGGTGATCCCCGAGGCGATCAAGGGGATCGGCAAGCCGGTCGTCTGCTCGTTCATGGGCGCCCGCGACGTCGCCCCGGGCGTCCAGTACCTCCGCGAGCACGACGTTCCCAACTATCACCTGCCGGAAGACGGCGTGAAGGCCCTGGCCGACTCGATCCGCATGGCGACGCTCCGGGAAATCCCCCGGCGCGAGGTGCTGCGACACAACGGGCTGAAGATCGACCGCGCGAAGGAAGTGATCACCGGCTACCTGGACGGCCACAAGCAGCGCTACCTGACGCAGGCTGAGTGCCGCGAAGTCTTCGCCTGCTACGGGCTGCCGCTGCTCAAGAGCGGGACGGCGCACAATGCGGACGAGGCGGCAAAGATCGCCAAATCGATCGAGCGCCCCGTCGTCCTGAAGGTCATGTCGGCCGACGTCGTGCACAAGTTTGATGCGGGCGGCGTGCTGCTGAACATCAACGGACCGGACGAGGCGCGGGCCGCCTACGATCGCATCCACGCGAACGTGAAAAAGCACGTGCCGAACGCGAAAATCGATGGCGTGCTCATCGAGGAGATGGCGGCGAAGGGCGTCGAGGTGATCCTGGGGGCCAGCCGCGATGCGCGCTTCGGGCCGCTCATGATGTTCGGGCTTGGCGGCACGATGGTCGAGGTGCTCAAGGACGTCTCGTTCCGGCTTGCCCCGATGTGGCAGATCTCGGCCGAACGCATGGTCCGGCAGATCCGATCATTCCAGGTGCTCGACGGCTTCCGCGGGCAGCCCAAGGCGGACGTGGACGCGATCGTGGACACGCTGCTGCGGCTCTCCACGATGGTGTGCAGCCATCCGGAGATTTCAGAACTCGACATCAACCCGCTGATCGTGCATCCGGCCGGGCAGGGCTGCTCGGTGGCGGACAGCCGCATGATGCTCCGACAGCCCAACCATCATTAACCGCACACCGCGGGTGTTTGCGTTTGCTCGACATATCAGAGCCGCTTCGGCAGTTGTGCCGGAGCGGCTCCGGGCATTTTCGATGAACGATCCCGATCGCCGATGCTGGCGTGGCCATGCCGGCTCAGATGTTCGGTTCTGAGTTGCCCCGGCCTGCCGATTCGGGTTCGATGCCGGCGAGTTCCTGGAGGAGCCGCCAATTGCGGCGGCGGTCCTCGTTGGCGGTGAGCAGGGCGGCGGAGGGGCTGCCGTCTGCACCAAAATGCTTCTCGAACCGCCCCTCGCCGCGGGCGAAGGCCACGAAATCCACGCGCTCACCGCTTTTCGGGTTGATATACCAGTCCTTTTCGGGCGTCGGATTGCCCTTCAGGCTGAGGCGGTCGCGCAGCCGATCGCCGGCCTCGGGATCGTAGCTGATGAGCGGGAACGTGCGCGAGTCAACCGCCAGGCGCGCCCGCTCACCCGCCAGGTGATCGCCCACGCCATGCTCCGGCTGGCACGTTGTGTAGCAGATGATGACGGCCGGCCCCCTGTACTCGTTGGCGCGGAGAATCGCCTTGTAGAAGTGATTCACGTGCACGGCCGTCGTCTGGGCGACGAACACGTCGGGATGCGCCATCACGATCTGGGCGAGTTCCTTGCGGCGCTCGGTCTTGCCGGCAATTTCCTTCCCGTGAACGCTCATCTTCGTGTTCTGGCCCATGAACGTGGAGGTCGAGGCCTGGCCGCCGGTGTTCGAGTAGACCTGCGTGTCGAGCACGATGACCTTGATGTCCATGCCGCTCATGAGCATCCGGGAGAGCGACTGGAATCCGATATCCATCATCGCCCCGTCGCCGCCGATGACCC
>CAZJTF010000103.1:0-19470 GCA_964548565.1 uncultured Planctomycetales bacterium | reverse complement strand
CCCTTGTGGTATTCCTTCAGACTCTCGCGGTTGAAGGTCTCGAAGCCGATCAGCATCCCGCGGCAGCCCGCCTTGTAGGCAAGCCTCAGTCCCTCGGCGTCCTCGCCCATATTGATTGTCGTCTGGCTGAACCAGAGACGCTTCCTGCCGCGCTGGATGATCTGCCGCAGCAGTTCCTTGGCCCATTCGGCGTGCTTCGGGCCGACGCCGAAGAAGTTATCGTCGGTGACGAAGATGAAGCGCCGGGGGGTTGTGTTCCACTCGTCGATGATGTCATCCATGTCGCGCCGCCGAATCGGGGCGCCGTTGAAGTTGGTGACGCTGCAGTACTCGCACCCGACCGGGCAGCCGCGCGAGGTCTGCAGGCTCGACACGTCGTAGCTGTGGCCGATCGGCTGCAGTTCCTGCCGCGCGCGGCCGACGCCGGGTTTCGCGATATCGGCCAGGCTCCCGTCGTAACGCGCCTTGAGCCGACCGGCCTCGGCGTCGGCGATGATCTGCGGCCACAGGTCGTCACACTCCCCCACCGCGACCGAATCGAAGTACCTGGCGGCCTCGTCCGGCATGGCGGAGGCGTGCGGACCGCCCATGATGCAGGGGATGCCTTCGCGCCGGCACTGGGCGGCGATTTCGTACGCTCGGGTGGCGCCGCTGGAATAGCTGGTCACGCCCACGAGGTCAAAACGTCCCCGGCGGATCTGGGTGTCGCTGACCTCGAACCCGAAGATCTCGTCAATGATTTCGGAGGTGTGCGGCGCGGGCGTCAGCCGCGCAAGCACCTGGAGGCCGAGTTGCGGGATCTTGCTGCCGATCGTGTGATACCCCTGGCAGCGTCGTGCTACCGGGTTCACGAGAGCGATGCGCATGGATTCTCATCCTGTCTTGTATGGGCTGTATGGGAGCCTTCCCTGGCGCGTCGGCGGATGATCGTGCAGCAAGGCATGGAGGCGAACCGGGTCCCCTCGACTGCGCGCCCGAGACGTCCCGCACCGGGAACGTCTGCGTTCAGCACCTTATCGGCCTGTCGCTCCGCCGTCAAACAGCACAAAATGTTCAGTGACAGCTTCATCCGGCAGCGCTCCGTAGCCGGACACTCAAAGGCGGAGCGGCACCGTGGCTTCGTATTGCATTTCCGATCTGCAAGGGTGGAGGGACCCTGCGGCCGGAGGTTGGGCAGATGGCTTCGTCCTGCGCTTTGCGAGTACGCACGGGTACAGGTTGGCGCGGGAGCGAGGCAGGACGATGAGAGACTCGGAAAAGCCGCAAGGGTGAGAATGGAGCGACGTAAAGAGCCGCCTGGGAACGTTTGAATGTGAGGCCCGCGTTTGCGTTGCGTGGCCATGGGAGACCCTCCTGTCACCACCAACACCAGGGGTGATCTGTGGGCGCGAACGAGAAACGGAGCGGGTGAGGCGAAGAGGCGCGACACCCGCCGGTACGCGGGAGAGATGCCGGGTGGGCGCTGCGCATGGGGGCGGAGGCATTGCGGCGGCATTCGCTCCACGGTCGAGCCGTCACGTGTCCTTGTCGTGGGTGTTGATCTCGAGCGGTGCGTGCATGTGTTCGGTCTCGCGGGGCGTGACGAGGACTCTGTAATAGCAGAAGGCGGTCAGCGCGACCACGAAGCCGCACGAGAGCAGCATGAAGGCCCAGCCCGCCGGGGTCATGGTCTGTCCTCCTGACGAGAGGTCGCCTTCACGGGGAAACCCTGCTCGCCATCGTGGCCAGGCAGGCGGCCCTGGGCGCGCCAGTTCTTGGCGGCCAGGTTCACCAGCAGACTAAAGAAAATCAGCAGCAGCAGGATGAAGGCGAGCATCAGCAGCACCGTCCCCCGGTCGTCGCTGTTCATGGAGGCGACACCCCGGAAGTAGGCGGGCACATTCTGCCAGCACCACGCTACGAAGATAATCAGCAGGTACAGCGGAGAAACGTATTTGAGGACGAACCAGAAGATCTCCGGCACACGGAAGGCGGCGCCCCGCAGGGCCTCTTCGCGGGCCCGCCCGATGCCGAAGGCCCATCCGACGACCAGCACCTGGATCGTCGCGAGCAGGAAGATGCAGACCGTTCCGACCCAGAAGTCCAGAACATCCAGGGCGATCAGGTCCTTCGAGAAATAAACAACGAGCAGCCCGCCCGTAGCGGTGATGAGGCCCAGGCAGGTTACGGACAGCCGGCGTCCCATCCCGAATCCCTCTTCGAAGAAGGCGATCGCCGGCTGCAGCATACTGAGCGAGCTCGTGATCGCGGCCGCGAAGAGCATGAAGAACCAGAGTGCGCCGAACAGATCGCCGGCGGGCATCCGTGCAAAGACGGCCGGCAGGGCCATGAAACCGAGCTGAAAACCGGACTTGAGCACGTCCGGCGTGAGGTCAGTCGGGGCGAGGAACATGTACGCGGCGGGAATCGTGATCAGGCCGCCGAGGCAGACCTCGCAGAACTCGTTCGTCGAGGTGGCGGTGAGGCCGGAGAGTACAACGTCGTCCTCGCGGCGCAGGTAGCTGGCGTAATTGAGGATGATGCCGAAACCGACGGAGAGCGTAAAGAAGATCTGGCCGGCGGCGGCGAGCCAGATCTGCGGGTTCCGGAGCGGCGTCCAGATACTCTCTCCCGGTGCGGTCTTGGGGTTCCACATGAAGCCGAGGGCATTGTTGATGTTGGCTTCCGGGCGGGCAGGGTCCGGGGTGCCCAGCGTGAGCACCCGGACGAGCACGATCACGGCGAACAGGATGAGCGTCGGCATCGCGAACTTGCAGAAAAGTTCGATGCCCTTGGTCAGGCCGCGGTAGATGAAAATGAAGTTGATGACGAACACGATGGCGAGGAAGACAACGCTTTCCTGCAGGCCGAGCATGCGGTTCTCGTTGCCCTGCTCACGCAAGAGGAAGCCGTTGTACTCCATCCCGACGAAGCGGACGAAGTGCGTCTTGTAGGAGACGACGTCCCGCGGGTACTCCGCCATGCGCCCGGTGAGATAGTCCCACGCGTACGCGAGACACCACGCCTCGATATAGACGTAGTACATGTAAATGCCGACGGGCACGATGAGGGCGAGCGCGCCGAAGTACTTGCTCACCGGATGCCGCCAGAGCACGGCGAATATGCCGGGCGCGCTGTTGAAGCCCTTCGTGCCGCCGTAGCGGCCGATGGTCCACTCGAGCCAGCAAATCGGGATCCCGAGCAGGATCAGCGAGACGAAGTACGGGATCATGAAGACCCCGCCGCCGTTGAGCGCCGCCTGGCCGGGGAAGCGGAGGAAATTGCCCAGACCTACCGCCGAACCGGCCACGGCCAGGATCACGCCGAGCCGGGATCCCCAGTTTTCCCGGGGGCAGGCGAGGAGCGGATCAATGCTGTTGCTGCTGTCGCGCACGCGGGCCTCCTCGACGGCACACAGACAGACGCTCGAGACATGTCAAGCGGAATCACGGCCGCGAACTGACCGCGTCCGAAGACCGGCGGAACCGACCCGGCTGCCAGCCTGCGCAGCATGATCAGGGCGAGCAGGCTGTTTTTCAAGCGAGGCGCGCGGACTCACTTTTCGCAGTTGTCGGTCGAGTTGACCGGGATGCAGGGATTGGCAGTGCCCTTCCATCCACGGATACCGGCCGCATGCCCGTCCATGAAAGCGGCGTTCGTCCGGCCCTCCGACAGACGGGGCGTGCTCAGCTTTGTATCCAGCCCCAACTGGGAGGAATAGCTCTTGGCGGTATTGTGGAACGCGTACGGCGGCACAAGGGCCATGCCTCCCACCTGGATGGAGCCGTCGCCGGTGGTCTGGTAGGGCCAGGTGCCGGCGGGGTGAGCGCCGCTGGTCTCCCAGTACCAGACATCCGCCAGCATCCACTCGGCGCCGGCGTTGGGGACGGATTCGATCGTCTTGGGGCGGCGCTGCGCCATCGTCCAGCCCCGATAGGCGGGATGGTAGTAGTCCGTCGAGGCGTTCTGGTTATTGAACGTGTCGCCGTGGTAGATCTGCCCGAACCAGAACCATGGGCGGGTGCCGTGGTAGGGGAAGCGGCCCTTCACGTTCTGGCCGAGGATACTGTTCACGACGTAGTGGAACGGACGGTAGTTCTGATAGACGCTCGGAAACTCCGTGATCTTGCGCTTCATGATCGCCTGGTGGGTCGGACACGTCGAGAGCTTGTCCGCATTGCGCGCCTGGCGCGACTGGTCGAAATAGCGGCTGATGTAATACGGCAGGTGAGCGCGCCAGAAGACGCGAGCCGGGTTGGCGGCCTCCTGCTGGCGCAGCGAATAGGAGTCCTGGTAGAGCCCGGGGTGGATGGGACCGGGCAGGCGTGACCTGGCATCCACGGCGTACATCTGCACGCCGCGCGCCAGTTCCTTCAGATTTGACAGACACTGGGCCGAGCGCGCGGATTCGCGGGCCGCGGTCAGGGAAGGCATGAGGATGGCCACCAGCAGCGCAATGATCGCGACGACGACCAGCACCTCGATCAGTGTGAACCCCCGTGACCCGGGGACTGCTATCCCCGGAATTCTGATGCGCATCATGTACCTCCCATTGACGTGTCGCGGCTTCGATGTTTTCCACAGACACCGCTGGCCTTATCATAATGGAAAGGGCCAGCGTTTTCCCGCCGCAGGGGGCAGAGTGACGGCCCTGCGGTCCGGAAACCAGCGCAGGGGCCGCAGTCCATCGGCACCTCGGGGCGTGTTTCAGAGGAATCGGCAAGGCTGCGGGATGTGAGGCAGCAGCTCCCGGCCGGTCAGTTGTCACCACAGGTCAGGTCACCCTGCATGCAGGGATTCCCCGCGCCCTTCCACTCACGCACGCTGTCCACGCGCCCGTCCATGCGGGCGGCATTGGTTCGGCCCTCGGTAAACCGGGCGGAGCCCTGCTTGATATCGGCCTTGGCGTTGTCAATGGTCAGGGCGTAGCTGCGGGTGGTGCTGTGGAACGCGTAGTTGGGAATCATCATGAAACCGCCCGGCGAGAGCGAGCTGTTGTTACCCTGCAGATAGGGCCAGGTGCCCGCGGGCTTGAGCTGGAGCTTCAGCTTGACCTCGCCGTACCAGGCGTCGGCGGCCATCCACTCGTCGCTGGGGCGGTCGATGCGGTCGATCTGCTTCTGGACCCGCTCACCGGGCTTGAGACCCTGGTCGATGTCGAACTGCGATCGCCCGTTGGACACGGGCTTGGCCCACTGGTCCCAGGTGTAGCCGTGATAGATGACGCCGAAATAAAACGGCGGCTTCGTCCCGTGATACGGCGGGCCTTCGCTCGCGATGTTGAGCATCGTGTCGGTCTTCCCGACCTTGGAACTGTTGATCACGTAGTGGAACGGGCGATAGCCGGAGTAACCGGTCCACGCGCCCGAGGCCATCATGTCCTTGATGTTGCGGCTCATGAGCGCTTCGGCCGTCGGGCAGGTCGAGATGCGATCCGTCAGGTTTGCACTCCGGGATTTTTCGCTGAAGTACTTGCGGACGTAGTGCACGAGGTGTGCACGACGGTAGTAGCCGGCGGCGGAGGTCGCCGAATCGGCATCTCGGTCGCGGAAGAACGAATCGTACGTCTCGCGAAACACCATCGGGTGGAGTGGGCCGGGAAGAAATGACTTCGAATCGGTGACATACATCAGGGTCGCGCTGGCGAGCTGGCGGAGGTTGGACTGGCACTGTGCGCTGCGCGCCTGCTCGCGGGCTCTCACCAGCGAAGGGAGCAGAATCGCCACCAGGAGGGCGATGATCGCGACAACGACCAGCACCTCGATCAGCGTAAACGCCCGGCCGGGCGACGTTGTCCTGAAGTCGCGCTTCGCCATGCGTAACCTCCCTCGAAGACATGAACTGCAGCCCGAATGCCCATCATAACACGGACAGGGGCATTTCGTCCGCTGGCATGCTTTCATCCGCGGAGATCTCCGCAGGGCGATTTCACCTAAGCGGTTGATCTTGTGTGACTTATATCCGACAAGCCGCCCCCGCAGGGCCCGGCGATTGTTTCGGAGCACCGCTGTTTTTGGCGACTTTGCCGCGGATCAGCCGTGGCCGCCGGTGGTCGTTTCGAGGCGACGCTCCAGCGAGGAGAGCTCGTCCCAGAGGGCGTGCGGGAGGCGATCGCCGAAGGTCTGGAAGAACTCACGGACGCCGGAAGACTCCTTCTGCCACTCCGCGTTGTCGACGCGGAGCAGTTCCGTGATGACATTGGGCGAGAGATCGAGGCCGGTGAGGTCAAGGCTGTCCGGCGTCGGAACATAGCCGATGGGCGTCGGCGCGGCGGCAGCCTCTCCACGGCAGCGGTCCAGGATCCACTCGAGGACGCGGAGATTGTCGCCGTAACCGGGCCACAGGAAATCGCCGCTTTCGTCGGTGCGGAACCAGTTCACGTGGAATAACTTGGGCGGACGGGTCATCTTTTGACCCATCTGGAGCCAGTGGCGGAAGTAATCGGCCATGTTGTAGCCGCAGAACGGGAGCATGGCCATTGGATCGCGGCGGATCTCGCCGAGCTTGCCGTATTGGGCGGCCGTGCGTTCGGAGGCCATGGTCGCACCGACGAATACGCCGTGCTGCCAGCTGTACGACTGGTAGACGAGCGGCGCGAGGCGGGCCCGGCGCCCGCCGAAAACGATTGCCGAAATCGGCACGCCGTGGTGGTGCTCGATGCGGTAGCTGACCGACGGGCACTGGGTAATCGGCGCGGTAAACCGGGAGTTGGGGTGCGCGCCGGGCACCGGTTTGCCGTCGGGGCCGAGGGTGGTCGGCGTCCAGGATTCACCCTTCCAGTCGGTGCCCTGCGCGGGCGGGTCGTCGTCGTGCCCCTCCCACCAGACGGTGCCGCCCTCGCGGAGCAC
This sequence comes from uncultured Planctomycetales bacterium, assembly GCA_964548565.1. Lineage (GTDB taxonomy): Bacteria > Planctomycetota > Phycisphaerae > UBA1845 > PWPN01 > CAYLLT01. The sequence continues at coordinate 12,643 of CAZJTF010000103.1, read as the reverse complement.
CACGTTGGTGAAGATCGTGTTCCGCCGAACGGTAGCCATGGCGTTGGGATTCGTGCGTGAATTCGTGCCGGGGGCGACGCCGAAGAAGCCGGTCTCGGGATTGACGGCCCACAGGGCGCCATCGGTGTCGATACGCATCCAGGCGATGTCGTCGCCGACGGTCCAGATGCGGTAGCCCTTGCGCGTGAGGCCCTCGGGGGGCACGAGCATGGCGAGATTCGTCTTACCGCAGGCGCTCGGGAAGGCGGCGGCCACGTACTCGATGCGGCCGGCGGGGTTTTCGACACCGAGGATCAGCATGTGCTCGGCGAGCCAGCCCTCCTCCCGGGAGCGGGCGCTGGCGATTCGCAGGGCCATGCACTTCTTGCTGAGCAGCACGTTTCCGCCGTAGCCGGAGCCGACGCTCCAGATGGTGTCGTCCTCGGGGAAATGCAGGATGAGACGTTTCTTTTCATCCAGATCGGCCTTGCTGTGGAGGCAGCGGGTGAAGTCGCCGTTCGTGCCGAGTTTCTCGAGGACGGGCTTTCCGCAGCGGACCATGATCAGCATGTTGAGCACAACGTAAATGCTGTCGGTGAGTTCGACGCCGATCTTGGAGAAGACGGAGCCGACCGGGCCGAGCGAAAACGGGATCACGTACATGGTCCGGCCGCGCATCGAGTTCTTGAAGATCTCGCCCGCGCGACGGTATCCCTCTTCGGGGCTCATCCAGTTGTTGGTCGGGCCGGCATCCTCCTTCGCCTTCGAGCAGATGTAGGTCAGGTGCTCGGTGCGGGCGACGTCATTGCGGGCGGTGCGGTGGTAGTAGCAGCCAGGCAGTTTCTTCTCATTGAGCTTGAGAAGCTCGCCGGTGGCGACTGCCTCTTTTCGAAGGGCATTAGCCTGCTCGGGACTACCATCGATCCAGACGATCTTGTCCGGCTGGCAAAGTGCAGCCATTTCCCGGACCCAGGCAGCCAGCTTCACATTTTCCGACATCGCTCACCTCATGTGGCGCAGAGGACCCATGGCAGCTTTTGCGGGGCTGCCTTCCCATCCCAGCGGGTTTCTCAAAGCTGCGTCGGGCGACGCGGATCTCGCTGACTGCCAGGCCAGTATCGTGGCGGGACATCGCTCGGCAGGCCGCCGGGGCCGGACTGAATCACGGCCCGAGATCGGGTCAGCATTCTATCGGCCGTGCGGCAGTCCGGCAAATTCGGGGGTCCGCAGTCGCGCGGATGAGGCCCCGCGGGTGCCGAACATGGCGAGATCGACGCTCCAGATGCCCGCTGCAGCGAGGACGGCCAGCAGCAGGTGTGCGGTGTCGAAACCGTGGCCGCTCGCAATGGCCAGGGTCGCCCCAATGGTCGGCGGACTCAGAACGGCGGTGAAGATCAGCGGCAGAACGGGTCGACGACGAAACGAACGCTGCCACAGGACGATGATCGCCCCGATGAGCGCGTACAGCAGGAATGCGGCGCTGTAACTGCCAATCAGGCTTGACCAGGGGCGGTGGAACTGGTCGCCCATGGGCATCCAGCTTTCCATCGGTATCGCGGCGGATCCGACAGCAGCATCGGCGCTGATTCGGACGGCGGCCGCCAGCGAGATGACCGCGAGCACGAGCCTCAGGACCGGAGCGGGCCGCAGGGACCTGCCCTCGGGCAGGCAGAGCCACGCCGCGGCGAGGCCGGCTCCTGCCAGGCAGCAGCACCACGCAGCCAGGAGGTCCCAGGCATGGGCGACGTGCGAAACGGTCAGAGCCTGGGCCGCCTCGATCCCGGCGGCGAGCAGGATGGAACGCCTGAGGGCGCACCGGAGGGCCTCGCGCGGTTCGCAGCCCCTTTCGCGAGCGGCGAGCGCAGCGAGGAACGCCACGAGGGAGTACGCGCCGGCGGCGGTGAGCTTGTCCAGCATGTCCAGGCCGGAAATCGACATCTCTCCGGCGGGCTGCCACGGCGGCACGGTGACCGAGGCAAAGAACCGGGTCGCCGATCGAGAGAGGTGTCGTGGCGTCGGGTCCAGGTCGAATGGCACGAGCGCAGCGAAGCTGACTGCCACGGTCAGCGCCGCAGCCGCCGCAGTAAACGGGCGACGGCGCAACTCGACATACAACCAGGCGTGCTGGTTGCGGAGGGCTCTTTGGAGCATGGGGGCGAGGAGGATGCCGATGGCGGCGCCGAGCACGTTCGCCCACACATCGTGCCAACTCGAGACGCGGCGTGCGAGGACGGTCTGCGCGACCTCGGAGAGATAACTGAGGGACAATGCGAGCCCGAGGCTGAGAAGCCACTCGACAAGCCGTGAGGAGCCGCGTCGACGAAACAGGAGGCAGGCGCACAGGCCGACCGGGATGTAGATCAGGATGTTCGAGAACGTATCCGCGGGGTCGAGCGGGCCCAGGGCCGGAAACCACGTGAGCGTGCGGCGCGGATCGATCTCGAAGGGCGCGAGGGAGCCGTAAAGGATGCCGAGAACGCCGAGGGCGGCCGCCGTCCGGAGGGTCCGCCGGCGAAGGATCGGAGGACGCAGTCCGGGGATGGCGCTGGCGGCCGCAGCGCGGTCTTCACCGCGCACGGAATCGTCAAACGCAATCCGCAGCGTCTCGCGAAGCATCGTGCCCTCCCCGCGGGCAGTGTTTTCCCTCGTTGGTGAACGTACGATGTATTCGAGCGCAGGGAGAAACATGACCGTCGAATAGCGGACGTTGGGGCCGAAACGCCCGGATTTCGGGCGATCACATGCGTTCAACGACGCGGATGCCCAGGATCTGCAGGCCCGCCTTGAGCGTGCGGGCGGTGAGATCGCAGAGGCGCAGGCGCGCGGCGCGGACGGTCTCGTCCTCGGCCGCCAGCACCGGGCAGCTCTCATAAAAGCGCATGAACGCGCCGGCCAGCTCATACAGGTAATCGGTCAGCAGATTGATCCGCAGGCCGGCGGTCACCCCTTCGAGCGTCTCCGGAAAGCGCAGGATCTGGCGCCCGAGCACGCGCTCGGCGGGCCGGGCGAGTTGGAGCGGTGCGTTCAACGTGGAGCCGGTGCCCCCGCGCTCCCGGCCCCTGCGGTAGATTGAGCGGATCCGGGCGTAGGCGTACATCAGGTACGGGGCGGTGTTGCCCTCCATCGCGAGCATCTTGTCCCAGCTGAAGACGTAGTCGCTCTGGCGGTTCTGCGAGAGGTCGGCGTACTTGACGGCGCCGATGCCCACCGCCTCGGCGATATCGCGTATCTCATCCTCGGTGAAGCCGCGGCGCTTGGCCGGGTCAGCCTCGTTCCCACGGATCAGGGATTCGGCACGGGCGACGGCCTCGTCGAGCAGGCCGGACAGCTTGATGTTCTCGCCGGTGCGCGTCTTGAGGGGCTTGCGGTCCTCGCCGAGGATCGAGCCGAAGGTGACGTGGTCGAGGCGCACCTCTTCCAAGCGTGCGGGACGGAGTGTCCAGCCGGCGGCCCGGACCGTGGCAAACAGCATCTCGAAATGCATGGCCTGGCGGGCGTCGGTGACGTAGATGATGCGGTCGGCCTCCAACTCGCGGATGCGGAAATCGAGGGCGGCCAGATCGGTGGTCGCGTAGAGGAAGGCGCCATCCGATTTGCGGATGATCATCGGGACGGGCTTGCCCTCGGGATTCCTGAACACGGGCTCGCCGGCCTGGGTGCGATGGAAGATGCAGAGTGCCCCATCGGACTCCTCGACGCGGATCGACGGCACGCCGGACGCCGGCGGCAGACCGGCGGGAGCACCCGGCGGAAACTGACGCGCGAGATCGTCCACGAGCGGCGCAAGGCGTTCAGCGTAGAAGCTTTCGCCGCGCTCGTGCTCGCGCTGGAGGGCAACGCCGAGGCGACGGTAGACGCTTTCATAGTGGCGCCGGCTCTCGGCGACGATGAATTCCCACGATTTCAGAGTCGCGGGCTCGTGGCGATGCAGCGCGACGACCTCCGCACGGGCACGCTCGTGGAAGGCGGGATCTTCCTTGTCACGTGCGGTGGCGCGGCGGTAGAAGTCCTCGAGGTCTTCCAGGTGGACCTCGCCCGGCCTCTCGAGTGCGGAGGGATAAACCTCCTTCAGGTAGGCGCACAACATGCCAAACTGCGTCCCCCAGTCGCCGACGTGATTCTGGCGGATGACGCGGTGGCCTTCGAACTCGAGCACGCGGGCGATCGTGTCGCCGATAATGGTGCTGCGGAGGTGGCCAACGTGCATCTGCTTGGCGACGTTGGGGCTCGAGTAGTCAACGACGACAGTCTGCGGCTCCGGGTCGGGCTCGATTCCCAGGCGATCGAGGGCGTCGTCTTCGGCGGGGACGGCAGGGATCGAGTTGAGGAGGCTGCCGAGGACGTCGGTCCGCAGGCGGATGTTGATGAAGCCGGGGCCGGCGATCTCGAAGGGTTCGCACAGCGAGGCGACCTGCGGGTCGGATTGGAGGGCCTCGACCACCCGGGCGGCAACGTCGCGGGGCCTGGCTCCGACGCGCTTGGCGAGGCTCATGGCGACGTTGCTCTGGTAGTCGCCGAATTTGTCGTCGCCGGCCGGGCGGATCAGCGGATCAACGCCCGCGGCATCCTCGCCGCAGGCCCGCTGGAGTGCTGCCTTGAAGAGGTTTTCGAGCCGCCCCGCAATCGAGTGCATGTCTGCGTCCCTGGAGATAAAGGCTACCGGGTGCAGGAGCGGTCGCCAGCGCCCCTGATCGCGCTGCTGGCCTCCCGGGAACCCCGATCAGGCCGGAGGTCCACATCACCCGCCGCGCACGAAAAAACCCGCCGGCTTTCGCCCTGCGGGCTTTCGTGAAAAACAAAAAAGTGTCGGCAATCACCTACTCTCGCCCGGTGGGACTACCATCGGCCGCCTGGGCTTCACTACCGTGTTCGGAATGGGAACGGGTGTTTCCCCAGACGTCTTATCACCGACGCCCATATGATAGCGATCCTCGAAAACCTGTCAAGCGGGGAGAACGGGAGTGGGACGACGGCCGCAGGTCCGACGTAAGTCTAAGAATACAGGGCATTTACGTTTTTCCACCAGGCATGCACATTCGGGGTCGGCGCGGGTTTTTCATTTTTTCTGCGGAAGGGTTCCGAAGACCCAGTCCCACAGGGGCGAGGTCACGCCGAAGGTGCGGAGGTCGTTCTGATAGTGGTGCCGGGCGTGGTAGCGGATGAGCCAGCGAAGACCGGGGGCGTGCCAGCGGGCATGGCTGGCCATGTGCACGAATTCGTAGGCGATGTAGCCGGTCATCAGCCCGGCATGGAAGACCAGGGCGGGGCCCGGGGTGTTGAACGCGGCCAGCGCGAGGAGGAAGAAGACTGCGGCCAGCGGCAGGCTTCCGCGCAGACGGACAACAGAATGCTCGAGGTCGTGGGGCTCGCGGTGGTGGCGCAGATGCGCCATTTCCTGAAACCGGCGCATGCCCTCCGACCACGGACGCAGGTGCATCGCGCGGTGCAGCAGCCATTCGACGAGGCTCCAGGCGAAGAGACCGGTGACGAACAGGAGCCCGGCCGCGCCGGCGCTCACTTCCCGCATCGCGATCGCGGCCGCGATCGCAGCCACCCCCAGAGGCGGAAACACGAGAAACTGACGGTTTCGCAGAAACCACGCGTGGCGCGTGGCAGCCTGAGCAACCATTGCGGCACCTCGCCTCGACGCTCCCCCCGGAAATCCTTCCGTATTATAGTGGTGAAACCGGACCGCCCCGCTGCGAATCGCGTCGCCGCCGTGTCCGTCTCCGCCAGGAGAGATGCGCATGGAATCGTATGAAGTGCTCAGGCAGGCCGCGGACCGGATCGGCGTGAAAGCCCTCGCGGCGGAACTGCGGCTGTCTCCGGCGCTGGTCTACAAGTGGTGCCAGCCGTGTGACCCGGAGGACCCCGACTGCAGCGGCGCGCGGAACCCGCTCGATCGGCTGTCGGAGATTCTGAGGCTCACGGGCGATATGGAGGTGGTCAACTGGCTCTGCCAGCAAGCGGACGGCTTCTTCGTGCCGAACCCGTCCGCGGAACGCAAGCGCGTGGACACCGGGCTGCTCCTGGGGACACAGCAACTCGTCAAGGAGTTCAGCGACATGCTCGAAGAGGTCAGCCGGTCGGTGTCGGACGACGGGGAGATTTCGCCACCGGAGGCGGAGCGGATCCGGCGGAGCTGGGAGACGCTCAAGCGGGTGGCCGAGCACTTCGTGGTCGGGAGCGAGGACGGAGTTTTCCGCAAGTAAGCGTTCACGGATGCCGCGGCAGCTCATCGCTCCGCAGATTGTCTGCGCTGGCGGCGCGATCCCTCCCACCGAACTCGCCGTCGTCACCCGGACTGACGAAAATCGGGCGTCCCCCGTTGGCGGCGACGGCCTCACGGTCGACGAGTGAGGAGCTTTCCCGATTCAGGTACCTGAGGCGCCGGCCCCAGGCATCACGCACGGTCCAGGCGCCCGTTCGACCGGGCACCGGCACCCGTACGGCGGTTGGTATGCGTTCGAGCACCTGCCGCGACGCAGGCAACTCGGCGAGGAGCGCGATCGCCGCGTCTCCATCATCCCTTTCGCCCCCGGCAGACGACACGGAGGGCATGGCTCTGCCCTGCTCATCATCGGCCGATCCCTGCGGGCGCCCCGCTGCCGCGACCTGAGGCCACTGGCCGGTGGCTGCCTCGTACGCACCGAGTGCCTCGTCGAGCGCGACCAGCACCTCGACGGTCTGCTCGCGCTTGAGCTCCGTGCGGATCGTCGTGAGCCCCAGCGCGATGGCCGTCAGCAGGATGGCGAGCACGGCTGCCGCGATGAGAGTCTCACTGAGCGTGAAACCGCACCGGGGGGCGTGTGCCGCCCGGCATCTTCCGGCCCGGCCGCTCTTCTGATGCCCCGCCGAGTCGGGCACCATGCGAGCGCGAGCCCGGGCGGGGCAGGAGCCGACGGTATTCGGCGCACTCGATGCAGGGGATCCTACAATTCGGACAAATGTCCCGGCCAGCGGTGTCAGAAGCGAGCGCGGCGTCATTGCGGCGAAGCGTACGAACGGGCCCGAGGCGGTGTCAAACCGGCAGAGCATCGCAGGTTTGATTTTCACCCTTCGCGCGACTATCAGTAACGCTTTCTTCGGCCGGAAGCGGGCACGATTCTGCGGCAGACCGAGGTTTTGACTGATGTCCAGCAAGGCAGTGGAGAGCGCGTCGCTGTTTCCCACGATCCGCGAGCAGGATCCGGACCTGTACCGGATGCTGGTGGCGGAGACGGAGCGCCAGGCCAACTGCCTGGAACTGATCGCATCCGAGAATCACGTGTCGCGGGCGGTGCTCGAGGCCGTTGGATCGGTGCTCACCAACAAGTACGCCGAAGGATACCCGGGCAAGCGCTATTACGGCGGCTGCCGGTTCGTGGACGAGGTGGAGGAACTGGCCCGGGAGCGCGCCCGGAAGCTGTTCAGCTGCGAGCACGTCAACGTGCAGCCGCACTCGGGCAGCCAGGCCAACATGGCCGTCTACATGGCCGTCCTGGAGCCGGGTGACACGATTCTGTCACTGGACCTGGCGCACGGCGGGCACCTGACGCACGGGATGAAGGTCAACTTCAGCGGGCGGCTCTACAAGGTCGTGCACTACGGCGTCGATCGCAACACCGAGCGGCTCGATAACGACGAGATCCGGCGCCTGGCGCGCGAGCACAAGCCGAAGATGATGGTCACCGGTGCGTCGGCCTATCCCCGGATCATCGACTTCGCGGGGTTCGCGGAGATCGCGCGCGAAGTCGGCGCGTACTCGATGGCGGACATCGCGCACATCGCGGGGATGGTTGCGGTGGGCCTGCATCCCTCGCCGATCCCCCACTGCGACTTCGTCACGACCACGACGCACAAGACGCTCCGCGGGCCGAGGGCCGGGATGATCATGTGCCGGGCCGAGCACGCCAAGGCGGTGGACTCGCGGATTTTCCCGGGGATCCAGGGCGGGCCGCTCATGCACGTCATCGCGGGGAAGGCGGCGGCCTTCGGCGAGGCGCTGCGGCCGGAGTTCAGGACGTACCAGCAGCAGATCCTCGACAACGCGCAGGCGCTGGCGAAGGCGCTGGTCGGGCATGGATACCGGCTGGTCTCCGGCGGGACGGACAACCACCTGATGCTGGTGGACCTGCGTCCGGCCCACGCGAGCGTCAGCGGCAAGCAGGCCGAGGCGTGGCTCGAGAAGGCGGGGCTGATCGTCAACAAGAACATGATCCCGTTCGACGACCGCAAGCCGACGGAGACATCCGGGCTGCGGATCGGCACGCCGGCGACGACCACGCGCGGGCTCGGCACGACCGAAATGCGGCAGGTGGCGGACATGATCCACGAGGTGCTCTCGGCCGAGGGCAGCGACGCCGTCACCGAGAAGGTCCATGCGCGCGTGGTCGAACTCTGCCGCCGATTTCCGCTCCCCCACTGAAAGCAGAATGCCCCGTGCGATGGAGACCGCTTCGCATCCTCGGGCTGGCCGGCGCGCTGGCGACTGCCGGCTGCTCCGGCGGCGGATGGGCGGAGATGGTGCCGATCCTTCGCGTGGATCTTCCGCCGACCGAGCCGCTGACGCAGCGGATCCCGTTTGACCGGGCAGTTCACTGCGTCGGCAAGGACGGGCGGCTGAGCATCGGGCTGCAACGGCACATCCCCTCCCTGGCGGGCCCTGCATCCGCATACGACTGGCAGATGTCGCTGGTGCTGCCCGGGATGCCGGCCGGGAGCGAGCGACTGTACAAGGTCGGCGGAGGCGAAGCGCGCGCCGTGCAGTCGCTCGGTGGCGATCACCGGCGGTGGCGATCGGTGACGGGGACGGCGACGATTCGGCGCGCCGCCGGGGATCGGCTGATCGGGCGGTTTCACATCGCCGTCCAGCAGCAGCAGTTCGCGGTGCTCAGCGGGTGGACATCGCCAGCACGGGGTGGCGCGCTGGTACTCGTGGGCGAGTTCGAGTCGGTGACTGACGCGCGGAGGACGCGGGCGATCGTCGAGCGAACCGAACAGGACGGGTTTGAGCGTGCATCGGCGCCTGCACCGTGAGGGGTGTGTTTTTCAATTCCCGAACGGGCACCGCCTGTGCGCCTGGCGTGGCTGACTCGGCGCGTCGCTCTCAGTGATCGTCGCGGGGTCGGGCAGCCAGGGCATCGCGGATGCGGGCTGCCTGCTCGAAGTTTTCCGCGGCGATGGCGTCGGCCAGTTGCTCGTTGAGCGTGCGTTTGCGGCGGTACCGCTGGCGGATACGGCGTTCAAAGCGGCTCAATTCCTTCACGAAGGGCGAGACGTCGATGCCGACGTCCGCGTCCTCACGGAATTCCTCCTGGCAGGCCCGGATGGCTGCGATGCCCGCCTTGAGGTGCTCGATCGCCCGGTCGGGATCGTGCAGGAGGAGGGCCCGCTCGGCGCGGCACGTCGCGAGGTGCATGAGGATGAACGGACGGTATTGCTCGTGCTCCTCGATGCCGGGCGTGGCTCCCCGCTCACGGAAGAGGTCGAGGATCTGCAAATTGTGATTGGCGTCGCGGATCGCCCGACGGTAACAGGAGTCGGCCTGGTCAATGTCATCGGCCTTGTGTGCCTGCTTGGCCAGCGCCATGAGGCTGATGCGACGTCGGTAGAACTGCAGCATCTCGCGGCCGAGCGCGACCTGTTGATCGTCGTCAATCGGCGTGCCCGACTGCTGAATCTGCTCACGGACGGCTTCGAGCATTGTCTCGTAACCGTCGGGACGCTCACCATCCGGACGACCATCGACGGCCATCTGCAGGACGCCGAGATCCACCCTCAGCTGGATGAAATGCTGCCCGTCCTCGGCGACAAACTTCCGCGCGCGGAGGACGCCGGGCTCTGACGGCCAGCCCTGCAAAATCACGTTCAAATCTTTTGACATGCAGCCAACCCCTGACTCGACAAGATAGGGTAAGCGGCACCTGCCTCGAAAGCAACGAAGCATCGCGGGATTATGGATTGTGAATCGGATTCCCAGTGCGGGTCAGCACGCCCACACCTTTCAGTCTGACTGCGCGCCGAGGCGCACGACGTAGACGTGACTGAGGGAGGCAGGCTCGAGGAGCGGCGCGACAAGCGCGTCGTAGAAGAGCGGCTTCTGGCGATTCCTGACCAGCTCGCGGATTTCGCCGATCACCAGGGCGACGGGAAGGTTCGGATTGCTGGGGTCCGAGGTCACCACGTCTCCGACGGCGACGCGGCCGCCCTTGATCAGGTCAGCCGGAACGTCGGGGATCAGCATGCGACCCTGGCCGGCGCCTTCGAGGGCAAAGGCGGTGTAGAGCGGGGCCTGCTTGCGGCGGCTGCCGATGCGTACGTGAAGCGGGCGCCGGGTCAGGGGGTCGCTCAGGAGCACGACGCGCGATGCGAAGGCGGAACTCTGCTCGACCCAGCCGAGGAGGCACTCGCGACTGAGCACGGCGAGTTGATCGCGCACGCCGCTCTCGGTGCCGGCATCGAGGAAAACCCGCGAGGCGACCCAGTCGCCCTGCCGGGCCTTGAGGCCCTTCAGATCACCAACCAGCAGCGAATCACGCCCGGCGGCGGCATCCAGGCCGATGACGCGGGCCGGCACAAGCGTGGCCTGCGCCGGGAGGCGCTTCCGGAGGCCGGTCAATTCCTGGATGCTGCTCTCGGCGTCCACGAGGCGCTGGCGCAGCGAGGCAAGTTCGTTTTCGAGCGCCGCCTTCTCCCGCAGAACCTCCTGATGCTTCTCGGCGGGAATACTTTCGGACGCGAGGCTCTGGATCTGCTGGCGGACCTGCACCGTCCCTTCGCGCACGGCCCACTGGGGGATGGCGATGAGCTGGGCCATGCCGCGGAGCGGCTTCAGGAAGTCGGACGGCAGCATGAGCATGACGGCGGAAGCGACGAGGAGTGCCCGCAGCACAGCGATCTTGGATGGCGGGCGTGTCAGTCGCAGGTGGTAAGCCATGGCTCCTGGGTCCCGGGCTCAGATTCCAGATGCGTGCCGCCCCTGCCTGCGGGGAAACCTTGCACAAAACGGGGATTACATGTCGTCCTCGTCCGACTCGAGCGTTTCCTTCCAGTCGTTGAGGTTGTCGAGGAAGATCGCGGTGCCGCGGGCCACGCACGTGAGTGGATCGTCAGCGATGCGGACCTTGAGACCGGTGGTCTGGCTCAGCACGTCACCGAGGCCGCGCAGGAGCGCCCCCCCGCCGGCCAGGCAGATGCCCTCCTCGACGAGGTCGGCCGCGAGTTCGGGCTCGGCCTTTTCAAGGGTCCGCATGGCGGCGTCGACGATGAGTCCGACCGGCTCCTTGAGGGCCTCGCGGATTTCCTCGCTGCTGATGATCGCCTTGCGGGGCAGGCCGCTGATCATGTCGCGTCCGCGCACCTCCATCGTCATCTCGTTCTCGAGCTCGGACGCGGAGCCGATCTGGATCTTGATCTGCTCGGCCGTCTGGAGCCCGATCATCAGGTTGTAGGTGCGGCGCATGTAGCTGATGATCGCCTCGTCCATGTCGTCGCCGGCCACGCGGAGCGACTCGCATACGCTCAGATCCGCCAGGGAGATGATGGCGACTTCCGAAGTGCCGCCGCCGATGTCGATGATCATCGAGGCACGGGGTTCGGCCACGGGAAGGCCGGCGCCCAGCGCGGCGGCCATGGGCTCGGGCACGAGGTACACGCGCCGGGCGCCGGCACGCTCGGCCGAGTTGTAGACCGCGCGCTTCTCGACGGCGGTAATTCCCGACGGCACGGCGATCACGACGCGCGGCATCACGAACGAGCGCCGCCCGTGCACCTTGCGGATGAAGTAGCCCAGCATGGCCTCGGTGATGTCAAAGTCGGCGATGACGCCGTCCATCAGCGGGCGAACCGCGGTGATGGTGCCGGGGGTTTTGCCGATCATTTCCTTGGCCATGAGGCCCACGGCATTGCCGTTCTTGAGCACGCGGTTGGTGCCCTTTTTGACGGCAACGACGGACGGTTCGTTGAGGACGATACCCTGGCCGCGCACGCAGACGAGCGTGTTGCACGTGCCCAGGTCAATGCCCATGTCAACGCTGAAGAGACCCAGCAGCGAATTGAAGATCACGTTTGGCTATCCTTCTGCCCTGCGCGTGAGGACTCCGGACCCCTGCTCACCCCGCCCCGCCGACGCGGCGCGGATTCGCGCTTCCGTGACGCGAGTCGTTGTACCAGCCGAAGCCTCTGGACTGCCCCGTCGCCGATCGCGCCCGCCGACGTCGCCGCACCGGTGACGGGCGGGATTGTACCAGCAGCCGCAGATGAACGCGACAGCAGGCGGGCGGGGTAGCTGCCCCGCGATCCCGCGGAGGCGCGCTTCACGTCAGCGGAGAGCCGGCAGTGCGGAAGGCGAGCCGGTCGCTCGGGGAGTGGTCAGCCGGCGTTGGCCGCCGCCGGAAAGACGGAGCCGAACAGCTGGCTGGACTGCACCGCCAGGAAGATGATGCCGACAAGGAGCAACGCCGACGCGACGATCAGCAGCACGGTATAGAGATCATTCTGCGGAACGATCCGGGGTCCTGCGGGTAACGGTCCGGCCATGTGTCTCGCCTCTTCCTGCTCTGGCGTCCTGGCACGACGGTTCAGCGGCTGTTGAACGTCAATTCGTCAATGACAGCATCGCCGGCCTTCACCTGGCGGTCGCCCGCCGAGCGGATCTCGCCCACCGCCTCATTCGGGGTGGTCG
>CAZJTF010000102.1:0-19494 GCA_964548565.1 uncultured Planctomycetales bacterium | reverse complement strand
ATCGAGTTCTTCTGCCACCCGAGCGAGTCGCAGCAGTGGTACCAGTACTGGCGCGACCGGCGCATGCAGTGGTACACCGACCTCGGGCTCCGCAGCAGCAAACTGCGGCTCCGCGAGCACGAGAAGGACGAGCTCTCGCACTACTCGTGCGGCACGTCCGACATCGAGTACGCGTTCCCCTTCCTGGCGGAGGGCGACTTCGGCGAGCTCGAAGGCGTGGCGCACCGTGGCGACTTCGACCTCCGCAGCCACATGGAAGGCAAGCTCGTCGCACGGGACGGCAAGCTGGTGGTCGACACCGATGCCGACGGCAAGCCGAAGTGGAAAGGCAGCGGCAAGGACCTGACGTACTTCGACGACGAACGCAAGGAGCGTTTCGTCCCGCACGTCATCGAGCCGTCGGCCGGCGCCGATCGCGGGACGCTCGCCTTCATCTGTGAGGCGTACACCGTCGACGAGAGCCGCCCGAGCCCCGAGCTCATGCGCTTCCACCCGCGCCTCGCCCCGATCAAGGCGGCCGTCTTCCCGCTCGTGAACAAGGACGGCCTGCCCGAGATCGCCGAGCCCATTTACCGCGAGGTGCGGAGGCGCTGGCCCGCCCAGTACGACGCCAAGGCCTCCATCGGCAAGCGTTACGCCCGCATGGACGAGGCCGGCACGCCCTACTGCTTCACGATCGATGGCCAGACGAAGGAAGACGGCACCGTCACCGTCCGCGACCGCGACACCGGCGCCCAGGACCGCATCGACAAGAGCCGGGTCGTCGAGTACCTCGCGGACAAGCTCGCCCAGTAAAGCCGGTAGTGGCTGCGGCGGTTGTGGCTCAATCGGTCCATGCGGTACACTCCGGCCGGAGGTGCGATGCCGCGCGACGAGAGCCCATTCGCCCGGAACCCTCTGTTCGGCCCGCTTCCTTCGGAATTGTCGGAGAACCTGCGCGCCATCAACCCGTGGTGGCGCGGCGAGCCGGGGCCTCCTGTGCCGCCGTTCCATCGATGGCCGTTCCAGCGGCTGCGGCGGATGGTGCAGGAGGGGATGACGCCCTGCACGGTCCTGCGGGGGCCCCGACGCATCGGCAAGACGGTCCTGCTGCGACAGATCATGCAGTCACTTCTCGCGGAGGGCGTGGAGCCGCACCGCATCTTCTACGTGGCCTTCGATGAATTGCCGACGATCGGAGGCATCACCGAGCCGGTGCTGGCGATCGCGCGATGGTTCGAGCGCGAAGTGCTCGGACAGACGTTCAATGCCGCACAGGCCGAGGGCAGGCCGGCTTTCCTGCTGCTCGACGAAGTTCAAAACCTCACCGCGTGGGCGCCGCAGGTGAAGAACCTGGTCGACAACCATGCCGTGCGGGTCCTGCTGACCGGCAGTTCCTCGCTCCGCATCGAGGCCGGGCGGGACAGCCTTGCCGGGCGCATCACCACACTGGACCTGGGGCCGCTCCTCTTGCGGGAAATCGTTGATCTTCGATTCCATCAATCTGTCCAGCCGTTCTGGCCGGACAACGGCCTGGAGGCGCTCACGCGAATTGAGTTCTGGCAGGAGGGAGCCAGGCAGGCCCGGCGCGAAGCGGATCTGCGCGCACGGGCCTTCCAGGCTTTTTCGGAGCGGGGCGCGTACCCGATCGCGCAGGAGAAGCCGCACACCTCGTGGCACGAGCTGGCCGATTATCTGAACGAGACGGTCATCAAGCGCGCGATCCAGCACGACCTGCGGATGGGGCAGCGCGGCCTGAAGCGCGACGAGAAGCTCCTGGAGGAGGTGTTTCGCCTCTGCTGCCGGTACGCGGGCCAGACCCCCGGGCAGGCCGTGTTCGTCCCCGAGATCCGGCAGGCGCTGGCCGGCAACATCGGCTGGAACCGCGTCCTGAACTACCTGCGGTTTCTCGACGGCACTCTCCTCGTCCGCCTCGTGCCCGCCATGGAACTCCGGCTGAAGCGTCGCAAAGCTCCGCCCCGGATCTGCCTGTGCGATCACGCGCTGCGCGCGAGCTGGCTGCAGGAGACGGTGCCGCTCGACCTGGAAGGACTCGACCGCAGTCCGCATCTGACGGACCTGGCCGGCCACCTCGCGGAAAGCACGCTCGGTTACTTCCTGGCCTCGATTCCGCACCTCGACATCGCGCATTTCCCCGCACGCGGCGCCGAGCCGGAAGTGGACTTCGTCCTCACGATCGGCACGAAGCGCATCCCGGTCGAGGTGAAGTACCGGCGGCGCATCGACCCACACGAGGACACGCGCGGCCTGCGGGCCTTCCTGGAAAAGACCGTCTACAACGCACCCTTCGGATTGCTCGTGACGCTCGACGACGGCGCGCACGTCACCGATCCGCGCATCGTGCCGATCTCCCTCTCCTCATTCCTGTGGCTGCGTTGAGGCGCCGTGCGGAACGCCGATCCTGCCGCATCACCGTGACTCACGACGAGCGGGGGCCGCGTGCGGAACGCTTCTGCTCCGCCATCTGCCGGCGCGTCCGGTACGTCGCGCACGCCTGCACGAACGCCTTGAACAGTCTCCGCGTCACGTGGCTGTAGGGCAGACGCTCCGGGTGCCACTGCACCGCGAGGATCTGCGGGCTGTCGGCGTTCTCGATGGCCTCGATGATGCCGTCGTCCGCCACGACGCTGGGAACGAATCCCGGCGCGAGATAGCGGATCGCCTGGTGGTGCTCTGAGATCACGACGGTCTGCCGGGTCCCCAGGATGTCCGCCAGGCGTGTGTTGGGCATGATGTTGACGAGGTGCCGGGGTCGCCGACGCCCGCGGTGGTCAATGGTGGGGCCTTTGCGCCGTGGATGGATGTGCTGGTAGAGCGTACCTCCCTCCAGCACATTGATCAGCTGCATCCCATAGCAGATCCCGAAGATCGGCAGCCCGCGCCGCTTGCCGGCCTGGTACAGCCATGTTTCAAAGGCCGTCCGCTTGGAGTAAATGACGTTGGTCCGTTTCTTCGGCTCTTCGCCGTAGAGGCGCGGGTCGACGTCGTCGCCGCCGACGATCAGCAGCCCGTCGATGCCCTCCAGGTAACGGCGGAGCACCATCCTGCGATGTGCGATGGGCAGCAGCACCGGGTGCCCTCCCGCCTGGTTGATCGCCGCCGCATACCGGTGATCGCAGACGAGCTCGTAGTCGCTGAAGTTCTTCTTCCGCGGAACGGCCTCGCAGCTGATCCCGATGAACGGTGCGTATCGCTTAGCCACCGATGGGAGCTCCCTTGCGGCCCAGCCACACGCGATCCGTGCTCGGCAGCGCGACGCTGAGTGCCGCGCTGAAGTCACGCAACGAGTTGCCGCTCAGCAGGTGCTCGAGGCCCTGGCTGTAACGCTTCGCAAAGCGGCGCTGCCAGGTCTGCGGGTGCTCGTGCCGCGCGAAGAGCGCTGCCTCGCGGATCAGGCGCGCGCCGTTGTAGCCGCGTTTCAGCAGCTTGAGCACATCGAACACCTCGCTGGGCAGATCCATCTCCTCGATCTCGTCGCGGTACTCCCACAGGAAACGGTCGAGGTACCGGGGAGCCGTCACCCAGTCCCCGTTCCAGGGGAGCTTCGCCTTCATGCCCCGCTTGCCCGCGTCGAGCCGCGCCCAGATGTAGTCGCCGTGGACGCTCTGGTTGACGGCCGCTTTGTGCTTGAGCCATCTCATCGCGATTGCCTTCACGACAACAATACTCGCGACCACGTACTCGGGAATGTTGGAATCGAGGACGCGCAGCTCGAGCGTCGGCGGCTTGCGCTTGCGTCCCGGGTTGTAGACGAGCTCGCGCGTCGGTTCCGAGTCGAGCTCGCCCCGCTTGATGGGCAGGAAATAGACGTCGCTGCCCCGCAGGAACCGGTTCGACGCATTCGTCGTCAGCCGCTTGTCCCAGACCGGCGAGTTCGCGCCCATGGCAATGAGCAGCGGGATGTGGTCATGGAGGTGCCACGCGAGGGACCAGGCATCGTCCGGCGTCAGCGGCTGGTCGGCCACCGAGAGGTGCAGATGGGTGCCGGCGAAGCGGTTCGTCCAGCCCCCGACGAGGAGCGGAACGCGGTGCTTGGGCCGCGGCTCCTGGCTGCGGTACATCTTGCGGAGGTACTTACGCAGCCCCGTCTTGAGGAGGAACATCGCTTCCCGCACCGTCGCGAAGGGGCGGCTGTTGTACTCGCTGCCGATGGAGGAATCCCGTGCGAACCGCTCTCCGGATTCGGACAGGCCCGGCTTGGGCCGCGAAAGCCGTCGGCCGATCTGATAGTCGGCCGAGTCTATGCTGTAGGCCTCGATTTCAACGCCGATGACAATACGTTTGTGAAGCTCGATCGGGGGCTCGGTCATGATCCACCGCGGCGAACCGCGGTTCCCTGCGTGTGTTGCCGCACATCTGGCGCCATCCTGACTGCGGATTCCCAGCGGCTAAGTCGTGGCCGAAGTATCATCGCCTGCCCGGCCCGCGTTTACCACAGGCGGCAGATGCCCGACCGACCACCACAGGTCGTAGATGCCCCGCAACCTCGTCCGTAGAGGGTGGCTTGCCCGCGCTGATCACCCGGGACGTCCCGTTCTTCTACACTGGGGCTTTAAAGACCCGCTCGTATTCACGTCTCTGGGGCACTTGGCACGCCGTCAGGGTGATATCTCACAGTCTGGCGTCCGGGAGCGGAACCCCGGCTTCAGCGCAGGCTCAAAACGGCTCGCAGATGCCCGCCGCGGCTCTGGCACAGCCCTTGCATAAAGGCGATTCGTGAGCGTTCGGGCCCACCTGGAAAGGTGCCGGGCGTCGAGCCAAGAGAGGAGAACACAATGGCCGAAGTGACCAAGGTCGAGATTGTTTCGGATGACTGCATTTCCTGCGAACAGTGCGTGTCGGAATGCGACGCCGTGTTCGAGATGAACGATGATAAGGCCATCATCAAGCCGGGCGTGGACATCAAGGCCAACAGCGACGGGATTATCGCTGCTGCCGGCGCCTGCCCGTCGGATGCGATCAAGTACCAGACGGCCTGAGCCGAACAACTGAATTCGATCTCCTGACTTCCGCCTTCGGCGGACGCGGCCTCACCGAGAGGCACACCAGAGACCTGGCCGCGTCCGCAGGAGGCGGAAAGTCTGCGCGGACCACCCGTTCACCCGCCGTCGCTCCTTGGCACCGCCCTCCTCGAACCGGTACAGTGGACCTGAGTCTGCGGAGTCGCGCAATCAGGAGAAGCTATGCGGCAGCCGTCCGCCCACCGTTTTGTTGCGGCCAGCCTGTGTTCGCTCGCTGGCGCGCTGTTCGCGTCGCCCCTGGCGGCCGACCAGTACCACGGCATCAACGCCGGCGCGCCTATCTGGGGTGGCGCAATCAGCTTCTCACCCACAAAAGCCGGCAGCATTGCCGCCACCGGCTGTCGCGGCGTTCGAATCAACTTCCGTCTCGACGGACACGCCGGCTGGGACGCCGGCCTGCTGTCGGCGTACGACACCATCATCCAGAATGCGCTGGATCGGAACCTCGTCGTGCTCGGGCTGCTGTCGAATGAGTGCATGCCGGTCGGACAGCCGAGTTGGAACGACGACGCCGATGGCGACGGTATGAACGCATACGTCGCCGGCTTCAGCGAGACCGCGCGCCTCCTGATCACACGCTACAGCGACCGCATCAAGCGATGGGAAGTCTGGAATGAGCCGAACGCGTGGACCAACGCCAACTACGCGGAGGATCCCCGGAACGCGGGCGGAACATACATCCTGCCACGCGTTTACGCGAACCTGCTGGCCGAGTCATGGAAAGAGCTGAATCACGACGCCGGGCGCTCCGTCCTGACGGACCACGGGATCGCACTCGTCTCCGGCGGATTGTTCGCTCACGAAATCGGCGGCAGCTTCTCGCATGCGATGGACTACATGGAGCAGGTGTACGCGCAAGATGCGGTCTGGGACGCGTTCGAAGCTCTCGCCGGCCGGCGCTACCCGTGGACGATCTTCGGCTATCACTTCTACCTGGCCACCGACACGACGATCACGACCAGCCGCCTGAACCAATACTTCAGCCGCGTCCGCAACGTGCAGGGAGCGAACGGCGATCTCAGCCCCATCTTCGTCACGGAATTCGGATGGAATTCGGCCAGCGGGGTCGGCGAGAGCGGCCAGGCGGGCAACATGCGGATCGCGTACGACTGGATGGAGACGCGTCCGTACATCGTCGGCACGTACTGGTACCAGTGGACCGACGAACCCTACCCCTGGCTGTGGGGCATCACGCGGGCGGACGGCTCGCACAAGCCGTCCTACACGGAGTTTGCGGCCCAGCAGGCGGACAACCTTCCACCGCCGGAGCCGCAGGTCACCCTGGTCGCCGACCGCACCGTCGTCGAAACAGGCCAGCAGGTGCGCTTCACGCCCACTGTTTCGACGTTTCCTCAGACGACCGCTGTCGCGTCGACGTGGCATATCGGGGACGGGATCCTGTCGGTCGAAGGACCGCCCGCACCGCTGGAGCGGACGTTCGCCCGACCCGGTTCATACGCGGTCTGGCTCGCAGTGCGCGACAGCAACACGCTTTCCGGTGGATCGAACGTGCTGCAAATCACGGTGAAAGCACCGGAGACGAGCCCCGCGGACTTCGATGGGGATGGCGACGTCGATCAGACCGACTTTGCGCACCTGCAGGTCTGTTTCAGCGGCGGCGGTTTCGTCCAGGACGCCGCGAATTGCCGCAACGCCCGGCTCGACGCCGACAGCGATGTAGACACCGACGATTTCGACATCTTCCAGTTCTGCATGACGGGTCCCGGGATCGCCGCCGATCCGGGCTGCGGCCGCCTCGCCCCATGAAAAAGCGAAGACCCCCGCCGCGCGAGCAACGGAGGCCTTCGAAGCCACATCACATGTGAAAATCAGGGCAGGGCGAACGATCAGGCGCGAGCACGGCGCCGCAGGAAAATCGCCCCCAGGCCGAGCATCACGATGGCCGCCGGTTCCGGCACCTCGACGACGTCAATTTCCCACACGAGCGGCGAGACGTGTGCCGCGGTCAGCGTGTCATCAACGCCGGTGAACGGGTTCAGGCCATCGTACGCGTCGCGCATCTGGCCGCCACCGTTATCGGCAGAGTAGAAGTCGAAACGCAGAGCCAGCACGTTGGCGGCCAGCGTCCCGGAGGTATCGGAGAGCTGCGTCAGCACGTTCCGCCACTGGTTGTTGCCGGCATTGTTCAGAGTACCGGACTGGTGGCTCTGGACGTAAATCGGCGTCGTCCAGGAGGAGCCATCACTCGAGAACTCGACGGTGTAGATGTGGAACACCCGCCCGTCGCGGCCGTTGTTTCCGGTGAAGACGTTAATGGCGGCGATATCTCTGGGAGCGCCCAGATTGTACTGGACCTTTTTCGTCGGCGTGCCAACGCCAGGGAAGTCATTGAGCAGACCAGTCACGTTGCCCGTGGACTCCAGCCCGTCCGTGAACGCGTCCAAACCCTGACCCGGGCCCGGAGGTGAATTCGCTGAGTGCCAGCCCTTATCTCCCGGCAATTCCGTGGCAATCATGCCCTGGATCAGGTCGGTCGAGCTGATCGGTGCGCCCAGGTCCGCGACAGAATTGCCCTGCGTCGTGACCACCTGGACAGCCCCGTTGGCAGCCGTTGCGGCCAGCAGGATGGCCGCGCCGATGGTGAGCTTCCGCATCTTTCGATCCTCCAAGTATGAGTGCCCGGGCCACCCGACCGCGCGCGACTGGACGTGATTCTCTCCGACCTCCCGGGGCGATCGCGGGGCGCGCCTTACCCTTCGTACGGCCTCCAATTCTGCCGGAGAACACACGTTCCTGTCAAGCTGAAACCTGGCACTGTTACCCGCAAGCCGGCTGCTGTCCCGGCAGGACGGCGCTGGCCGCCCTCCGCCTGCGGGTACAGGCCCCGACACGCCACCGGGGATTGCAGCCGCCGTGAGGCTCTTCCATGCGACAAAATGCCGCCCCACCGATCTTGAGCCCGCCCGGGAGGTGCGTTGCCCGCCTTGGCCGGTTATAATGTAGACCCGCGGACTGGACGGCGAGCCTCGCCGGGCCGGCTCCAGGTATGAAACGAATGCCGCCCGGCAGCCGCGCAGCTTCCGGCAGGCAAATGGACACAACGCGCTCGGAAACGCATCAGAGCCAGCGCAACGCGGAGCCTCACGCATGCAGAAGGCTACCAGGCGGTCCTCGGCCGGCTTCACCCTCATCGAAGTGCTGGTCGTCGTGGCGATCATCGCGCTGCTGGTGGCGATCCTGCTGCCCAGCCTCTCGCGAGCCAGGCGCCAGGCCCGTATCGCCGTGTGCGCCAGCAATCTGCACCAGGTGACCTCCGCCCTGATGATGTACCGCATGACCTTCAGCGAGTTTCCGCACCAGGCGCGCGTCGGCGTGCCCGGGTGCGACCCCCGCACCCCTGGCGGCAACGTGACCGGCGCCTGGACGTCCGCCGTGCACAAGACAATCGGGCGATTTATCGGGAAGAAATCGGACATTCGCCCGAACGAGATCTTCTATTGCCCCTCGGTTCGCGAAAGTGACCGGGGCGCTGTCGATGTCGACCGCGAGGAGCCGGCCTGCAGCCCGGGGCTGTCCAATCCGGAGCCGTATCTGCACATCACGTACTTCTACTACGGGCGGCTGAACATGGGGGCGAACGATCCCGCCCTGCCGCGAGCCGGCGAGACGTCACAGTCCGTCCCGGCTCGTCGGAAGCTGTACGTGACGAAGGAGCCGGACGCCCGGCGTATCCTGTTTGCCGACGCGGTGTCGCTCTGGGCTGGCAAATCCCAGTGGCGCGTAAACCACGGCCCGGATTACACGCGGTACTCGCTCGGCAGCAAACCTCGCCTGGAAGGGCAGAACGTCGCTTACGGCGACGGCCACGCGCAGTGGCGACCGGGATACGCATTCCCGCGACCGTTGCTCGACGGGATCTCTGGGAAACTGAAGGATTCGGCCATGCTTCTGCAGGGCGAAGACCTGCACTGGTGGTGATGGTGCGCACCGCCGAGGCGGCCGTTGACGCCCGGGCATCGACGATCAACCAGACCGGAAGCCCGGTCTGCAGTCTGGAGAGAGGAAGGAGGACAGAATGCGGAGCATCTTCTCGTTTATGACGGTGCTGTCGATCGTGGGGGCCCTCCATGCGGCTCCCGTCGTTACCACCACCCAAGGGCAGACCGATGCTGACCTCGGGGCGCAAATCAGCTCGACTGATCTGATTCAGGGACTCATCGCGACGGAACTGCCCGGCGACATGGGCTGGCACCCGGCCAACAGCCCCCCGCAACCGGGTCAGGGGCTGGATGCGTTCACCGACGGCAATGAATCCACCGGCAATGTGACAGGCCTGCTGAACGATTTTCCAGGCGCGGGAAATCCAGCCAAACTGATTGACTACGCTTTTGCCTCGCCGGTGAACATCGGCGAACTTCGCGTCTTCACCGGCAACAACGGGAAGGACGGGCGGGTGTTCCACACCTACACCGTGGAGTTTTCGAGCGACAACGGCCTGACGTACACGGCCCCGATCTACGTCCAGTCGCATCCGTCGGGAACGATCAACAACAGCAGCCAGCCCAATCCGCTGCGGATTGTCCTGACGCAGTTGACGGACTCGGCCGGCCCCCTCGCAAAGAGCGTCACCAACATGACGCTGAAGTTCTACTCCGTGGACAACACGGGCGGGCAGATGCGCGACCCGTACGACGGCGTGAACCCCTTCACTGGCACCGACGACACCCTGACGGCCGCGTTCGTTTCTCCGCTGGTGTGGGAGATCGATGTGATGCCGGCAGAGATCTGCAACAACGGCATCGATGACGACGGCGACGGACTGGTCGACTGTGCCGACGCGCAGTGCGCCAGCGACACCGCCTGTGCGTGCAACACCCCGTTCGCCGATGCTGACGCCGACCAGGACGTTGATATGGACGACTTCGGGGTGTGGCAGCTCTGTTTCACGGGCTCGAGCGTGGGCCTGCCGGCGATCGGCGTGTACGACTGCGCCTGCTTCGACAAGAACACCGACGACAAGATCGACCAGTTCGATTTCGTCGAGTTCACCCGGTGTGCGACTCGCGCGTCCGTCGCGTGGGATCCGCTGCTGACGCCGAACTGCAATCCCTGAAAGGGCGCAGCGACTCAGCGGCCGATCGCCGCCAGCAGCCCCAGCCATGTCGCCGCGATCAGGAGCGTGAGCAGCGTGACGGGGACGCCCGTTCGCGCGTGCTCGCGCCAGCCGATTCGCACGCCCATGCGCGCCGCCTGATCCACCACGATGATGTTGGCGATGCTGCCGACGATGAACAGGTTGCCGGCGAGCGTGCTCGAGAGCGCGAGCACCGGGCCGGCCATCGGGTGTGTGGCGGCGGGCATCAGGAGCATGACGGCCGGCACGTTGGAGACCAGGTTCGAGAGCACCGTCGTCACCGCGAACAGCCACGCGGGGTTGGAGAGGTCCACCCCCGCGTGGGCGACGGCCCCCATCGTCCGACCGAGCACTCCCGTCACCGCCAGCCCGTGGTTCACCACGAACAGCCCGATGAACAGCACGAGCAGGTGCCAGTCGACGAGCGCGAGGATGTGACGTGACGCCATTTTGCGGCTGAGCAGCAGCAGTCCGGCCGCCGACAGCGCCATGACCTCGCGCGGCCACGGAGCGACCAGGAATGCAACGACCAGTGTGACCAGCACGGCGGCGCCCTTGGCGGTCTGCCAGGGATTGAACGGCGGCGCCTCTGCCTCGCACACGGTCGATTCGAGTCTCCATCGTCCCTGGAACTGCCGCTGGATGATCCACCAAGTCGCGCCGAGCCCCAGGAGCGCGGGCACGCCGCCATCAAGGAGGTACGCCGCAAACGACAGGCTGAGCCGCTGCCCGATGAGCATGTTCTGCGGATTGCCGATGAGGGTGGCGGCCGAGCCGACGTTCGACGCGCATGCGAGCCCGAGCAGAAACGGCACGGGGTTCAGCCGACGCCGCGTGCAGCCCTCGACGAGAACCGGCGCCATCGCCAGGCACACGATATCGTTGGCGAGGAGGGCCGAGAGGAAGCCGGCCACGAAAACCAACCATCCCAGCAGGGCGGGCGGGGAGACGTCGGCCGACGCAAGCCGACGCGTCAGCCGCGAGTAGAAGCCGCCCAGCCGGAATTGCGCCGAAACGACCATCAGCCCGAACAGCAGCCCGATCGTGGGCACATCCACCGCCTGCCACGCGTCGCCCGGCGTCAAACGCTCCGATGCGAGCAGCGCGATCGCTCCGAGCAGCGCCACGCCCGCTCGATCGAGCGCGAAGCCCGGCAGGCCTCCGAGAATCATTCCGAGATAAACGAGTCCGAAGATGAGAAGGACAGTCAGGTCCACGGATCAGGCACGTCCTGGAGCCACACACGCGAAACGGGGCTCATTGGAGAGCGCGTGCAACCGCCCGTCAAGCAATGACCGCTGTCGATTATCCGCCCGGCGCAACGCGTGGATCCTCACGTGCGGCCGGTAGGGCAGGCGCTTTTACTGCGCAATCACTGTGCACACGACGGGTCCGCGGGGTTGCCGCTGCCGCTGAAGCATCGCTGCAGGGCACCGAAATCGTCCATATCGACATCAGTGTCGTGATCCAAATCCATCTCCTCGCAGCCAGAGGGCGCCTGAACCGCCGCTCCCGACGCGCATGCCTGCAGGGCACCTACATCGTCGAGGTCGACGTCACAGTCGTCATCGAAATCGCCGGGGCGCGGGGCCGCCGCACAGTTGGGCCCGATCGACCAGTTCAGGATTTCATGCGATGAGGAGAAACCACCTGTCGCCGCCGTGAAACCCACGTAGGCACATCCACTGGCCCCCAGGACGTTGTGGCCGTTGATGTCTCGCAGATCGAGCACGACGGAAAGTTCAGGAGTCTCACTGCCGTCCAGATAGATGTCCAGCAGGCCGGGCGCATACACAATGCGGCAAAGGTGGATTGCGCCGTCCGCCAGCCCGTCCGGGAATGACTGTCCCAGCGCGTACGCGTCGTCGCTATCGTTCGGCTCGTTGCCGCGCGTCTGGACGCTGATGTCCATCCCGGGGAACGTGTCGAACTCGACAGCCACGCTCCGCGTGATCCCGGGCACGTCCGTACCGCCGTAGCCGATCCCGTGCCCACCGCCGCCCAGCGCGTCCGGGCCTTCATTCTGAACCACGAACGCAAAGCCGTCGGCCGGTATCCCCGACGATGATATACGGAACGCGAACTGGGTGATGAATCCATCCCCGACGTGCATCCGCCGATTGCGCCAAACGGCTGACTTCTGATCACCCGCGTCCTCGGTGAGTCGCAGGATGTCGGCGTTGTGCACTGCGGCGTTTCCCAGCAGTGTCAAGCCCGTCGTATCGCTGAAGTCGGCGTAGTGAGAACTCTCGTCACATTCACCTCCAAGCGTCCAGGCGAGAATGTCCTGCGCCGCGGTGGCCGCGCCGCTGCCGCCGGTGAAACCCAGCCAGGCGCACCCGCTGTCATCCAGGATGCTCGCGCCGGCGATGTTCTCGAGATCCACCGGCACCTGCAGGACGAGCCCGCCGTCCAGATACACCGACAGTTGGCCGGGAAGGTAGATGACGCGGCAGACATGCGCCTCGCCATCAGTAACGGCCGTCTCAAGCACGGCATGGCCGAGCGAGTGAGCATCGAGGGGCGAGTTCACCTCGACCCCCCGCGTCTGCACGCTCACGTGGTTGGAGGAAAACTCGTTGCCGAACGCGAAGGTATCGAACTCCACCGCAATGCTTTTTGCGATCCCGCCCTGGCCGAAGTCGCCGTATCCCAGGCCGGACCCGCCGGTGCCGATGGCGAAAGGTCCGTCATTCTGAACGAGAAACGCAAGCCCATCGGCGGAACCGTCGGAGATGCGGAACTGGAAAGTCGTGTCGAATCCTCCCGCCACGCTGACCTTACCCGGGCGCCAGGCGGCTCCGGCCTGACCCGAGAGGTTTTCCGTCAACCGGAGTGCGCCGTCGGGAGTGATACCGGCGTCGCCCACGAGCAGCGCCACCGTCCCGCTCGAGAAGCCCGCGAGATCAAAGCTGGTATCGCAGCCGGCGTTATCCAGCACGAGCGCGATCTCGAACCGCGCTGCCTGCTGCTCGCTGCCGGAGTCCGTCACCTGGTGGCATGCATCCGCGTTCACCTCGAAGACGTAATCACCCGCTGCCAGGGTGCCGGTCGCCATGTGCGTGTTGTCCAGCGGCTCCGTATACGAGAAGTCGCTGCTGCGAAGCACTCCGGTCACAGCGCCCTCCGTGGCGACCCGTAGATGGAAGCCGGAATCCTGCAGGAGGGTAAACTCGATGTAGACCAGCGATGCCGCACAACCAAGGGAAATCGCACCCGCCTCAGTGGCCGACACCTCAATCGAGGTACGGCCAGCGACCGCGATCACGCCGGAGGACACCTCAGAGTGCTGTTCGGCATGAACAAGCACGGCACCGCCACTGATCGAGTGCGTGAGATCGATGGCACGATCGAACAGACCGGAGGTGACGGATGGGGTGGCCGAGTTTTCATCGGTCGCGCTCTCGTCGGCATCGTTCAACTCGAACCTCACCGACACCTCGCGGCCGTCGAATGTCGGCACGATCTGGGCCCGCGCCGGCAATGCGCTCCATGGCACGCAGATCACGAATGAGCCGATGACGTGCGCGCAGACCCGTCGCATTCTTGCGCCCTCCGAACCTAAACAGCCATGAACAAGTGGGTTTGAGGGTAGAACGCCCCCCAAACAGCCCGACGTATCGAGGCTACCAAGCCGGCAGCCTCAAATCAAGCAGAATCCGAGTGAAATCAGTGAAAGTGGAGGTTGATACGTGAGGGAGCGCACGGAGAATGACAGCCCCTCTGCCCGGGCGCCCCTTTCCGCCGGGCAGCAACGCCGGTTATCGGCCCGGAGGGAGGAACTCCGGGAACTCGTCCGCAAAGTAGCGGATCACGTCGCGGACGCTGATGATGCCGATGGGGCGCTCGTCACGTTCGATGGGGATATGGCGGAAATCGCCGACGGACATCCGGTTCAGCGCGAACGCAATGCTGTCCTCTTCCTTGAGCGTGTCCGGGGCGGGCGTCATGAAGTGCCGCACCGGCTCCTGGGCCACTTCCGTCAAACGCGTGCCAACCTTCATCAGGGCGTCACGTTCGCTGAAGATCCCGACCAGCGCATCACACCACGTCACCAGCACGCAGCCGATGTTGCGTTCCGCCAGCAGACCGATGGCGGCTGAAACAGGTGTGGCCGGCGACACGCACACCGGAGTCGCCGAGGCGAGCCGCCCGACACACTCGGACTGGATTGTCTCTTCGATCTGCGTCTTGTACTGCGGCGCCGACGTGAAGACGCTGAGCGACTCGCCGCAGTCTTCGCAGGTGTCGGTGCCGACGATATTGGAGTGACCGCAGAACGGACAACGCATGCGAGGAGCACCTCAGGGTTGAAGTTCAAAGGAAAAAGGCGAACAGGACAAAACGACTGCCCCGCAGGCAGACGCTTTTCAGGTTTCCCTCTGGCTTTTCCTTTTTACTGTCTTCTGCTTTTTCCTCAGTTCACCGTCCACACGTCGCCTTCGTTGAACAGATCCTCGAGCCGGCCGGGACCCTTCTTAGCCTGCGCCGCTTTGATCTGCTCGTGCGCGAGCACTTCGTACCGTGGCTTGTCCACGCACCGCAGCACTCCCATGGGTTCCGGAAACTCCGGGTAGCTCATGCGGCTCAGCAGGTACGCCAGCGTCGGCTCCTTCGCCCGTTCGTCGTGGAACAGCAGGTCGTCCTCGCGAATGCCGCCGCCGAGCTGGACCACCTCGATCTCGGTGCCGTGCAGGCGGATGCCCTTGTCGCGGTTCTTGCCGAAGATCATCGGCTTGCCGTGCTCGAGGTACAGCGTGTTCTCCGGGCGCTGCTCCTTGTCGGATGCGTATTCGTAGGCCAGGTGGTTGAACACGTTGCAGTCCTGGTAGATCTCCACGAACGACGTGCCGCGATGCGCCGCCGCCCGCTCGAGCGTTTCGGCGAGGTGCTTGACATCCACGTCGAGCGTCCGCGCGACGAAGCTGGCTTCACAGCCGATCGCCACCGACAGCGGGCGCAGCGGGTTGTCGATCGAGCCCATCGGCGAACTCTTCGTCATCTTGCCCAGCTCCGACGTGGGGGAATACTGCCCCTTCGTCAGGCCGTAGATGCGGTTGTTGAAGAGCAGAATGATGATGTCCATGTTGCGGCGGATTGCATGGATCAGGTGGTTGCCGCCGATGCTCAGCGCGTCACCGTCGCCCGTCACGACCCAGACGAGCAGGTCAGGGTTCGTCACCTTGATGCCGCTCGCAAATCCCGGCGCACGACCGTGGATGCTGTGCATCCCGTACGTGTTGACGTAGTACGGGAACCGGCTGGAGCAGCCGATGCCCGAGACAAACACGACGTTCTCGCGGCCCACCCCGACCTTGGGCAGAATCTTCTTCACCTGGGCGAGGATCGAATAATCGCCGCAGCCCGGGCACCATCGCACGTCCTGTCCGCTTTCGAAGTCCTTGGGTGTCAACTGAGGTCCGGAAGGATTCGCATTCAGTGAGCTCATGTCCTCGTTGTTCCTTTTCAGCGGCCGGCATTCATCGCCGGTCGATCGTCTTCGTCACCGACTCTCTTGCACGCGCTCAGTCGTTGGGCAGCAGCCGCAGGATTTCCTCTTCGATCTCCGACATGAGGAACGGCTTGCCGTAGACCTTGTTCAGCCCGACGGCGTCCACCAGGTACTGTGCACGCAACACGAACCGCAATTGTCCGAGGTTCAGCTCGGGCACCAGGACCCGCTGGAACCGCTTGAGAATGTCGCCCAGATCTGACGGCAACGGGTTGAGGTGCCGCAGATGGAGGTTCGACACGCGCCGTCCGGAGCTGCGGATCCGCTCGCAGGCGCCGGTAATCGCGCCATACGTACCGCCCCAGCCAACGACGAGCAGGTCACCGGAGTTCGGCCCCTGCACTTCCGTCGGCGGGATGACGCGCGTGATGTTCGCCACTTTCTGTGCCCGCAGGGCAATCATCTGGTGATGATTCGCGCCGTCATAGCTGACGGCACCCGTGATGTTCTGCTTCTCGAGACCGCCAATGCGGTGCTCGTAACCCTTCGTACCAGGGACGACCCACGGACGCGCCAGGTCATCGTTCCGCATGTACGGCATAAAACCGACGCCGTTGATTGCCGGAGGCGGCGCGATCTCGATTGGCGCGATGTCGTCGGGGCTCGGGATCCGCCAGGGCTCCGCACCGTTCGCGATGTAGCCATCGCTCAGAACAATGACCGGCAGCATGAATCGTGTGGCGATCCGCACCGCCTCGATCGCCGTGTCAAAGCAGTCGGCCGGGGACCGGGGTGCGATGACGCAGACCGGGCACTCGCCGTTGCGCCCGTAGAGCGCCTGGAGCAGGTCCGCCTGCTCGGTTTTCGTGGGCAGACCCGTGCTGGGTCCGCCGCGCTGCACATTGATGATGACCACGGGAAGTTCGGTCATGACCGCGAGGCCGATCGCCTCGGTCTTGAGCGCCAGGCCGGGGCCGCTCGTGCCAGTCGTGCCGATCGCACCGGCGAACGACGCACCGATCGCCGAAGTAATACCCGCAATCTCGTCCTCGGCCTGGAACGTGATCACGCCGAAGTTCTTGTGGCGCGAGAGCTGGTGCAGAATGTCGCTCGCCGGCGTGATCGGATAGGTGCCGTAGAAGAGCGGGCGGTTGGCTTTCTGAGCGGCCGTAATCAGCCCGATCGCCATCGCGTCGTTGCCCGTCAGGCTGCGATACCGGCCCGGCGGAATCGTGGCCTTCGGAACGCGGTAGCTGGTCGTGAAAAGGTCCGTCGTTTCGCCGAAGTGGTACCCGGCCTTGAGGCTGCGGGTGTTCGCGTCGGCGATCGCGGGGTTCTTTCCGAATTTCTCCTGGATCCAGTTGAGCGTCGGCTCCAGCGGGCGGTCGAAGAGCCAGTAGACGATGCCGAGGGCGAAGAAGTTCTTGCAGCGGTCCACCACCTTGGGTGTCAGCCCCGTGTCAGCAAGCGCTTCATTGTTCAGCCGTCCCACGGGCACTTTGACGAGCCGGTACCCTTCGAGCGAGCCGTTCTCGAGCGGGTTCTCGGCGTAGCCGGCCTTGCTCAGGTCGGTCTTCCCGAAGGCGTCGCTGTTGACGATGACCAGCCCGCCGGGCACCACGTCACCCAGGTTCGTCTTGAGCGCCGCCGGGTTCATGGCGATGAGCGCGTTGACGCGGTCGCCCGGCGTGTGCACCACGCGGCTGCCGAAGTTGATCTGGAAACCGCTGACACCGCCGAGCGAACCAGCGGGGGCGCGAATCTCGGCCGGGTAGTCCGGCAGCGTGCTGATGTCATTGCCGAAGATGGCAGACGAGTTCGTGAACTGCGTCCCCGCGAGCTGCATGCCGTCGCCGGAATCGCCGGCGAACCGGACAGTGGCGATCTCCAGCTGCTGAACCGGCTTGCCGCCGCGGCTGGCGGTGCGTCCCGCCGTCATGACTGCCTGCTGAGCACTGGTGTCACCGCTCGATGGCGTCATTTTCAAGCGCCCTCCCTTGCTTGCTGCACCTGCCTGGGTTGTGGCGGCAGGTTGTACACGGTTGTCGGAAAATGATCCGCGAGGTAGCGAATGATGCGTTTCACGGAGATCAGGCCGATGGGGATGCCCCGCTCGTTGATGACGGGCAACCTCCGGTAGCCGCCGGTATTCATGATCCGGATGGCGAGCCCGACGGAGTCGCGCAGGCGCACCGTCACCGGGCACCGCGTCATCACGGTGCTGACCGGCTGGTCGAGATTCACGAGAGGAACCAGCACCCGCTTGATGAAGTCGCGCTCGGTGAAGATCCCGACGAGCGCCCCGCCTTCGCACACGAGCACGCAGCCTGTGCCATGCCGGCGCATCAGCTCGATTGACTGGTGGATGGAAGTTCCCGGTGAAATCGTCAGCGGCTCACGCAATTCGACGTGTGAGAGGTCGGTCCGCCACAGGTTCTCTCTGAAGCTCAAAGGCCGGCTCCGATGAAGGGTGACATCAGCATAACCGCATTCGCGCGTGATGCAAAGCGCTTTTGCCTCTGATTGCATCGGCGGACTACCGCACCGTGCGGCAGAGCAACCCTTCACATCCTAGCGCGCGAAGCTTGTGAAGTTTTTCCCGAACATCGTCGAGTTCGTTGTGTCATTCATACGGCACTGCGACAGCGCCGCCGGCATGAAAAAAGGCTTATCGGGCAAATACCGATGGAAGAACCATGGGAAAGACCTGCGCCCGCATGCAGTTGAAAGGTTAAGTCGCGTGGCAGATCTGCCGACTGTGATAAATGGTACGAAGTATCCGGAGGGTAGCGTTTTCATGCCGCACACGACCGTCCGCCAGTCATCCGCCGCGCCGTCGTGCTCGCTGACGCCCTTCGTCTCCACCGACGAAGCCATCCGCCTCATGACCTCGCGCTCACTGCGCAACCTGCTCGTGCAGGATCGCGGCGAATTCGCGGGAATCCTCTCGCAAGCCGACCTTCTCGAGAGCGTCGGCCTGCTGCTTCGAGCGGAGCGCGAAGCAATCGGCAGCGGCATCTGCACCGAGGAGGTGCTCGTCGCCGACGTGATGGATTCGGAAGGGCCGGTGCTCGCCCCCGACGCCCCCCTCATCGAAGCCGCGCACCTGATGGCGGACCAGAAGCGCTCCGCCCTGCCGGTTGTGGAGAATGGCCGCGCGATCGGCGTCATCTCCGACACGCACGTCGTGCGCCTGCTGTCTGCCCGGCGTCCCGGCGGGCACAACGAGGCGGTGCTGAACCATGGCACCCGGGTCCTGCGGACGGTGCGGCCGTGGGAAACACTCCAGAGCGCCTGCGTGAAGCTCCGCAGCACGCGACTGCATCACCTCCCCGTGCTGGAGGGAGAGCGTTTCTGCGGCATGATCAATGACCGCGACATCCGCCTCTTCGTCGACTCCACCGCGTCTGCCGACTGGCTGGACCGCTCGGTATCGGAACTGCTCAGGCCGAATCCCCCGGTGCTGCGGCCAAACGACAGCCTCTCCCGCGCCGCCGAACTGATGCTCGCACACGAAGCGGCAGCGCTGCCCATCACCACGCGCGATGGACTGCTTGTCAGCGTGCTGACGACGGTTGATCTGCTCAGCGCACTGATTGCGACGGACGCCGTCCCCGCCTGACACTGCGACTCATCAGGACGAACGCGCAGGCGTCCGATCTCGCTGGCGGCCTCCGCCGCCCGGCGCGCTTATCGCGCACCTTGCCGATAGCGCTGTTTGAACTGGCGGGCAAGTTCCGGATCCTGCACGTCGATGGCGGCCGAACGGAACAGCTCCGCCTCGAGCATCTCCTGACGTTGCCGGATGCGCCGCTCGAGGAACTGCTGGCGGAGCTTGGCGTGATCGATGTTCTCGAACCCGACTTCACTCGCGGGAAAGCGCCGCTCGACCATGATGATGTGGTAACGATCGCCCTCGTTGATCG
>CAZJTF010000101.1:2802-19521 GCA_964548565.1 uncultured Planctomycetales bacterium | reverse complement strand
GCCTCACGCGCCTGACGGGCGACCCGAAGTACCACGCGGCCGCCGTGGAAGTCGTCCGCTACGCCTTCGAGCACCTGCGGAGCCCCAACGGGCTGCTCTACTGGGGCGGACATTGCGCGTATGACGCGGCCACCGAACAGTTGGTCGGCGAATTGCACGGCGGGAAACTCGAGCACGAGTTGAAGCGGCACTACCCCTATTTCGAGTTGCTGTGGGAAGTGGACCCGAAGGCTGCCACGAAGTACGTGGAAGCGTTCTGGGGAGCGCACATCCTCAGCTGGTCCAACCTCGAAATGAACCGGCATGGGAGCTTCACGCAGACGATCGAGGACCCGTGGGGTCACACCTACGAAGGCGGTCCCGTGTTCTTCCCCGGTGGGGGACTGAGCTTTGTAAGCACCGGCAGCGATCTCTACTACGCAGCGGCTCTCCTCTCGCACATGAGCCGGCAGGACGCTCCGCTGACCTGGGCAAAGCGGATGGCGTACCGCTACGTCGAAACCCGCAATGAGAAGACGGGCTTGAGCGGCTACCAGTACACGCGCTACATCAAGGGCGACCGCGCCCAGAAGCAGTTCGGCCCCGAGTTCGGAGAGCGCGTCCTCGAGGGCACGCTCCTGGTGCCCGATCTTGCCGAGCGACAGTTCGCCGATGCCAGCGTCTGCGAGATGATGCTGGGGGAGGTGCTGGGAGAGTGCGGGAAGGACTTTCAGCAGTGGGGCCTCGACGATCTCTGTGCCTACGCCCGGCACGCATACAATCCGCGGGACAACACGTTTTGCGCCATGATCACCGACGGCACGAAGCTGACAAGCGCGGACGTGAAGCGCAAGGGCTACTACGGCCCCGCCCGAAGCGACCGTTTCGATGCCCGCAAGGCCGGCCCGCCGTTCTTTCGCGCGTATGCGATGGCGTGGCGTCTCTCGCGCCGGCCGGAGTGCTGGGAGACCGCCCGCAGCATCGGGCGAGGCCTCGGCCTTGGCGACATCGGCACGACTCCGCAGGAGCCGCCGACACTCGATGCCGAAACCACCTGCAGTGACGCCGTCGCGCTGCTCGGGCTGCTGGAACTGTACGCGGCGACGGATCGACCGGCGTTCCTGGAACTCGCCCGGCGCGTCGGCGCCAACGTCCTGAAAGAGCATCTCCGCGGCGGCTTCTTCGTCGCTGGTCCGGACTCCGCCTGCGCGAAATTCGACCGGCCGGAGCCGCTCGCGCTGTTGCACCTCTCCGCCGCAATCGCCGGGAAGCCCCGCCTCGTGCCCACGTTCTGGCCCGGCAAGTCGTTCTTCCACTGCGACTATGACGGCATGGGCAGAACGTACGATAACGACGCCCTCTACGGCCGCGCGCGGTGAGCGGGCCGGAAGGAAAACCTCTGATGCGGATGCTCTGCCCGACCGTCCTGCTGATCGGTGTGGTCTCCGTTCACTCCGCCGCAGCCTCCACTCCGGAATCGCCGCTGCTGATATCAGATTTCGAACGCACGTCCGAGGTCGGAGCGTGGACCGGCCTGGCGGTCAAACGTACCGACAACCACGCGTCCTCCGGCAAGTGGGGAATGCGGTTTACCTTCCCGAAGTGGCAGGAAGGCCGGCCGGAGTGGCTGCTCGTCGCACTCGCCTATGACGGCGGCAGGGGCTACGTGGCGAGTGACTGGTCCGCCTACGGCGAGCTCGCCTGGGACGCATGGGTGGAGGGCGATTCCGCTCGCACGGTTGCCCTCGAACTGCGGGACACGAAGGGCAAAAACGGTGCGACAGCCAGGTTCCTCATCGAGCCCGGAAAAGCAAATCACTGCAGCATGCCGCTCGAGCAGGCCAGCCGCGAGATCGATTTGAAGCATGTGGAGGAGATCGTCTTCTTCGCGGCCAGGCCCGCGGAGAGCTTCACGATCACGATCGACAACCTGCTGCTCGCGCCGTCTGGTCCGCCGCCGGCCGCCCGGCTCGAACTCGAGTATCCCAATTACCGCGGACTGGTGCTGCCCGGGGCCGGCGATATCGAAGTGTCGTGCGAAATCGTGGACGAATCGCTGCGCGCAGACGACCTGCATTGCGAGCTGACCATCGCCGGTCCTCAGGGCGGGCAGGGCGTCAGCCATCCGCTGCGGCAGCGCCGGCAGACCTTCACGTTCCCGGCGGCCCGGCTTTCCCCCGGTCCGTGCACGCTGGCGGCGCGCCTGCGTCGCGCGCAGGGCTCAATTCCGCTCGCCGGCAAGGCATGGGAATGCCGCAGGCTGACTCCGGAAGAACTCAGCCGCCTGAGGGTCTACATCGACCGCAACCACAACACGATCGTCGACGGCAAACCGTTCTTCCCGCTCGGATTCTACGGCTCGACGAACGATCAGCACCTGGAAGAACTCGCCGACAGCCCGTTCAACTGCCTGCTCAATTACGGCACAAACCACGAGCCGGAGGCGCGGATGCTTGCCTACCTCGACAAGCTGCAGGCGAGGGGGCTCAAGCTGATTTACTGCATGAACGATGTCTATCCGACGGCCACCTACCTCGAGAAGTCGGGCTGGGAAGGCGTCAAGGGCAACGACGCGATCGCCGAGGCTGTCATCCAGGCCTACCGCGGTCACCCCGCCGTCCTGGCGTGGTACCTGAACGACGAATTGCCGCGCTCGCTCGTGCCGCGTTTGGAGGAGTACTACGAACGTGTGAAGGCGCTCGACCCGGCCCGTCCGTGCTACATCGTCCTGTGTGAGATGCCGGAGGTGAAGTACTTCGCGGGAACCACGGACGTGATGGGAGTAGACCCCTATCCCGTGCCGAAAAGCCCGCTGACAGTGGTCAGCGACTGGATGGACGCGTCCAACGCGGCAGTCGGAGCACGCAAGCCGACCTGGCTCGTCCCGCAGGCCTTCGCCTGGTACCAGTACAAGCCCGAGGGCTCCAACCGCGCCCGCAGGCCGACCGACGCGGAGCTGAAGACCGGGCGTGCTCCCACGTACGACGAAGAGCGGTGCATGACGTACCTGGCGCTCACTCACGGTGCCAGGGGGCTGATCTACTACTGCTATTACGACCTGCGGGTGCTGCCGCAGTACGCGGAGATGTGGGCCGGGCTCAAGAAGATCGCGGCGGAGGTCAAGCACCTCTCGCCAGTACTGCTGGCGCCGGACGAACCCGGAAAACTGGCCATTTCACCGTCCGATGCGCCGGTTCACACGCGGTTGAAGCGTCACGACGGATCGCTATACCTGATCGCTGTCAATCCGGCGGATAAGCCGTGTACCGTGACCTTTCAGCTGAAACAGCCAGCAGAGCAGGCCGAGGTGCTGTTCGAGCAGCGCAACCTGGTGATCGCGGATGGTCGGCTGGAGGACACGTTCCCCGCCCTCGGCGTCCACGTCTACAGGATGAAGTGACGCCTCCGAGCCGTGGCGGTCGCCCCCCGGCGGCCGGTTCAGCGTGATACCCCATCGGCGCCGAGCTTCACGGCACGCGCTGATCTGCGGCTCAATTCGAGGCGCGCATCAGCTTCTCGCGTGCCGTTGCAATGGCTGCCAGGATCTCCTCCCGGTATTGTGCGGCCGCCCGGTCGCGGGCGAACACCGCGAAGGCCTCCAGCATGCGCTCGGCCTCCGGACCGATGATTCCACCCGCGGCCCCTTGCCCGCCACCGTCACATACACCGGGCTCGTGTGGGCAAACCGGAGCCGGCACGGGCGCGCGTTCTCGCCGGCATCGTACGCGTTCAGCTCCGCATCGCACAGGAAACGGTCCTCCTCGGTGCACCGTGCGGCGATCCACGATCCCGCGCCCACCGCGAGGCGGGCCGACAGGCGGGCAGTCTTGTCTTCAATCGCCGGTTTTGCGTCGATGGGTTGGCCGTTGACGACAACTTCGAGGGACGTGATTGTCTGGTCAGCAATCGCCTCGACCTCGATCTCGAGCGTGCCTCCGCCTTGATCCAGCGCGATTGTGTCGCCCCGCTCGTACCGGCCATTGACTTTGAGGAAAAGCATCGGGCCGCAGGTCGCGAAGTTTCGCCCCTTGCGCCACGCCTCCAGGAATTCGGGCAGCGTCGGCCTCTCTCCGGCCCGGACGTACGTCCGGTTGTAACCGACGGGCGTGAACTTGGCTCCGGTGGCGGACTCGGCCCCGGCCGCCAGTCTCAGGCCGCAGTTGAGGAGCCGATAGTACGAGTCCGTGTTCATCCGCATCATGCCCTCGGGCGTGCCGGGATAGACGGGAAAGCCCTCCACGTTCAGCAGGTTCGAGTATCGCGACCGCGGCTGAAATCGGTGGCGGTGGAAGTTGTTGTTGCAGACGTTGATCACGTCCACGCAGCCGAGCAGCGCGTCGAGGAGTGCCTCCCGCGAGTATCCCCCCTGGTACGCAACGAGCGCGCCTTTCGCGTGGCAGACGCGGACGACGTCGAGGTTGGGGCGCGCCTTCTGCGACTTCTCGTTCAGAGGTTCCGGCACGCCCGTGAGATAGACCGCTCCCCATTCGTGCTCGATCTCGACGTCGTACACGCTCGTGGGTACCAACCTCCCGGCGAACTCGAGCGTCCGGATGAAGCCGCTCCCGGGCGGGGCCTGGTACTTCGGCCCGTTCCACCACTGCAGCGAGTTGCCGAAATCGAGCCCTTCCGCGACGAGTTGCGGCGCCAGTTCCTCCACCGGAACATGCAGGTGGTTTTCCCCGCAGCTGTAGCCGCGCTCCCGCATGTTGACCCAGCGCGTCAGCGCGATCGGGCATTCCGTCGTACCGATCTCCGCGACGTCGACGGATCGCCTGGCAGGGGAGTACTCCGTGCCGCGTTCGACCCGAACGTCGACTCTCCCCGCCGGGAGCGAGAGCCGGGACCGCCCGTCACTCACGAACCAGCGGTCTTTTTCGCCGATCCGGACAACCTGGCTGCCTGGCGGGACGTGGTCCTGCCCCGCGGCATCACGGATGCGAACACGGGCGGGGATGGGAGCATCATGGCCTGCCTCGACGATCGTGAGCGACAGCTCTGCACCCGGCGCCGACCCCAGCCCCAGAAACGCCGCCAGCAGCGTGGCGGCGATGGGATGCGGATGTCCCCGCGGAATCGGTTGTGCGGTCATTTTGTGGATCTCCTGCGTGGTGGGGTGGATTCTACTTGACAGTCCGAGAACCGGGAAGCTAGATTATCGATTGTTTCTTGATTCTATCGTTAGTTGACACTGGATCCACTTCGCTTCTCGACCCGGAGGATCGCATGTCTCGTCTTACGCGCCGCGATGTGTTGAAGAGCTCTGTCCTTCTCGCAGGAGGCTCGATGGCCCTGCGCAGTCCCCGCGCCTCCGGCCAGTTGCTCGGGGCGAACAACCGCATCCGCGTCGCCATCGCGGGGCTGAACGGGCGGGGCGGCTCGCACATCTCCGAGTACCTCGACATGCCCGACGTCCAGATTGCCTGGCTGGTCGATCCGGACTCCCGGCTCTTTGCCGGCAAGATCAAAAAGATCGAATCCAAGACCGGCAAGCCCCAGGCAGCGCAGGACATCCGCCGCGTCCTCGACGACAAGACGGTGGACGTGGTCTCCATCGCGACGCCGAACCACTGGCACGCACTCATGACCATCTGGGCCTGCCAGGCCGGCAAGGATGTCTACGTCGAAAAGCCGTGCAGCCACAACATCCACGAGGGGCGAATCGCCGTCGACACCGCTCAGAAATACAGCCGCATCGTCCAGCACGGAACGCAGGCCCGGAGCAAGGGTGGCTGGGAGAGCGTCGCGGCGTCCATCGCCTCGGGCAAACTCGGCAAACTGTTCGTCTCGCGTGGCCTGTGCTACAAGAATCGCCCGAGCATCGGGTTCAAGCAGCCGAGCGATGTGCCGACGGAACTGGACTTCGACATCTGGCTCGGTCCGGCGCCCAGGCAGCCCTTCCACGCAAACCTGGTGCACTACAACTGGCACTGGTTCTGGGACACCGGCAACGGGGACATCGGCAACCAGGGCGTGCACGAGATGGACAAGGCACGATGGGGAATCCCCGGGGCGAAGCTGCCCCGCAGCGTGATCAGCCTGGGCGGCAGATTCGGCTACGAAGACCAGGGCCAGACCGCCAACACGCAGATCGCCATCTTCGACTACGGCGACACCCAGCTGATTTTCGAGGTGCGCGGCCTCAAGACGGACAAGTACCTCGGGGAGGATACGGGCAATACCTGGCACCTGGAGGAAGGCACGATCCGCGGCACCGCCTTCTACCCGAAGGGCAGCGACAAGGCCGCGCCGCTTCCCGTCAAGGGCAAGGTCGGTCCCGGCGGGGACAATTTCGGCAACTTCATCGCGGCCGTCCGGAGCCGCAAACAAGCGGACCTCAACGCTCCCATCCTCGAGGGTCACTACTCGAGCGCCCTCTGCCACCTGGCGAACGCGTCTTACCGGCTGGGGGAGAACGTACCGTTCAACCCGAAGACGAAAGCGTTCGGAGACAACAAGGAGGCGTACGAGACGCTCGGGCGGATGGAAGAACACCTCGCCGCCAATGGCCTGAAGCTTTCCGAGATGACGTACCGGCTCGGACGCAAGCTGACGATCGATTCTGGAATGGAACTGACGAGCGACCCCGAGGCCAACAAGATCCTCACGGGCAGCGGTCGGGCGCCGTATTCGATTCCGAGTCGCGTCGTCTGATGTCAGAGGGGCTTCTCTGGCACGAACACCGGCAAAACACGGATGGTGGGATGCAAATGCACTGGAAGAATCACCCGTGGTATATCTCCATCGCCGGGGCCCTCGCCTTCGGCCTTCAACCATGCCCGGCACTCGAACTGACAATCGCTGCCGGCGGGAGGGACCGTCCGGCGGGCCCGCTCTGCTGGAAATCAGCTCCCGCATTGCAGCCGGAGGCCGGTTACGCTCTCGTCCCGCCCGGCGGAGATTCCGTCCCTGCCCAGTTGGATGCCCAGGGCCGGCTCTGGTGGTGGTCGCCGGGGATGAAGGCCGGCGAGAGTGTGCGTTACACGTTGAACCCGACGTCGGCTCCCCCCGGTTCGCAGGGCGTGCAGGTCGAGAAGATGGGAGAGGGTCTGATCGAGGTCCGCATCGATGGCGAGCCGTTCACGTCATTCCATTACGCGGCGGACGATCCCAAGCCGTACCTGTATCCGGTCATCGGCCCCACAGGGCACCCGGTGACGCGCGATTACCCGATGAAGAACACGGATCTCGAAAAGAACGCAAAGACCACACGGCAGGATCATCATCACCACCGCTCGCTGTGGACCGCGCATGGTGACGTTCGTACGCACGACTTCGAGAAGACCGGCAGCAACTACTGGAACGACGCATTGCAGAAGGGCGACGCCCCCCAGCGCGTCAAACGGATTGTCCGCACCGTCAGTGGGCCCGTCTTCGGCCAGATCGAAGCCGAAATCGACTGGATCGACAACAAGGGCCGGCGTGAATTCGGCGAGACACGCACCTACACGTTCTGGCGGGCAAATCCGTCCTGCCGCATGATCGATCCGCGCATCGTCTTCCACTTCGATACCTCGGACGTAATGTTCGCGGACACGAAGGAGGGCGGCATCGTTTCCATGCGGCTGGCGGTGACGATGGACGAAGTCGGTGCGGGCGGCCAGAAGGGTCAGATGTGCAACGCCAACGGGCAGGTTGGCGAAAAGGAGTGCTGGGGCAAGCCCGCCGACTGGTGTGATTATGTCGGTCCCGTGAACGGCGAGACACTCGGGGTGGCCATCTTTGACGCGCCCGGGAATTTCCGCCACCCCACGCCGTGGCACATCCGCGGCTACGGCCTGTACGCCGCCAACCCGTTCGGGCTGGCCGAGTTCACCGGCGACAAAGGCAACAACGGATCCAAATTGTGGAAAAAGGGCGAATCGGTCGAGTTCAACTACCGCATCGTCATCCACAGGGATGATACGAAGCGGGCCCGGATCGCCGACCAGTATGCGCTCTACGCCGAGCCGCCGGCGGTCACGATGAAATAACACCCCGCACCAACCAGGCAAAGGAGCCGAGATGAACTGCACTGCATGTCTGCTGGTCTGTGCCTCCGCCGGCGCGCTCGGCGCATCGGATCTGACGCTCGACCGCACGAAGCAGCTGTTCCTCGACGATTATCTCATCGAATCGATGAACCACGTCGACCGGCGCGTCCAGACAGCGCACAAGTTCCCCGGCAACCCCGTTCTCTGGCCGACCGAGCCGTGGGAGGAGAAGCTGGCCGTCGTCTACGGCTCCGTGATCCGCGACGGCGACAAGTACAAGGCCTGGTACAAGAGCGGAGGAGGCATTGCCTACGCCGAGAGCGAGGACGGGATCACCTGGGTCCGCCCGCAGCTCGATCTGGTGAAGGTGGACGGCCGCAAGACGAACGTCATCCTCAAGAAGACCAGCAAACGAGGCGGCACGGAAGCCTATCCGTACTTCTACGAGCTGTTCGGCGTCCACAAGGACGACAAGGCGACCGACCCCGCGCAGCGCTACAAGATGGGCTTCCTCAACATCGACTGGAATCACAAGGGCGAGGGAGGAGACCCGTTCCACCCGGGGCAGCGGCGGGGCCTCGGCATCGCGACCAGCCCGGACGGGATTCACTGGACGCTCGTGAACAACTGGGCGACCGAGGCGATCTGCGATGGCGCCACGCACTGGATGTTCGACCCGGCCCGGAGCAAGTACGTGCTCTACGGTCGCACCCGCAAAACACTGCCCGAGGTGGAGGCCGCCTGGTCCAAGTACGACTGGTACAAGGACTGGCACTCCGGACGCGCGGTCGCACGCGTGGAGTCCTCCGACTTTCTGCACTGGGATTACACCAGGCCGGCTACCGCCCCCGTCGCCCTCACCGCCGACCTGGGTGACCGTCCGGGCACCGAAATCTACTCGATGAAAGTGTTCCCCTACGCGGGGCTGTACATCGGACTCGTACAGGTCTTCATGGCGCTTCCCGACGAAAGCGCCCTGCATGTCGAACTCGCCGTCAGCCGTGACAGTGTCCACTTCACACGCGTCGGCAATTCAGCCGGCGGCAACGCGCCCGCGGTAGGGCGACCCGCATTCATTCCGCTTGGCGAGGTCGGCAGCTGGGATCGCTTCAATCACTCGCTCGCCAACAATGACCCGCTGGTCGTCGGCGACGAACTCCGCTTCTACTATGGCGGGCGCACCTATCGACACACGCCGTACAAGGGGAAGGACACCGGCCCGACGCGGGGCGGCCTCGGCTTCGCGACCATCAAGCGCGACCGGTTTGTCGCTCTGCAGGCCTCGTACGATGGCGGCGAGATTGTGACCAGGCCGCTGAAGATCGCGGGCAAGACGCTTCACCTCAACGCCAAGGCGGCTTTCGGCGAGATCCTGGTGCAGGTGCTCAGCGCGGAAGGGCGTGTGCTTGCCGAATCCAGACCCGTGCAGGGCGATTCGCTCGATCTACCGGTCGAGTGGAAGGACGCGTGGACTCCCGACCCCGGGACGCCGGTCAGGCTGAAGCTGACCCTCAAGAACGCGTGCCTGTTCGCGATCTGGGCGGACGAGGGGTGACGTCGTGAAGCATCGAGCGTTTTCCGTGCTCTGCGGCCTGTGGGTGGCGTCCGCCCGCTGTACGCAATCCAGGCCGGTCTGCACCACGCAGGAACCCGTGCCCGCTGAGGTCCGGGTCGCCGGCATTGTGCTCAAGTGGGTGAAAGGCGACAAGCCGAGGAACTACGGGCGAGCCGAGCCGCTCATCCGCGAGGCGGCCGCTCGCGGCGCCCGCATCGTGATCACCACCGAATGCTTCCTGGACGGTTACGCGATCCGCGATAAGACGATCTCTGCTGAAGGTTGGCGCGATCTGAGCGAGCGGATTCCGGGCGGCCCGTACCTGGGGCGGCTCCAGTCGCTCGCGCGCGAACTCGGTATCTACCTCGTGGCCGGTATGGTCGAGGCGTCCGACGAGAAGACCTACAACACGGCCGTGATGATAGCGCCCGACGGCCGGATTCTCGGCAAGTACCACAAGCAGATGCTCGAGCATGAGCTCTGGCGAAACACGCCCGGCTCGGAGAACCCGGTCTTCGAAACGGCCTACGGGCGGATCGGTTTGATCATCTGCGCCGATCGCCGGCATCCGGAGATCGTCCGCCGCGTCGCACAGGCGGGGGCCGACTGGATCATCTGCCCTTCGGGGGGCATGTGGGGACCGGAGAAAAACGATTTTCACCTCCAGGACCGCTCGCGCGAGAACAGCCTGCCGATCGTATTCGTTCACCCGATCGAATTCCTGGTGACCGGGCCGGATGGAACGATCCTCGACCGTCGCTTCGCCGGCAAGAAGATGGAGGTCACCGCGGACGGAGTGGGCGGCCCCGAAGACGTCCACCTTGTTGCACTGTATGATCTGCCACTGCGGAAGCGGTAGTCCTGATCGATGGAGGGGTTTGTGAATTCCCTCAGTCCCATCTTCACCCTGCTGGCCCCGCTCGCTTTGGGCGCGCCCGTCCCGACCACGAACCCCGCGCCGCTCGTCGGCAACTGGGGGACGGAGCACGTGGTTTGCCGTCCCATTTCGCTGCGTGCGACGCACCTGGACGGATTTCTGGGCGCGCACGTGAAGGCGAACAACCAGGCCGGCCTGCCTGCGGGAATCGAAACCCTCATTCCGAAGGCGGTCGAGGCCCGCGCCCGCGGGGAGGAGCCTCCCGCAGGATGCAAGCGGCTCGCGACCGATTCGGATTTTTACAAATGGCTGGAGGGCGCCTGTTACGCCATCGCATACGGCGGCACGACGGACACGGTCAAGACCGCGGTCGATCGTTACGCCGACATGCTGGTCCGCCTGCAGGAGCCGGACGGCTACCTGGGCACGCGGCTCAGCCCCGCTCACCCCTTCGACGAACGGGTCCGGCATGATCTGTATGTCGCCGGGCACTTCATGGAGGCTGCGGTTGCACATGCCGAAGCCACGGGCCGCGGTGATCTTCTGCGAGTTGCCGAACGCCTGGCTGACTTCTACCGTGTTGCGCTGGAACGCGGGCACCCGTACTTCAAACTCGTCGGCCAGGAGCACCCGTGCATCGAGCTGGCGCTCGTGCGGCTG
Source organism: uncultured Planctomycetales bacterium (assembly GCA_964548565.1). Taxonomy (GTDB): domain Bacteria; phylum Planctomycetota; class Phycisphaerae; order UBA1845; family PWPN01; genus CAYLLT01. Next base: position 8,477 of record CAZJTF010000101.1, on the reverse strand, counting down.
TACCGCGCGACCGGCGAGCGCCGGTTCCTCGACTTCTCGGCCGCGCTGACGCGGATGGCCGAATGGGGACCGCGCCTGGCGGACGTCCGGGCCGGGGCGAGCCGCCGCCACGCCGTCCGCCTCTGCTACCAACTCGTGGGCGCGGCTGAACTCTACATGGAAAGCGGTGACGAGAGTTCCTACCGCTTTCTGCCGTCCCTCTGGGACGAACTTGTTACCACGCGCATGTATGTGACCGGCGGCATCGGCTACAACGAGGTCGTCCCCGAAAACGCGTATGACCTGCCCCAGACGATCGCGACGCGGGAGAATCGCGACATTGCCGAGACCTGCGCCTCCGTCTCGCTGATGATGTACGCGTGGCGTATGCATGCGATCACCGGGGACAGCCGCACGTTCGATATCATCGAGACGATTCTCTACAACCACTACCTTGGGGCGCTCGCGCAGGATCACCTCGGGATCTTCTACTACAACCCGCTCAAGCGCGTCGGCGACCTGTCGAAACGGACCGACCACGGCGGCAACCCCGTGCAGCGCACCCGTCTGCCGGAGCTCCACTCGACGACGTGCTGCATGCCCAACGCCTGGCGCTTCTTCGCGCAGCTCCCCGAGTACGTCTTCAGCACGCGCGAGGGCGGCATCTGCGTGAACCTGTATTCGACCGCGACGACAACCCACGTCCTGCCCGATGGCACTGCCGTGAAGCTGCAAATGCGGACGGCGTACCCCAGGGAGGGGCAGGTTGAGATCGCCGTCGAGACCAGCCGTTTAGCAGGGTTCAGCCTGGATTTGCGGATTCCCGGCTGGTGCGATGGTGCGAGCGTGAAAGTCGGGCAGGAGGCGCCGGCCGGGGCCAGCCCGGGCACCTACCACCGCATCCGGCGCGAGTGGCGATCGGGCGACCGGATTCTGCTGGATCTCCCGCCGAAGCCTGCGGTGCTCTTCGGCGATCCGCGCGTGGACGCCAATCGCGGACAGGTCGCTTTCCGCCGCGGCCCGCTGATCTACTGTCTCGAGAAGCAGGACGCCGCGGGTCTGGACCTTGAGCGGGCAGTCGTACTCCTGGATCCGCGGGACGCATCGCGTTCGGTGACCGACGAGTTCGATCCGCGGATCGGGTTGCCGGTCCTGCGGGTTCGAGCCGCGCAGACGACACCCGGCACGGCGGGCTCGGCCCGCGACGTGCGACTCGTCCCGTTCTTCTTCCGCGGGAGTCGGGCGCCTGAGACGCGATGGCTCACCTGGATTCCGTACCAGTCAGCTCCGTCCGGTGACGGCGGCTCTTCCCACCCCGGCTCCTGAGCAAGACCCGCTTTGCGTGAGGGACGCAATGTTGTTGATCGCACAGGCAAACCTCAATGCGTTTGACTGGTGCATGATCATCCTGTACGTGGCGGTGCTCTGTACGATCGCTTTGTATCATTCACGGAAGCTCAAGACCCAGGACGACATCCTCCTCGCCGGCCGTTCCATGAGCCGATGGCCGATCGCGCTCAGCATGTACATGGCCCTGTTCAGCACGAACACCTTCGTCGGTGTCACGGGATGGCTTAATCGACCCACCGGCACCGTCTGGATCGGGCTTCAGAACATCGGGATGATGCTCGGGGTCCCGCTGGTGGTCTGGCTGTACCCCTCGTTCTTCTTTCGCCTCCGCCTGAGCACCGCCTACGAATACCTCGAGCGCCGATTCAGTTATCCCGTCCGTGGCCTCGCCGCCGTGTTCTTTCTGGGCTCGCGCATCATGTGGATGGCCACGATGCTGTACTCGTCATCGCTGGTGATCTCGCTGATGCTCGGATGGACGGCGCAGAATGGACTGCCGTACGGGCCGGTCTGGGCCATCCTCCTGGTGGGAGGGCTGGGGACCTTTTTCGGCCTCGCGGGTGGAATGCACGCCGTCATCTGGACGGATGTTCTGCAGTTTTTTGTCATGATGGGCGGCGTGATCGTCATGGCCGGGTTCGCGATCGCTCGCGTGGGCGGTTTCTCCGAGGTGTTCGTCACCGCCTGGGATGCAGGCAAGTTCGCACCGCCGGCGTTCTTCAGCCTCTCCGATGAAATCAGCATCGTCAGCGGCCTCCTGCTTGGCTTCATCGGAATGGTCTCCAGCGCCGGCGCCGATCAGATGGTTCTGCAGACGTACCTCACCGCCCGAAGCGAGACGGAGGGCAGGCGCTCTCTCTGGCGCAACGGCCTGCTGCTCAAGCCGCTCAGCCTCATGTTCCCGCTGCTCGGGTTGATCATGTTCGTCTACTACCAGGCTCACCCGGAGGTGAAGGCGCTGATGCGGATCCCGGATGATGCCCTCCCGGTCTTCGTCCTCAATGTGCTCCCCGCCGGGATGCGCGGCCTCATGGCGGTCGCGATCATGTCTGCGGTCCTGACGAGCCTGGAATCCGGTATGGCGGCGACCTCTGCCTCGGTGCAGGTCGACTTCATCCGCCGATGGCGTCGGCAACCCTTGTCGGATCGGGCCGCGGTCCTGCTCGGGCGGTCGCTCATTTTCATCTGGGGCGTCATCATCGTGTGCGTGGCGCTCTGGGTCCGGACCCTCGGGGTCAAGAACAGTGTGATCCAGATTCTCAACATCATCATGTACCCGTTCGCAGGCGTTCTTCTGGGGATCTTTTTGCTGGGAATGGTGACGCGCCGGGCGAACAGCCCGGGAACCCTGATCGGCGCGGGCGGCGGATTCCTGACGACTGTTGCCGTTCCGCTCTCGAAGCTGGGGGCGCGGGCGCTGGAGGATCAGGGCATTCTCCTTCCGCCGTGGCTGAATGAATCCATCGCCACGCTGTCGTCCGTTTCGAACTTCTACTTCGGTGCGCTCGGCGCGGCCGCCACGATTCTTCTCGGGTATGCAGCCAGCCTTCTGTTTGGCGCTCCCGCGCCTGTTCAACTTGCGGGCCTGACGCATTACGATCCCCCGCAAGTTTCTGCATCCGTTTGTGCCCACACTGGAGGTGTGAAATGTCCGGTTCCATAGAGAATGCCTGCCGCAGACGTGACTTCCTGAAAACGACCGCACTCGCGGCGGGCGCACTCGCGGCGGCTGGCTTGCCAACGCGCGCCGCCGAGGTCCCGGCCAGTCGGACAGGCAAGGTGCCCGGCGCCAACGACCGCATCCGCATCGGCCTGATCGGCTGCGGCAGCCTGGGAACCGACTTCCACATCCCCAAACTGCTGGCCATGAGCAAAGACCCGGCCGTCAACATCGAACTTGCGGCCGTCTGCGACATCTACGAACCCCGCAAGGAGCGTGCCAAGGCACTCACCGGCGCCGAGCTGTTTCACGACTACCGCAACATGCTCGACCGCAGCGACATCGACGGCGTGGTCATCGCCACGCCCGATCACTGGCACGCTTCGATGACCATCGACGCCATGGAGGCCGGCAAGGACGTTCACGTCGAAAAGCCGATGGCGCTGTACTGGGAGGACGCGAAACGCATGTACGAGGCGGCCGAACGCCTCGGCCGCGTCATCCAGGTTGGCGCCGAGGGAACCTCCAGCGACATCTACTGGCAGGCGAACCAGCTGGTTCGCGCGGGCAAGCTCGGCAGGCCGGTCTGGGTCAGTGGGGGCGTTTTCCGCAATGTGCCGGACGGCGACTGGAACTGGCCAATGGACAAGGACTGCTCGCCGCGAAACCTGGACTGGGACGCCTTCCTGGGGCCCGCCCCGAAGCGCCCCTTCGACCCGGAGCGCTACTTCCGGTTCCGCAAGTACTGGGATTACTCCGGCGGGTTGGCGACCGACCTCATCTCGCACGTCCTGTCGGCGCTGCAGATCTGCATGGGGCCCGAGTTCCCCGCCCGCGTCAGTGCGGCCGGCGGGATCTACTGTCACCCGGACCGCGAGACGCCGGACACGTTCCACATGCTGGTCGAGTACCCCAGCCGCTACACCGCGACGCTCTTCTGCACGCAGACCACCGAACAGGGCCTCGACATGGCCATCCGCGGGGAGCATGCCAGCATTGTCTTCCCCCGGATGGACCGGGACCGTAAGAAAGCGCGCGCCATGCTCGTCCCGGAGCCGGCTTTCTCGAAGGAAGCGCCGACGCCGATCGCCACCGAAGCGCGAATGGGGCACGACGAGAACTTCATCGCCTGCATGCGGACCCGACAGCGCCCGCACTGCGACGCACTGACCGGCTACAAGGTGACCGTTGCCCTCGGCCTGGGCGTGCGGAGTTGGCGCGAGGGGAAGATGTTCACCTTCGACCCGGATCAGCAGAAAATCGCGTGAGCGGCTGCCTGCTGTCGTTTTGCAGCCGGTTTTCGGACCAGGCAAGAGTGAGTTGTACTGAAACTGGAATCGGCGCGGCTCCCCGGGCTTGGGGAGGCGGCTCAGATTCTGGCGTCGCGAGCCGCAAACAGGCGGATTTAGCTTGACTCCGTTGCGCTACCTGATAAATTATCTATAGTTCTTGAAAACTAAGTCTAATTTGCGGCGGGGTTTTGCTCACCTTTGCGGAACTCCCTCGCGTGTTTCAGCAGTTCCCGTCGGGCCCCGTCGTGGGGTCCCAACGTCTTTCCGATGGCCAGGTCGAGACGCCCGCAGCAAAGGTGGGGCGAACGACGCGAGAGGAGAACGCTCATGAGGAGGAGAAGGAGCTGTGTGTTCACATGCGTGGTGGCAATCGTCGCCATTCCGGTAGTCGCCTGGGGGGCGGCCTTCGGGGAAAACAACGTCGTCGTGGTCCGCAGCGGTGATGCGAACTTCGCGTCCGTCTCCGGCGCCGTTCCTGCCTACCTTGACGAGTACACGCTGGACGGCACGCTTGTGCAGTCGATCGCCCTCGGCAACTCCAGCGACACCGTCAACGCGCAGTTCTCGTTGGTCGGCGGCGGCGGCAACTCGGGGCTGGCCGCTCGTTCGTACGATGGTCGGTACCTCGTACTGGGTGGGTACAACGCAGTACTCGGCGCGGCGGCTCCGGTTGCCGACGGGACCGTCGCACGCACCTTCGCCCGCGTCGGAGTGGACGGCCTCGTGGACACGAGCACCAGGCTGACGGGTCCCACTTACGAAATCCGGAGCGTGACCTCCAACACGGGCAACGAATTCTGGTATTCCACGAACAGCACGAGCAGCAGAATCCGCTATATCGCGTCTGTCGGTGCGAGCAGCGCGACCCAGGTCTCCGGCCAGGGGAACTCCATCGCCATCAACATCTTCAAGGACATCGCGGGCGATGCGCAGCTCTACGGAACGCGCAACAGCAATGCCAACGCGTTCTACAGGTACACGAAATCGACGGACCCCAATCCCAAGCTGCCCATCGGCGCCACGGGAACCACGAGCAATACCGCGATCATTACGACGGCGACCGACACGAGCGCCTGGGATTTCGTGATGTTCAACGACAACAACACGAAGCTCACGCTCTACATGACGGACGAGAACACCACCGGCGGCGCGGGTGTCCAGAAGTGGACCTCCACCGACGGCACGGCCTGGACGTTCGAGTACCTCCTCGCGGAGACCCAGATGCGCGGGCTGACCGGCATGATCGACGGCGCCGGCAACCCCGTTCTGCTCGCAACCTCCAGCAACGGAACGAACCTGTGGAAGCTGACGGATACGGGCGCCTCCAGCACGTGGCAGGTGATCGTCACCGCGCCGGAGAACACGTACTTCCACGATGTCGTCATGGCGCCGGT
>CAZJTF010000101.1:0-2702 GCA_964548565.1 uncultured Planctomycetales bacterium | reverse complement strand
ATCCGGCTAGAATGCCGCTCGCGCGGTCACTCGAAGTCAGGGCAGAGGATCCGGCATGAACCAGAGCGGCAGGGTGGTCCTGATCACCGGGGCCAGCAGCGGCATGGGCGCAGCTACGGCTGTCCGCCTCGCTCGGGAGGGCGCACGCGTGGTGCTGGCTGCCCGCCGGCAGGACCGCCTGGACGAGGTCGCCGGCCAGGTCCGCCAGGCGGGCGGCGAAGCGCTGACCTGCGTCACCGATGTTGCCGAACTCGAACAGGTGCAGAACCTCGTCCGCCGCACCATGGACGCCTTCGGCCGCATCGATGTCGTGTTCAACAACGCGGGCCTGATGCGTGTCGCCCCGATCGAGAAGCTCTCGCACACGGACATTGAGCAGATGATCCGGGTGAACTTCCTGGGTGCGGCCTGGGTGCTCAAGGAAGTCGTGCCGATCCTCAAGAAGCAGAACAGCGGCCTGATCATCAACGTCTCTTCGGTCCTCGGCGGGCGCAAGACGCGGGCAACCGCGTGGATCTACGCCGGCACAAAATGGGCGGTCACCGCGATGAACGAAGGTCTGCGCGAGGAACTGGTCGGCACCCGCGTGAAGGTGTGCGTTCTCCAGCCGGGTGTCGTCGACACGGAGCTGTTCAGCACCTTCGAGGTGCATCCCCGGCAGTACGCGAACATCTCCACCCCGGTTCAACCGTCCGAGGTGGCTGAGCTGATCGCATTCATCGTCGCGCAGCCCTGGCACGTCAACATCAACGAGGTGATGTTCCGGCCGACTGAGCAGACCATCTGATCGCCGGCCGCCGCGTTCCATGGATCAGGAAGCGGTCGGCTGCGGAGGCAATCATGGATTCCAACGGAGACATCTTTCAAACCGCCGACGGGCAGCCGCGGCTGCTTCGCGGAATGGCGATTGCCAGCGGCTCGACACGCCTGGCGGAGCTCGCGGGCCGCCTGGGCTTTGAAGCGGTCTGGATCGAGATGGAGCACGGACCGGTCGACTTTACCCAGGCGGAAATGCTGTGCATGGCCGCCGAACTCGGGGGGGCCGTCCCGACCATCCGCCTGCCGGACGGGCAGCGGCAGAACATTCTCCGCGCACTGGAGATCGGTGCACGCATCGTGGTCGTGCCCATGACCAACGCCGCCACGGAGGCCGCCCGGCTCGTGGAGTTCGGCAAGTTCCCGCCGCTGGGCTCGCGCGGGTTCAACCTGCGAAGCCGCGGCCTGCGATACGGCCTGACCGGCTGCCGTGCCTCCTTCGCCGAGGCCAATGCGTCCACGCATCTCATCGCCCAGATCGAAACGCGCCAGGCCGTCGAGAACGTCGAGTCGATCTGCGCCGTCGAAGGGCTGTCCGGGATTCTCGTCGGTCCGGGCGATCTCTCCAGCAGCTTCGGGAGGCCAGGAGACTTCGATAATCCAAAGCTGGTTCGCACCGTGGTGGACTGCATTCGCTGCGCCCGGGCGTCCGGCAAGCACGCGGGCATCTTCACGGGGCCCGGTCCGCTGCTCGATGCGGCGATCGCCGCGGGCTGCGACCTGGCGTTCGTCGGCAGTGATACCGGAAGTCTTGCCGTCTCGTGGGCGAACCTGCTCGGCGCGCTGAAGCCGCAGACGCAACCCTGCTGACGTCCGGTGTGCGGGTATGAAGGGAACGCCGCAGCACGTGTCCGTCCTCAGTGCTCCCATTTTCCTTTGCATTTCGGGCAGCGCGCGGGGTAGCCGAACCCGCCGGTCGATGCGTCTCGCATGAACACCGGTTCCGAACAGTTGACGCAGATGGCATAGGGGAAGGCACCCGGTTTGCGGCAGGACTCGCATGGTTTGGGCCAGGTTTCGTCGTCCACGTACCGGCTCAGCTGCAGAGTCGTCTGCTTGCGGCACTCCGTGCACATGACCTGCACCGGCACCGGCTGCTCCGGCGTCTCCACCTTCTTACGACAGGCCGCGGGCAGAATTAACAGCAACGTGAGCGCGAGCGTGATGCGGTTCATGTCAGCGTCACCGGCGCACGGCGTTCCACGGGTACTGCGAGCGGGAGAAGATCCGGTCGATCGAGCCGTTCTTGCTCTGTTTCACCGGCAGCGCGCTGTCCGAGAAGTCCGTCCACGGCCCGGCCTGTTTCCTGATCCACTCGGCATGCCCGTCCCCGAACATCATGTTCATGCCGAACTCGTTGTGATTGTCCCAGGGCTGGGGGCAGTTGTTGCCGGTGTCCTTGGCGTTCTCGCAGCCGGTGTTATTGCCGTTTTGCCGGTTGTCGTTGTCATGAACGAGGACGATCTTGGCGGGCATGAAGAAGTAGTGCGACGTCTTCTTGTGCTGCTTACCGTACGGGCTGCTGCCGCTGTCGTAGCAGCCGTTGTATTCGTAGCTGTGTCCGCCGGAGGAATCATCGCGCCCGCTTGCGGTCCGGTCGATGTCGGACGGGGTTCCGTTCAGCTCCATCTCGGGGATCTGCTCGGTGGTACAGCCGGATTTGCAGGGCGTGTACGACAGGTACACCTCCGGCCACTTCAGCGTCTCCGTGCGGACGCGGTTGCTGCTCGCGGGGCAGATCAGCAGGTTCGGGTTTTTGAGGTAGCTCGACCTCCAGGAGCCGTTCGGATCCTGCCCGCGACGACCCAGTGCGAAGAAGCTGTCTTCGCCCGAGCCCGCGGTGAGCGGGTAGAAGCCAGCGAACGCATTCGTGTACATCACGAACG
>CAZJTF010000100.1:4055-19655 GCA_964548565.1 uncultured Planctomycetales bacterium | reverse complement strand
CGAGCTGCTGCAGCGTTGCCCGGATGCGCGCGTGATCGGCATCGAGCCCCATGCTGCGCTGGTGGCGGGCAATGCGCAGCGCCCGCAGGCCGGGCTGGTGGTGCTACAGGGCCGTGCAGAGGCTGTGCCCTGCGCTGACGCCTCCTTCGATATGGTCTGGATGCTCAAGTCCTTGCACCACATTCCCGACATGGCGCAGGCGCTGCATGAGGCCGCTCGTGTGCTGCGGCCCGGTGGCTGGCTGTACGTGTCCGAGCCGGTCTACGCCGGCCAGCTCAATGAGAGCCGGCGACCGGTCCGGTGATGTTGAGGACGAGCCCCCCGGCGGCTGGAACGGTGAACACCTCCGCCGTCCCGGGGCTGCGACGATCTGCCAGAAACGCAAGCTGATCCGACGCTGGGGACCAGGCAAAATCCTGCACGCTCCCGCCCGCCACCAGCGATCCGCTCACCTGGATTGCCGAACTGCCGTTTGGAACCACCGTGTGCAGTTCGAGGATGCCCGCGCGATCCTCATCCGCCAGGTAGGCCAGCCGCGTGCCATCCGGTGACCACGCGAACATCGTCACTCCCGTCGATCCTCCGTCCCGCACCGGGATCGCATTGCTCACCCGCCGCGGGCCGATACCGCTCTCGGGCACGACATACAGCTCCGGCAGGTCGTCGAAGCGGTCGTCTGACGTGAACGCGAGCCGCGTGCCGTCCGGCGACCAGGCAAACGCCGATACCCCGTCGTAGACGCCGCCCCGATCGGGTGCGGTGCCGCTCACCTTGACCGGCGGCTTCAGCCCCGTCGCGGGCACGACATACAGGTCGTACACCTCGTCGCGATCACGATCGGAAATGAATGCAAGCGACCGCGCGTCGGGCGACCAGGCGAATGCTGTGACCGCCGCATCCCGCACCGTCGCTCCGCTGACACGCACCGGCGGCAGCAATCCATCCGCCCGGCCGACGAACAGCTCCGGCAGGGCCCTGCTGGTTTGTGTCTGCGATCCAGGCGACCCGCGTCGCATCCGGCGACCACGCGAAGTGCTCGCTGATGTTGCTGCCCCGCGGAACCACGCCGCTGATCCGAACCGGCTCCAGCCCGTCCGGGAGCGCCACGAACAGCTCCATCTGGTCCGGCAGGTCCTTGTTCGCCCGGAACAGGATGCGCGAGGTGGTGTCCACGCTGTACTCAACCGACAACAGGCGTTCGCCCCCGGGAGTGATCGCGGCCACGCGGAAGAACTGGGTTCCGCTGTCGGGAACCAGCTGCACAACCAGCGACGTCTGCGCCGCCGGCACCGTCACCGGCGAAACGTCCGCGAGGTTGTCCTCGGTCATCGGCTCCGTCGAGCGGTACACGAGGTACTGCGCGACCTCATCCACGAGTTCGGGGGCGACCCACCGCAGGTCATAGTCCGGCGGCTGGCGAAGCTGCGAGGTGACGTGCAGGTGGTGTGGCACCGTCCCGGGCGCAGGCTCCGGATCGCCGGGGACGAAATCACCGATCTCGTCCGGTACGCAGCCGGCTGCGCCGATTACCAGCGCAAGTCCCGGAACGGCAAGCCGTCCGATAATGGACCCCAGCAATGAAAACGACAGGAACGACCCGGCGCGAGGCGCGGACATCCGGCGAGAATGCATGTCTTTTCCCTCCTGCTCTCATTCATTCGTAGCCAAATGGCGGCGGGAAATCAACGAAAATGGCGAACGTCCAGACCGGCGACGTCTCGCGTCCGGTGCGAACGGTGTCAGATTTGCTGGCACTCAGGAGCCCGTGGGCCCGCCTGGGGAGCCGTGTACCGACAGCTGCCGGACCATCGGACGCCCGACGCTCTCCGTGCAGACCCATCGCACGCGCGAGACACGCGTCGCCGCAACCCGATCGATCTTCTTGTGCCCGATGGCCGTACCCTCGGAGAGCCGCTTCCGCACCCGCACGACACTCACACCAGCTCGCGAATCGGCCGGAACCCTGAGTCAACCAGTGACCGCGAGCGTTCGCCCGAGCCTGCGATGCTACCCGGGTCCACGCCCATGCAATCATAGATCGTCGCGACGAGTTCGGCCGGCGCGACCGGACGATCCTGCGGATAGGCACCGTCCGGGGCCGACGAACCGATGACCTGCCCACCACGCGTCCCGCCGCCGGCCACGAGCACCGACCAGCATGCCGGCCAGTGGTCGCGACCGCCCCACCGATTGATCCGCGGCGAACGCCCGAACTCGCCGGCCGCGACAACGAGGGTGGTCTGCAGCAGCCCGCGTGCGTCCAGGTCCCGGAGCAGCGATGAAAATGCTCGATCGAACACGGGGGCAACCTGCTCGCATGATGTCCGCAGATCCGTGAACGGAAACGCCCCGTGTGCATCCCACGTCACACCCATCGCCGCCTGGAACATGTTGACGGTAACGAATCGCACGCCCTGCTCCACCAGTCGTCGCGTGACCAGGCAGTGGCGGCCGAACGCAGTGTCGCCATACGCCTCCAACTCCTGGGGCGACACCCGCGCCGACGCGGATTCCACCGCACTCGCAGCGTTTTCGCGGACAAATGCCTCCTGGCTCGTCGGCAGCCCGGTACCGAACCTGCCCAGCGGACCGGGAAGCAGCACGTGCCGAGCGGCACCGTCCCGGGCCGGCGTGACGCGCGCGACCACATCGCCAACATGGGATAAACCCCCGGCGTCACTCGCCAGCCGTCCGGTCTGGAGCAGTTGCAGCCCCGTCTCGTGTACCGGCGCGGCGTCGTGGCACATGGAGCGGATGATCGTGAACTTGTCCGCCACGCGCGCGGTGAGCGGAAGCGTCTCGCTGATGCGGATACCGCGTACCTTGGTCCGGATCGCTCCGTAGGGACCCCGAATCTCGAGCGGCGCATCGGGCTTCGGGTCAAACGTCTCGAGATGCGACGGCCCGCCGGTCAGCAACAGGAAAATGCAGCTCCGGGCGCGTCCGCGCGTGCCGCCGGTCAGAATCGCCTCCGCTCCGGGCAGCATGGAACCGGCCAGGAGTCCCGACGACGCACGCAGGAACCCGCGCCGGCTCAACGCACCCGCCCCACCCTGATCCGAGCCCGTGCCAGTCATCGTCTATCTCCCGTCTCCCCTGCCCGATCGGCCAGTATACGCCGTCACGCACCCACCGTCAGCCGGGCAGGATGACGGAGTCCGCAGCCCGCGCTCAGCACGGCCGGAATTCGCCGTCCTGACGAGGACGATCAGGAGCGACATGGGCGGAAGTGATGGGACAATCGTCTCAAGCGGGCGGTTTCTTGTGGACCCGGTGGCAGTCTCCGCAGGCGGTGGTCATGGCCTCGAAGCCGGTGCGCGCTTCCTGCAGGTTTTTGATGCTCCCGGCATGCGCGACACTGGCCGCGTGCTCACGAAGGAGCGTGCACGCGTCCTTCCAGACGTCGTCGCGGCAGCGCCCTCCCTCCATCAGCAGGTATCCCGCTTCGTTGAGCAGCGACGCGTAACGCACGAGTTCCCCCCACGCGCCGTCATCAGCAGGTCCCGAGGCCTTGAGCGATTCGCCGAGTGCGCTGCAGGTCGGGCCATTGATGCCGGCCATGATGTGGCGAATCGCCGCGACGCGTAGCTCCGGTGCGGCAGGCGCAGTGGTTGCCGCCGGCCGGGTCGCAGCAGGCGCTTTCGCGGACGCCGCGGCGGCAGCTTTCTTGTGCACGGCATGGCACGCCCCGCAGGAAGCCGTGACGCCGCTGAACGCTTCTTTCGCCGCCTTCAGGTCCCGGCTGCCCGCCGCGGAGAACACCGACGCCGTTGAATCACGCAGCTGCTTCGTCGCCTCCGCCCACACGGCATCCCGGCACCGCTCGTTCTCGATCAGCAGGTGCCCGCTCTCGTTGAGCAGCGCCGCGTGCAGGGCCACCTCGTTCCAGGCCTTTTCGTCCGCGGGGCCGTTCCCCTGCAGCAGCTTGCCGAGTGCTCCGCAGTGCGGAGAGTGAATGCCCGTCATCACGTGCCGGATCGCGAGCACGCGGGTCGAGTCCGACGCTGGACGCGTGGCTGCCCCGACAGCTCGAGTCGCCGAAACTCCAGCCAGCGTGGCAACCGCCCCCGCGCCAAGGCAAAGGCAGAGTGTCTGTGCGCGTGTCATGACGCTCCTCTCCGTGCAGGGAAGTGATTCGCAAAATGCCCGAGCCGTTAGATTACCCCCGACGGCACGGCCCGGACAAGCGCGCCCGGCATGCGGCACCATCCGCTCAATCCGCGCAATTCGGCGGTGGTAGCTGTCCCGGCGCGGTGATACACCGCTGGAACCGCCCGAAATCGTCGGCATCCACATCCCCGTCGTTGTCGAGGTCAGCCGCCGCGAACTGTTCGGGCGTGCAGCCGGGGGGCGGCCCGGGAACAGCGGCCCCGGTCGCGCAATGCGCGATGGCCGCGACATCCTCCGCATCGACATGCTCATCGCAGTTTAAATCAGGATCGATGCAGTTCACCGTCAGCGTGTCGGATTGGCTCGCGCTGCCGTAGGCATTCGTGACCGTACACGTGTAGGTGCCGGCGTGGGCGAGCGACACGGGGTTGATGGTCAGCGTAGCCGTGTGGGCGCCGCTGATCGCGTCGCCGTTCACCAACACCGTATCCCCATGCTTCCACTGAAATGTGAGCGTCGGCGTGCCCGTCACCATGGCCGTCCAGGAGAGGGAGCCGCCCACCTTGGCGGACTGATTGCCGAGCACGAAGGAAAAGGCAGGCGCCGCGCCGGGCGTCAGAACGAAGCTGGTCTGCCCCCGTCCGGCAACTCCCCTGATGTCACTCAAGCCGGCGAGTTGAAAAGGGGTGAGGTGGAAACTCTGATTCGTCTGGCCCAGTTGGCCGTTGTAGTTGAAGCCGCATCCCCACAGGGTGCGGTCGCTCTTGACGAAAAAGGTGTGATAGTACCCTCCTGCAATCGCGATGACGTTCGCATCCATCCCGATGGGCGTGATCGGGACGAAGCTGCGGTCGACCGTGCCATTCCCGAGCTTGCCTCCCCCTCCTCCCCAGACCCGCGCGGAGCCGTCGGACAGCACCGCCATGCTGTGATCGAAACTGGCTGAGATGCGGGTCACACCGCTCAACCCTGGCACCTGGAACGGCAGCGTGCGGCGTTCCTGAGTGCCGTCGCCGAGCTGCCCCTGAGAGTTCCAGCCCCACGCCCACACCGTGCCGTCGGACTTGAGGGCAAGGTTGTGCTGGCCGCCGGCGGCGATTGCGATGACGTTGGAGAGCCCCGGGACGGGAGCGGGCGTCGAGTCGTAGAAGCTCGTGAATCCCCGGCCGAGTTGACCTTCTGCGTTGTATCCCCACGCCCAGACGGTCCCGTCGGATCCCAGAGCGAGACTCTGGTAATACCCGGCGTCAGCCGCAATCATGCACTCAAGGCCGGGAACCTCAACCGGCTGGTACTGGCTGGCATTCGGCACGCCGAGAGACCCGTACCCGTTATAGCCCCACGCGAACACCTTGCCGTCCGCCCGCAACACAACCGTGTGTATTTCGCCCGCCCCGACCATCACGGCGTTGGTCACCTCAGGGACGAGCTCCGGAATCACCACGTAGACGCTCTGGCTCGAATGGCCGACCGCCTCTCCGTAGCTGTTTTCCCCCCAGCCCCACACGCTGCCGTCGGCGAGTACCCCGACGCTGTGCCACTCGCCGGCGCTGATATGAGCGAAGTTGGCCAGATTGATGACCGGTTCCGCGTTCGCGGCGCAGGACGACGTGTTGCTGCAGACGGTCCCCCGACCCGTCTGCCCCGCATGATTGCGCCCGAAACCCAGGGCCGCCAGTCCGGTGGAAGGCGCCGGCAGAACGTGCACGCGGACCAGGGTACTCGGAACAGAGAGCGTCAGATTGCACGTGCTGACCAGGCAGTTATACAGACCTGTGTCGGCCGCTTGGGCAGAGTTGATCACCAGCGTCGGCGTGTCGGCACCCGAGATGCGTGCGCCGTTGGTGAGATTCACGTTATTGCGACGCCACTGGTATACGAGCTTGGCCCCGTTGGCCTGCACCTGCAGGCTGATCGACTGCCCCGCCCGGTATGTCTTGCAGCTCTGGCCGATGCTCTCCACCACGGGCGGCGAAACCGGAAACTGATACGCCGGAGCCACGTTGCCGCACGTGCTCCAGAGGTCCTGCTCGTACTGATCGTGACGGTAACGGAACGCGGAGATGAATGCCGGGACTGTAGTCGGCTTATCCAATCGGACGACGTCGAAGATCTCCGTCGGACTGATGGTCATCACGTCTTCATCGCAGTCCGCGACGCCGTCGCCGTCGTCGTCGCCGTTGGAGCTGTCGACCATGTCCGCCAGGAGAGCGGCCACAAAGCCCTCGGTTTGAAGCGGGTCCTGGGCGGTCGCACCGCATCCGGCGGTGTTCTCCAGGTTGTACCGCCCGTCATTGGCCGCGGCCCACGGCGTTTCGTTGTAGCCGGGGGGATAGCTGTTGGCGACGGCCCAGCCCAGCCAGTTGGGCCAGCCTTCGTTCCAGGCGTCCGTCTGATTTTCCTGACACCAGATGCAGTGGCCGCAGTTCGTCGGGGTCGTGTCGCAGACCATGTTGCAGTAGTTGGGCGGCGTGTTCACCGAAAAGGTGTACATGTAGTGATGGCCGAGTTCGTGGCTGTGAGTGATCTCGTTCCACTGGCGATCCGTGCCGATGTGGATCTCAGGCGGGTCGACCGGGGAGTAGAACGCGCCCGTCGCTCCATCCGGCCAGAAAACGTCGATCTTCGGGATGTCGACGCCGTCGTAGGCTTTCACGTACCGGCCGGCGCGGACGATGCTGTTGCTGATGTGAAAGGCGGGAAAGTCGTTTGTGTTCGCCGCCTGCATCTCGCCCCAGTGCAGCTCGTTGCCGGTGAAATCGTCCCACGGATCGTCCTCCGTCGAGTAGGTGTACACTTCCTCGCTGTCCAGGCGCATGACGCGGGCCGCGAGATTGTCCGTCGAGAAGACGATGTAGATGTCCGGGTCGTCACACCCGGTGATGTCGCAGTCATCCCAGTCGAAATGGATGTCGAAGTTGCCGTCGGCGCCGGTCACGCCGACGTACATGAGTTCCGCTCCGAAGGGCGAATCATCGTCCCAGATCTCGAAGCGGAGAGAATCGGCCCCCAGGGTGGGCCCGCCATCACGGACGTACGTGATCCGCCCCGTCATGTGGAAGTTGGTGTCCGCTTCGGTGCCTTCCCCCGATGTCGCACCTGCAGGCGCTCGCGCAGGCGGCGTGGCGCCGACGAACCGGATGGCTCCCGGCCTGCCGGCGCGTGCCATGCGCGCGGGGCTGAAGTCGAACGTCTGGCTGATTTCGCGGCCGTCGAAGTCGAAGCTGAATCGTAGCTGCCTGGCGGGGCTCGCCGGCACCGCCTGGAAAGGAATGCGAACCGTCTCGCCCGCGCGCACCGCCCGCGGACCGGCAAACTCGATGTGTTTGAGCTCCCATCCCTCCCCTGCAACTCTGAGGTTGGCGAGTACACCGTCTGCGCCAACGAGGACCTCGACCGCCCCCGCGTAGACCTGGCCTGCGGCGGCCGGTGCGCCGATCTTGTCGCGCGGCAGCCGGATTCTGACGGGCGGGCCGATTGTTGCCCACGCCGGAGCCGCCAGCAGCAGGCTCGCTGTCAGCCAGGCGACCGACGGGCGACAGAGGTGGGTACCCAACGCAGAGCAGTCACGCTCCCCGACGCGCGAGGCCAGAAGCGTCAACATACGTTTTTCCTGAAGGCAGGTAGATCTGCGACGGACAGCGGGGAACCCCGCCGACTCCGGCCAACGAGCAGCATACCACACCTTCCGTCGAGTCAAGGGAGCGCAAAACGCGCGACCAAAACGGCGCACCGTAGTAAATTGGAGGCAAAGCGCGGCCGTGTGTTGTCTCCGGGCGCTTGATCCCGGCGACCGATCAGGGGAGAGACCCGGAATCACCCGGGGCGCTCGATTTCGAACTTCTTGATGCGGTAGCGGAGATTGTCGCGGGAGATACCGAGCGAACGCGCGGCCCGCGTCTGGTTCCAGCCGTTGTCCTTCAGCGCCTTGAGGATGAGCGCCTTCTCATAGCCCCACAAACTCGATTCGGTCTTTTCAACCGGCTTTTCAACTGCATCGCCGGTAATTTCGCGCGGAAGCTGGGCGGCCGCGACTGTCTGCCCGTCCGAGAGCAGCACTGCGCGTTCGACGATGTTCTGCAGCTCCCGGATATTGCCCGGCCAGTTGTAACTGGTCAGCATCGCCATCGCCTCGTCCGAGACCGAGGGCACGGGCACGTTAAGCTGCTGCGCGGAGATACGCACGAAGTGCTCGACGAGCAGCGGAATGTCGTCCCGACGGCTCCGCAGAGGCGGCGTCGGAATCGGAAACACGTTCAGCCGGTAGAACAGATCCTCGCGGAAAGCGCCCTCCTTCATCGCCTTCTGCAGATCGCGATTTGTTGCCGCGATGATCCGTACGTCGCACGCGACGGTCTTGACGCCGCCGACGCGCACGAACTCCTTCTCCTGCAGCACGCGCAGCAGCTTGATTTGTGTCGACTGGCTGATGTCGCCGATCTCGTCCAGGAACAGCGTCCCCCCGCTCGCAAGCTCGAATCGCCCGATCTTCTGCGCGACTGCGCCGGTAAAGGCCCCCTTCTCGTGCCCGAACAGTTCGCTTTCCAGCAGCGTCTCCGGAAGCGCCGCGCAGTTGATGGCAATGAACGGCTTCTCGCGCCGCGGCGAGTGCACGTGGATGTGACGGCTGAGCACTTCCTTGCCCGTGCCCGTCTCACCGAGCAGCAGCACCGTCGCGTTGCTCCCCGCCACCCGCGCGCAGAGGTCGAGGACGTCCCGCAGCGCCCGCGAGTGCCCGACAATGTGCGTGGCCGCCTGCTGGCTCGAGAGCAGCCCGCGGTTCTCCAGCTTCAGCCGCTCGTGCGCCTGCGCGTTCTTCGCCCCGCTCGCCGCCAGGTTGGCGAAGACCTGCAGCAGTTCGAGGTCGTCGCGCGTGAAGTTCTCCTGCCCGACGCGATTGAGCACCTCGACGACGCCGATCACCTGGTCCTTCACGACCAGGGGCGCCGCCACCATCCCCCGCGTGGTGAAGCTGGACTTGTCGTCAATTCCGCGGAAGAAATCCTTGTCCTTGCGCACGTCGGTGACGAGGACCGCCTGGCCGGTGCGGGCCACCTTGCCGGCGATCCCCATGTGGGCTTCGAACTCTTCGCCCATGAGCGCGTCCGCGCGGTCGCCGACGGCCGCTTTGAATATGAGTTTGTTGCGCGCCCGGTCGAGCAGGAGGACGGAGCTGGCCTCCGCCTGCATGACGGAGGCCGCCATGCGCGCGATTGCCTGCAGCGTGTGCTGCAGGTCCAGAGAGCTGTTGATGGCGGCCGAGGCTTCGACCAGGGCCGACAGCGTGCGTTCCGGAAGTCCCTGCTCTTTGATGGTCACCTGCGGAAAAATCCTGTGCCACGCACCGCGCCCCGCGTCCTGTGTTTATCGGCCTGTGCACCAGGCAGGCCCGGGCTCAACTTCCGGCACAGGCTAAGTTTACGTCGGCCGGACTGTCAAGCGACATTGACCGTCGCCTGAGCGCGGCTATGATGGGCGACGCGGCGGCCGCACCCTGCGGCGAACCGACCGGACGATCTATCGTAAGGAACATCGGCAGCGGTGAATACGCCAACGGACGAGCAGTTGCTGGCCGACTATCTGGCAGGCCAGCCGGAAGGTTTCGAGCTGCTGGTCCGCCGGCACAGCCAGGAGCTGTTTCGCTTCCTGGCCCGATTCACCGGCAGCGCGGCGACGGCGGAAGACATCGTGCAGGAGACCTTCCTGCAGGTGCACCTGTCCGCTGCGAGCTTTGACCGCTCGCGTCGCCTGAAACCGTGGCTTTTCACCATCGCGGCCAACAAGGCACGCGACCTGATGCGAAGCCGCTCGAGGCGTCCGGAAGTGCCGCTCGACGCCCATGTCGGGTCCACGGAGGAAGAGGGACAGAGGTTCCTCGACTTCCTGGCTGATTCTTCGAATCTGCCCTCGGTGACGCTGGAGGAGGAGGAACAGCGGGAATTCGTGCGGAGCATCCTGGCCAGAATGCCGGATCATCTGCGCGAGGTCCTGGTCTTGAGCTACTACCACCGGTTCCCATACAAGGAGATCGCCGAGATTCTCGACGTTCCCCTCGGAACCGTGAAGAGTCGGTTGCATGCGGCGGTCGGGTATTTCGGCCAGTCGTACCGGGCCGCGACCCGTGAGCGGGTGTAGGGCCCGCCGCCGGCTGCCACCTGCGATGCGAGGATGATGTAAAGACATGCGCGACGCTGCGGATACCTATGAGTCAATGCTCCTGGACCTGCACCTGAAGCGCCTCGACGCTTCGCAGGTTTCCGAGGTCGAGGAAGCGGTCGCCGGCTCCGCACAGCTCGCCGCCGAGAGCCGTGCGATCCGCGAGGTCCTGAGCCTCCTCGACCGCTACGAAGCGCCGGCGGCCCCGCCGAACCTCCCGGATCGCGTCATCGCCCGGATCGCCGAGCAGACCGCGGTCATCCCGTTCCCGGCCGAGGCCGCGTCGGCGGTCCCGTCCGGCACTGCCCATGATCTCTCGGCCAGCCCGGTCCTCTCGCTGCGCGAATTGCTCGCCATCGCCGCCTGTATCACCCTCTTCGTCGGGATCTTCGTGCCCGGTTACTTTAAGGCGCAGGCCATCGCCCGCCGGAACCTCTGTATCAACAACCTGCGGCAGATCGGCGCCGCGATGAGCGGCTATGCGGAAGAAAACGACGGTTTTGTCAGTTATGCGGGCTTCGTGCCCAACGGTTCGTGGCTCCCGTCGCGCGTTCCCAACGTGCAGCGGTTCTCGAACACGCGCCCGCTCTTCAACCTGCTCCGGACGGGCCACGCCCGCGAGGCGCGGATCTTCATCTGCCCGTCCACGCCGCACGCACGCCCGATGATCGCCGACGACTACCGTGACTTCCGCGATTTCGCCGAGCCAGCGAATATCTCCTATAGCTTCCAGTACATGAATCTCCCCAAAGGTCGCCGCCTCAGGAAGATGGACACCCGCATGGTGCTGCTGGCCGACCGGAACCCGTTTTTCGACACGCGCGCCGCCCATCGGCTTAATCCCTATGACGGCGACACCGCGAACTCGCTCTCCCACGAGGAGGGCGCCGGCCAGAGCGTTCTCTACGCGGACGGCAGCGGCAGCTGGTGCGGCGAACCGACCGTCGGCGTCAGCAGCGACAACATCTACCGCGCCGGCCAGCTCGTGCGGTACCAGGGCACCGAGCAGCCGACCTGCCTCACCGATACCTTCCTCGTGAATTGAGCCCAGAGGTGACCGCGCCGCCCGCTACGGCTCGCTGCATTGTTACTCGAACAGGTTCTGCTGGCCGGGGACGGCCGCGCTCTTGCGATCCATCACTTCGCGCGCCTCGTCGATGAGCTCGCCGAGATCCTGGAACCGCCGGTAAATGCTCGCGAACCGCACGTACGCGATCTGGTCGATGTCGCGCAGCTTCGAGCAGACCACCGAGCCGATGTACTGGCTGCTCACCTCGCGGTCGTGATTCTTGAAGATGACGTCTTCGACCTCGTCGGTCAGTCGGATCAGCGTGGCCTCGTCGATCGGCCGCTTGTAGCAGGCCCGCTGCAACCCGGCCAGGATCTTGCTGCGGTCGAAGGGCACGCGGGCCCCCTGCCGCTTGATCACCATCAGCTTCACGTCGTGCTCCGCCCGCTCCTTGGTGGTGAAGCGCTTCTTGCACGACATGCACACCCGGCGCCGGCGGATCACCTCGCCGCCTTCGCTCAGCCGCGAGTCAATCACCTTGTCGGAGTTGAGTTCCTTGCAGTATGGGCATCGCATGCTGCGCCGGTCCCCGGATGTGGCCCCGCCTCCTGCTGTGGTTCGTCCCGGTCCAACCGCATCACCACTCCGGCACCGCCATGTGCCCCGGGATTCGACATCTGGAGTATACCCGAGAACGCGACCACCATTAATGGGGGCTCACCCGGCGACCGCTGGGCCGCCCGAGGCGGCGACAAACCCCGTACGCACGCCATCTGCCTGCTTGGAAAATCTCCTGATTCCGGCGATAGTGTCCCGATGGCGTCCAGACTGGTGGAAAAAACGATCGGCTCGCTCCGTCTCCTCGGCTTCAGCATGGCCGGGGAAGAGACGATCGTGATCGTGCCCGAATTCAACGTCGCCTTCGATGTGGGCCGCGCCCCCCGCGAGGTGATCAGCATCGACTTCGTGTGCCTGTCCCACGGGCACATGGACCACGCGGCCGGAATCGCTTACTACTTCTCACAGCGTAACTTCCAGGGGATCCCCCCGGGCTGTGTCCTGCTCCCCCACCGCCTGGTCGGTCCGGTCCAGGACCTGCTCAACGTCTGGGGCAGGATTGAGGGGCACGTCTCACCCGGCCGGATCGTCGGCGTGGATGAAGACGAGGATTTCGAACTCCGCCGAGGCCTGGTCGCACGGCCTTTCCGCGTCCGCCACGGCGGCCCCAGCCTCGGCTTCTCTCTCGTGGAGGTCCGCAAGAAGCTCAAGCCCGAGTACGCCGAGCTCTCCAGCGCCCAGATCGTCGAGCTCAAGAAACGCGGGGAAACGCTCGAGTACCGACTGGAAATCCCAAAGGTCGCCTTCTGCGGCGACTCGGCCGTCGGCGACTATCTCGACCGCGATCATGTCCGGAATGCCGAGGTCCTGCTCGTCGAGTGCACCTTCTTCGAGCCCGAACACGTCGAGCGGGCCCGCCAGGGCCTTCACACCCATGTCCGCGATTTGCCCGAGCTTTGTGAGCGCGTCCGGAGCCCCCACATCGTTCTCACACACCTGACGCGGCGTACCGGCATCGGCGAGGCCAAGCGTTACCTCTCCCGCACGCTCCGTCGTGAGGACCTCGAGCGCATCACGATCCTGATGGATCAGCCGAGGCCGCCGCGTCGCACGAATGCGCAGTCGCCGGAGCAGCAGGGCGCAGAGCCGGATTGATCGCCGCCGCAAGAACCTCGCGCGCCCACCGACGCTGGTTCCAGCCCCAATGCCCCCCGAAGTGTCCGAACTGGCGCCACGCCGGCATCCATGCGTGCTGAACCAGCCGATCCCGGACGAGAAGCTCCCCGCGGTCGTCAAGAAACCCCACGTGACCGGCCGCCTCCGTCATAACCCGGTCGATCGTCCCGAACAGCCGCGTCCCCGTGCCGAGGATGAACCAGTCCTCCCTGCTGTAGAAGTTGATCAGCACTTCACGCACGTGCGCCATCGCGGGCGCCAAATCACGACGCGGCGCCACGGCTGCACCTGCCAGA
Source organism: uncultured Planctomycetales bacterium (assembly GCA_964548565.1). Taxonomy (GTDB): domain Bacteria; phylum Planctomycetota; class Phycisphaerae; order UBA1845; family PWPN01; genus CAYLLT01. The sequence goes on along the minus strand of CAZJTF010000100.1, from coordinate 6,350 downwards.
ATCGCACGATCCACCTGCACGTCCGCCGGCAGGGCCTCTAACGCGAGCACTGCAAGCCCACCCCCGCCGCTGTAGCCGACCACCACGAGCGGCGCGTCCGGATGCCCCGCCCGGTATTCCGCCAGCACCCGGGCGATCCCCCTGGCCCGCCGCAAATTCTCCCTCAGGTGAATCAGGTTCCCCATCGGCAGCGCCGGAGCTTCCCAGGCGAGCGGTTCGACCGCCCAGTCGAGCCCCGCGTCGCGGAGGCCGCGGACAGTCCCTGCCAGTTGCCACGTTCGCCCCTCGACCCCGGGCACGAGAAATACGCAGCCCCGGGTCCTCTCCTCCGGTGTGGTCGGGTGAGGCCGCCCGCAGCCGCCTCCCGCGAGGGCAACCAGCACCAGCACCCCGCCGTACCGTGTCACCCTCATGGCACCGCCTCGGGCACGGCAATGATGTCGCGCGCAAGCACCTCCCGGGCCCACGCGCGGCTCATCCACCCGTTGTGACTGCCGTCGTTCCCCAGCCGCGCCCACTCCTTGCGCCACGCGACCTGCTCGAATCCGGGCAGCACCAGCAGTTCGCCCGCGGAATCCCGAAACCCGCGCCTCCCCGCCGCATCGCTGCGCACGCGTTCCATCGTGCCGAACGTGCGCGTCCCCCACCCGAGCATGAACCAGTCCCGCTCGCTGTAGTAGCTCACGATACCTCGCCGGCATCGTCCCAGCGCCTTGCGCGGGTCGTACTCCGGCGCGACCGCCGCTCCCAGCAGGATGATCCGCTCCAGCGTTACGCCTTCCGGCAGCGCCTCGGCTGCAAAGAGCGCCATTGCCCCGCCGCCGCTGTAGCCGATGAGCGTGATCGGCACGTTTGGGTGCTGCTGTTGGTACGCTGCGAGGTCGGCCGCGATGGCCGCCGCCCGCTGGCGGTTCCGCTCGTATCGCCGCAGGTTCCGGAATGTCCCGAAAGGCCGGTCGCCCCACTGGTTCACCTCGACCGGCGGCACCCCCGCATCGCGCAGCCCGTCGAGCAGCCCGCGCGCTGTCCACGCGTAGTTTTCGACGCCCGGCAGCAATAGGACGTATCCGGGCTCGACGCGCTGCGGAGTGGCCGTGCTCGTCGGAGCGCACCCGGTCAGCAAGACGGCCGAGATCCCCGCCATCACCAGGGCAAATCGTTGCCGATCACGCATCATCCCACCATGGACTGCCGCGCTCCCGTGTTACGCCGATATAATGATCGAGACAACTGCACAGGAGCAACTGGCAGGGTCCCTGGGGTGTACGGAGAGTCAGGCGATGCCGACGTATGAGTACCAGGCGGGTGACGCGAGCCGCTCGTGCGACTGCTGCCGCGACCGTTTCGAGGTCCAGCAGTCCATGCACGACGAGCCGCTGGCCGCCTGCCCGCACTGCGGCGCGCCGGTCCAGCGGATGATTTCGCTCTGCCGGGTGTCTACCGCCCAGTCCGTCAAGTCCATGCTCAGCGACAAGAACCTCAAGCAGAAGGGCTTCACCAAGCTCGTGAACGAGGGCGGCGGCAAGTTCCGCAAGATCTGACCCGTCCGAGGAAAGCACCTTGACGACGCATCAGGGCGATATCAGCGGACGGCTTCTCTGCAGACGGGCATTCCTGAGTTGTGCTGCCGGGTCAACACTGGGCCTGACGCTCGGTTCCAGGATCCAAGCGTCCGAAACCCTCCCCGCAGGTGATCCGTCGCGGGCCCGCACCCTCACCCGGCCGCCCGGGCACCACTTCTTCGGCTACTACGACAAATGTCCGTGGGATCGAACCGGCCGGTACGTTCTGGGCATGCGCAGCGACTTCATGGACCGCCAGCCACGCCCCGGTGAGGAGTTGACGATCGGCCTGATCGACACCCGCGAAAACGACCGCTTCGTCCCGCTCGATCGCACGCCCGCCTGGTCCTGGCAGCAGGGAACGATGCTGCAGTGGCTCGGGCCGGCGGCCGACCGGCGGATGATCTACAACAGTCTCGATGGCGATCGCTACGTCTCGATCGTGCGTGATGTGCGATCGGGAGAAACCCGCCGGCTGCCGCGCCCGATCTACGCGGTGAGCCGCGATGGCCGCCAGGCAGTCACGCTCGACTTCGACCGCGTCAACCGCATGCGTCCGGGCTACGGCTACGTGGCTCTGCCCGAGCGCTGCGCCGACCAGCCTGCACCCGCTGAGGCGGGTATCTACTGGATGGATCTCGACCGCGGCGACTCGCGGCTGATTCTCTCCATCGCCTGGGCCGCGGCCCACAGGCCCGACGAACGATTCGACGGCGCCACCCACTGGTTCAAC
>CAZJTF010000100.1:0-4045 GCA_964548565.1 uncultured Planctomycetales bacterium | reverse complement strand
CTGCGCTGGGCGAGTGAGCATCGGCCGGACGAGCGCTTCGAGGATGCCGACCACTGGTTCAACCACCTGCAGTTCAATCCGTCGGGTACACGTTTCATCTTCCTCCACCGCTGGCGGACCGCGGGAGGAAATCGCTGGTGGACGCGGCTCTACACGGCCGCGCCGGACGGCAGTGACGTGCGACTCCTCTCCGACGCGGGCATGGTCTCGCACTTTGACTGGCAGGACGATCGCACCATCCTCGCGTGGGCACGGACCAGGGAGGCTGGCGATCACTTCTACCGGATCGACGACGAAACCGCCCGCCACACGGTCTTCGCGGGCGACGTCCTCCGACAGGATGGGCACTGCTCGTTCTCGCCCGACCGCAGGTGGCTGCTGACCGACACCTACCCCGACAAGAACGGACTGCAGACACTGATTCTCTACCGGATTGCGGACGCCCGGCGGTTCGACATCGGGCGTTTCTTTCAGCCGCCGGAGCTGCGCGGAAAACCCTGGCGGTGCGACCTCCATCCGCGCTGGAATCGCGACGGAACCGAGGTCTGCATCGATTCGACGCACGAAGGCAGCCGCCAGATGTACGTCATCGACGTCAGGAGCGTCGTGCGCGCGTGACAGCCTGCCCTGCCGTCAGCTCACCCCGACCGGCATCCCGCTCATCGGCTCATCTGTCGCGGGCCGCAGACGCCGGAGCCTGAGCGACAGCAGGATCGCGAGTACCCCGAACAGCAGAGCGTACACGCTGATCATCCACACCACCGCCAGCGCGCCGACCAACGGCCGCGCGATCAGGATGATGCCGAACAGGATCGACAGCACGCCCGCCGCCCCGAGCAGCCACTCGTGCTCGATCACCTTGCGCAGCTTGACCGCGGCCACGATCTCGAAAATCCCGCGCACGATCGCCCAGGCCGCGATCAGGACCAGCAGGACCACCGCGGTGATTCCCGGCCAGAGGAACGTCAGCACGCCCGCCAGCACGCTGACGAGCCCCAGCAGCAGCATTTCCCACCACACCCCGTGCTCGCGCCGCCCGGCAAACGCCACCGCAATCGCCGCAATTCCGTCCACCAGCGCGTAGGCCCCGAAGATCGCGACAAGCGCGAGAATCGTCAGCCCGGGCCACGCCAGCGCAAGAATGCCGAAAAGAATCGCGACAATGCCCTGCAGTAACAGCACCCACCAGTTTCGAGCCGCCTGATGCAGTAACATGTTCGTGCCTTTCATGTAGACAGAGCGAAGGATCACCCGGTTCCGCGGAGCGAACCGCTTGATTATTCAGGAGACGCAAGCGCGTCAGATGCTCGCGTCGTGCAGAGCGGCCGATCACCGGCTGGACGTGGGAAGCTGCTACGATCAGCCTAGCCGAACCGCCCTCGCAGGGACAACCCCAACGTGTACCGACGCGTCAACGCACCCGCGGCACTGCTCTTGGCAGAGTTCTGCACGCCGGGAGGCACGAGCCGCCTTGAACCGTTTGCATTGCGCCTGGCGCCGTCATACACTCGCCTCCGCCGCGACGGGAAACCGGCGCGAGAGCCAATTCGTCACGGGAGTTCCATGCGGATCGCGTATTTTGACTGCTTCAGCGGTGCGAGCGGCGACATGATCCTGGGGGCCTGCATCAGCGCGGGCCTGGATATCGAACAGCTTCGCACGGATCTCGCCGATCTGAGCGTCCCCGGCTTCACCGTCCATGCCGATGCCATCCGCAAGCAGGGCTTCGCGGCCACCCAATTCGACGTTCGCGTGGATCCCACCACCGACAAGCCGCACCGCCACCTGAGGCACGTCCGCGCGATCATCGAGGGCTCGAACCTGCCGCCGCGCGTCCGCGAACGCGCCATGGCCATCTTCACGCGGCTCGGTGAGGCCGAGGCGTCCGTGCACGGCACCACCATTGAGAAGGTGCACTTTCACGAGGTCGGCGCCATCGACGCGATCGTCGATATCGTCGGGGCCTCGCTCGCCATGGAACGCCTGGGCGTTGACCGCATCGTCTGTTCCCCGATCCCTACCGGCAGCGGCACCGTCCACTGCGACCACGGCCTCATGCCTGTTCCGACACCGGCGACGGCCGCTCTGCTCCAGGGGGTCCCGCTCGCTCCGTGCGAGGAAATCGGCGAGCTCACGACGCCGACCGGCGCCGCCATCCTGACGACGCTCAGCAGCGCGTTCGGCCCCCTGCCCGCGATGCGGCTCGAGCGCGTGGGCGTCGGCGCCGGCCGCCGTGAAGGCCAGACCCGCGCGAACATCCTCCGCCTGCTCGTCGGCGAGGCCATCGAGGGAAAAACGGAGGAGGAATCGGACGAGGTACTCGCCCTGGAAGCCAACCTGGACGACGTCACCGGCGAAGTGATCGGCTACGTCCAGGATCGTCTCTTCGAAGCGGGTGCGCTCGACGTCTACCTTGTGCCGATCTACATGAAGAAGAACCGGCCGGCGACGCTGCTGACCGTACTCGTGCCGCCGGACAACCGTGACGCTGTGCTCGACATCCTGTTCCGCGAGACGACGACGTTCGGCGTTCGGACGCAACGCATGCACCGGGCGAAACTCGCACGAACGATCGAAACCGTCTCGACGCCCGATGGAGAGATCCGCGTCAAGATCGGCCGCCGCGCAGGACGCGTGGTCCGTGTGTCCCCGGAGTTCGAAGACTGCCGTGCGGCCGCCGTTCGCGCAGGCCGGCCCATTGCCGAAGTGATGGACGACGCCGTGCGTGCCTGGCGTGCACGCGGCGGATCGCCCCCGTCGCCCTGATGCGGCTTTTGCCGCGGAACGTGCAGGTAACTGGCGACCATGCCCCCGCTGCTGGTGAACATCCTGTCTGACAACCGGCTGGTGCCGCTGGCAGTCGCGCTCATTGCTGTCGTGTTCCTGATGTCCTCCATGCGCCGTCACCAGCGCCGCCAGGCGGAGCGGGCTGCAGCACCCCTACCCGCACAGAGGCCCCCACCCGCCGTCGGCCAGATCCACCGCGACCTCGACGAGCTGATGGTGGAGCTGCAGGAGCTCTCCCGACGCATCAGCGCAGAAATCGATACGCGCTTCGTCAAACTGGAAGCGGCCATGCGCGACGCTGACCGCCGCATCGCGGTCTTGAACCGCCTCACCCGCCAGCTCGGCGAACGCATGGCCGCCGAGTCCAATGGTGCCGCTGGTCAGGACGCCCGCCACGCCATCATTTATGAGCTTGCCGATGCCGGCTTCACCCCGGTGGAGATCGCGAAGGATCTCGGCCGCACACCGGGCGAAGTCGAGCTGATCCTGAACCTCCGCCGCAAGGAGACCTGAGCCCGCGCGTCGACTCCGCAGTTGCCTTGTCACACTCGGGCCGGAAAAATCCGGCGAGGTTTTCTCTTCTGACGCGGAAGGACGGACAAATGAATCGAACACGTGCGAGCCGGGCCGCGATCGTCCTGATCAGCGGCATGACGTTCCTGTCTCTCATGGGCAGCCGGTGCGGTGCCCCGATCTTCGGCGGCGGCCCCCCTGTCGTTGTCGACACGGTGTTCGTCGAACTGGTGAACACCACCGAGTTCCCAGTCAACCCTAACCTGATCATCGACGGCGTGCTCCAGGTCGTGGACCCGCCCCTCGCACCCGGCGACATCCTGCCCCTCGAGGTCGATTGTTTCGCCGGCACCGTCCTCGAGACCCAGGCCGATTTCCTGACCGGGCTCGGCGCCGTTCCCAGCGACAACGACCCCTTCGTTGAGGAAGGCTTCGAATTCCTGTGCGGCGACACCGTCAGTTTCCTGTTCGCCGAAGATGAGCTCGGCTTCTTCACGGCCGTCGAGGTGAACGGCGTCGCCATCGCGACGCCCTGACGGAATCAGCGCCCTTGCCCGGGTTCTCGCGGCGGCGACGGCATGCAATTACCGTGCGCCGCCGCTCTATTGCGCGCATCACTGCTGCAGAAAAGGCACAGACGAATACGGCGGGACCGTCACGGTGGCCTCGAAGCCATCCCCGACGTTCTCTGACTGCAGCCCACGGGGCCGCCACGGGAGCCGCACCCGGAGGGGCACGGCATCCG
>CAZJTF010000099.1:0-19864 GCA_964548565.1 uncultured Planctomycetales bacterium | reverse complement strand
CGTAATGCTCCCGAGGTCCTGCCCAAGGATCGTCTGCCCCTGAAAATTCACCGTGATCACCTTCGCGCCCGAGTAGATCACGGACGCTGTCGGCACGCCGACGAGGATCACCAGTGTCGAGATCGCCATCACCGTCCGGGCGAACGTGTTGTAGCGGTATTCGAGGAACTCCGGGATCGTGTAGATCCCGCTCTTGAGGAACTTCGGCAGGAACAGGAACGCCACCACCACCAGCGTGATGGCCGCCATCCACTCGTAGCTCGCGATCGCCATGCCGAGCCAGTTGGCGGCCTGCCCGCTCATGCCGACGAACTGCTCCGTTGAAATGTTCGCGGCGATCAGCGAGAAGCCGACCAGCGGCCACGTCAGGCCGCGACCGGCGAGGAAGTAGTCCTGCGCGCCGTGCTCACTGTGCGTCTCTTCGCCGCGGCTCTTCCAGAGACCGATGGCGATGACGGCGACCACAAACACCACGAAGACGAGGATATCGGCGAGTCCCATGGATGGATTCCCTGCATGACCGGATGCGCGTGCTCAGTTCGTCGAACGTGCTGTCGCGGCCTCGGCTCACGGCCGTCACTTCGTCGAGAACCGGTACACCGTCGTCGTCTTGTACTCGTCAACCCCCGGCTTCAGAATCGTCGAGGGGAACTTCGGCTGGTTGGGCGAATCGGGGAAGTGCTGCGTCTCGAGACAGAAGCCGTAGCGATGCTTGTAGGCGACGCCGCCCTTTCCGACGTTGCTGCCGTCGAGGAAATTGCCGGAGTAGAACTGCACGCCCGGCTCCGTCGTCAGCACTTCCATCACACGCCCGCTGTCCGGCTCCTCGACGCGGGCCGCCAGCGACAGCCCCGGCCCCTGGCGGTTCAGCACGTAATTGTGATCGTATCCGCCGCCGAACTTGATCTGCTGGTCGTCGGCGCTGATGCGGGCCCCGATCGCCGTCGGTTTTCGGAAGTCCAGCGGCGTCCCCTCCACACTCGCGAGCTCCCCCGTCGGAATGAGCGTCTGATCGACCGGCGTGAAACGGTCCGCGTTGATCGTCAGCACGTGGTCGAGGATGTCGCGCTTCACGTTCCCCGTCAGGTTCCAGTAGCTGTGGTTGGTCAGGTTAACCGGCGTCGGCTTGTCAGTCGTGGCCAGGTACTCAATCCGGATGGCGTTGTCGGGCGTGAGGAAGTAGCTCACCGTCGCCTTGAGCGTGCCCGGGTACCCTTCCTCGCCGTCCCGGCTGACGTACGTCAGCTTCACGCCCACTTCGTCGCCCTGCCACACCGGCTCGGCGGCCCAGAGCACCTTGTCGAAGCCCTTCTTGCCGCCGTGCAGGTGGTTTGGCCCGTTGTTCGTCGCCAGCGTGTATTCCTTGCCGTCCAGCGTGAACTTCCCTCGTGCGATCCGGTTGCCGTACCGCCCGACGATCGCGCCGAAGTACGGCGTGGCCTTCACGTAGTCCTCCAGCTTGTCGTATCCGAGGACCACATCCTCCAGCTTGCCCTTGCTGTCCGGTACGAGCACGCGCGTGATGATCCCGCCGTAATTCGTGAGTTCGACGTGCATGCCCTTGGCGTTGGTCATCGTGTAGAGCGTGGGCTTCCCGCCGTCCGGCAGTTCCCCGAACGGCTGCGTGCCAAGGCTTGGCTTGTTGTCTCCGCCCCCGCCGAGCGGCCCGGCGCCGGTCGACGTCGTGGCGCACGAGCACAGGACCGTGCACAGTAGCAAGGCCAGCACGAAACACAGGTTCTGAGATGTGGTGTTCATATCTGCTCCTTCGACGTGGTGTGCAGCACCGGCGTCCCGCCGACGGATCCCGCAGCGGTCGCCCCGGCGCCGCCGTGCAGCCCCTGCCGCACGCCGAATCGCCAGGCCGCGCGGGCCGGCGTACCCTGAACTCATCAGGGCGGCATTCTAGCACCCGCCCCGCCCCCCGCAACCGCCACTCTCCCACCCCACGCCGCCGAGACGGTGCCGGCGCTGTCCTCATCCGAGCTATCTTCGAGACCCCGCCGTGGGCCGCCTGAAACCGTCGCCAGCCGGCGCATTTCCTGGCTGCGGACGAGAACGCCGCAACATCGTCCACGGTGATCGGCGTGTTGCCGCGCCACCGCGGCCGGCTCACTCGCGGGCCATTGCTTTCCTCATGCCGACTGCGTCGTCAGGAGGCAGAAGGTGGCGTACCCGTTGCGAAAGAACTCACCTTTGCAGGGAACTCGCCGGCCCGATGCACCGGCAATCCGGACGTCGCGCGGGCGGCTACCGCGGCCCGCTGCAGGCCGCGATCAGGGCTACGAGGGCGGGCTGGTTGCGGGCTCGCTCGCCGGATGGGTGCGGGGCGAGCCGGCGGGCACCCAGGCCTCGTACCGCCCCACCGCCCCCGCCGGCGACCAGCCCGCCAAGACTCGCTCGAGCTCGCCGCGCCAGTCCCCGCCCGCGCATGCGTCGAAAACCGGCACCGGCCCGCGCGGTACGAGGATCAGCCGCGCCGCTCCGGCACGCAGCTCCCGGAGGATCTCGGTCATCTGCTCGCGGTCGCGCGGGTACGTGAACCGCGAGGCCGGCCGCCGATCTGCGTACAGGTACATCCCGGGGTCGTACGACCAGACGTACATCGCCTCGTCTTCCGGCAGCAGCGACGCCGCCTGGCTGCCGGCTGCCCGAAGCCGCTCGCGCTCGCTGTCGGGGTCGTCGGCGTTCACGACCGACTGCGCGACCCCCAGCTTCCAGGCGTCCACAAACGGCTCGGACACCAGCACCACCGCGGTCAGCCCGAGCATGAGCAGGCCGGCCCGGTGCCGCCGGTCCACGTCCAGCCAGATCCGCCCGAGTTCCCGGACGCCCCACGCCGCCATCCACAGCATCGGCGGGAACGTCGCCTGCCAGTACCGCATCGAGCTGCTCGGGCCGGTCCGCGCGAGCAGCGCGTGCCCCACCCACCAGGCCGCCAGCACCACCATCAGCAGGCGGTGCCGCGCGGAGACGAACGAAGCCACCAGCCCGATGGCCGCCAGCCAGAGCACCGGCTGCAGCGCCCGCAGGTTCTCCCAGCTCAGCGCCGAGTACGTCAGCGCCCCCGCCACGCCTCCCGCGTACTGCCGGTTGAACCCGAACACCGCCCACGCCGCTGACGCGAGCACGCCTTCGCGCTCCAGTTCCCACACGACCAGCGCCACCCCGCCAAGCAGGCCCAGCGCGGCCCCGACCCCCACCCACCGCGAAGCGCGCAGCTCCCGCGGAGCGGCCCACCAGAGCGCAATACCTCCTGCCGACAGCACAACGGCCGTGAAGAGCGCCGTCTGCTTCACGGTTGCTGCCGCCGCCAATGCGACGCCGGCCAACAGCGCCAGCCAGAACGCCGGCAGCCGCGATCGCGACGTGGCCGCCGTCAGCCCGAGCGAGAAGGCCGCCAGTTCGAACAGGGAGGAGTAGAAATCCGGGTGAATGCAGCACGCATCGAATGGCCGGAGTGTATACACGCCCGCGCCGACGACGAGCATCACGCCCGCCGTCGCATTCCCGAGGTACCGCCGCATCGCCAGGAACATGATCCCCAGGCACAGGACCCCCGCCTGCGCCGGCATCACCCACGCCCCGATCTGATCGCCCCGCGCGAGCGCGATCCCGAGCGTGCACAGCCAGGCGATTCCCGGCGGCTTGTTTTCCCAGCAGTCCAGGTACAGCCGTCCGCCCCGGTACAGGCAGTCACCCAGCAGGATCAGCTGGTATTGATCCTGTCGGAACGCCGCCCAGTAGCCCGCCAGCGCCCCCGCCGCGATCAGCCCGATCGCGACGACCCAGGCCAACACCAGGAAGAGGCCGGGCCTGCCCGCACCGGCCGGGCGCGCGACGGGCGCTTCTCCGATCAGGGCCAGGCGCTCGGTACGATCGATGAGGGAGGGCTCGGTGCTCATGGGAGGGATTCTGCGCCGCGCCGCACCGGCGTCAAGCACCTGGAGCGGAGGCGACAATCCAGTCGAAACGAGACGGACGGCCCCAAACCCCACCACTGGCTACGAACGACGAACGACTGGCCAACCCCCTACTCGTCCTCGTCCACGCGCGTTTCCCATGCGGCGTTGAGTTCCGCCAGTTCGGACCGGAGCTTCTGCACCTCGGCCTGCAGCCCCCGTGCCCGCTCGGCATCTCGGTAGACCGCCGGGTCGGCGAACCGCAGCTCCAGGTTCGCGAGCTGCCCCTCCCGCTCGATGATCGTCTCCTCGATCCGCTCCAGCGACCAGCGCGCGTAGTGGGAATCGTCCCCCTCGACCCCGCTCCCGCCCTGCCGGCGCGACTTGCCGCGCTGCCGGGCCCGCGAAGCTTCCCGCCGGGCCGCCTCCGCCTGGGCGCGGGCGGCCGCCTCGCGCTGCATCTCGCGCTGCTCGTACGTGCTCCAGTTGCCGGTCATGAGCTCATACTTCCCACGCTCCGGCAGGATCAGCAGCTTGTTGACGACGCGGTCCAGGAAGTACCGGTCGTGGCTGACCAGGAGGATCGCCCCCTCGTAGTCGATCAGCGCCTCCTCGAGCACCTCCCGCGCGGGGATGTCCAGGTGGTTGGTCGGCTCGTCCAGGATCAGTACCTGCGGGTTCGACCACACCAGTTTCGCCAGGCTCACGCGGCTCTGCTCGCCGCCGGACAGGTCCCCGACGCGTTTGTAGACGTCGTCCCCGCGGAAGAGAAACCTCGCCAGGAACGAGCGGATCTCGGCCTCCTGGGGGCCGCTGCGGTCGGTCTGGATCTCGTCGATCACCTCGTGCGCTTCGTTGAGCCCGGAGTGCTCCTGGTCATAGTAACCCACCTGCAGGTTCTCGAAGAGCCGCACCTCGCCCGCATCCGGCGCCACCTGGCGCATCGCCATCTTGAGCAGCGTCGTCTTGCCAACGCCGTTCGGCCCGATGATGCCGATCTTCTCCCCGCGGAAGATTTCGATGTTGAAGTTGTCGAACAGCACGGTCTCGCCGTACGCCTTCCGCACGCCCTCGCATCGCAGCACCATGTCGCCGGCGCGATCCGTCTGGGTGAAACGCAGCGCCATGCGCCGCCGCGCGGCTGTCGGTCGTTCGAGGACCTGCCCCTCCCGCTCCATGCGTGCGAGCCGCGTGAGGCGTCCGCGGGCCTGCGCGGCGCGGGACTTGTCGGCCTTGACGCGTTCGGCGTACTCACGCTGGTGCTTGAGCCACTCCTGCTGCTTCTCGAACGCCCGCTCGGCCGTCATCTGCCGGATGCGCTTGGCCTCCGCGAAATCGGAGTACGCGCAGGGGTACACCGCGATCCGGCGCTGGTCGAGGTCGGCGATCTTGTCCACCACGCGGTCGAGCAGGTAGCGATCGTGCGAGACGATGACGGCCGCCCCGTGATACCCCGCAAGAAAGCGTTCGAGGAAGCGCGTCGCCTCGATGTCCAGGTGGTTCGTCGGTTCATCGAGCAGGAGCAGGTCGGCCTCCTGCAGCAGCAGCCGGGCCAGCGCGGCGCGGCACTTCTGCCCGCCCGAGAGCGCGGCGATCGGCAGCGCGTGGTCGGCCTCGCGAAAGCCCAGCCCGCCGAGCACCTCACGGACGCGCACCTCGTAGCCATAGCCGCCGGCCGCCTCGAGGCGATGGTGGAGTTCGTCGTACTCCTCCATGAGCTCTGCCTCGCGCTGCGTCCCGTGGTGATCGGAGATCTCCTGCGCCACCTGGGCGACTCGGCCCTCGAGGTGCCGGAGGTTGTCGAACGTGCTCGCGACCTCGTCGAAGAGCGTGCGGTTCGAGTCGAGCGTCGGCTCCTGCGGCAGGTACGCAACCTCCAGCCCCCGCGCCCGCGTCACCGTGCCCATGGCAGGTTGCACTTCGCCCAGGATGAGCTTGAAGATCGTGGTCTTGCCGGACCCGTTCGGCCCGACCAGCCCGACCATCTCGCCGCGCTCGATCTGCCAATCCAGACCGTCCAGCACGATCTGCGTATCGAAGCCGACGTGCACATCCTGGAGCGAAACGATGCTCATACGGAAATGTTACTGCGGGCGCGCGGCGGGCGGAATGTGAAGAAGAATGAAGTCCCACACCTCGGCAACCAGATGAAGCGCCGCCTGGACGTCATCCTGCGTGGGGTCTGGCAACCCGAGATACCGGACGTGAACGGCGTACCGGGTGAGCGGCCCCACCCGGAGGGCCAGCGCCGCAAATGCTGCGTCGTAGCGCGCACAGTACTCCGCCAGGTATCGCAGGTCGTGTGTACGGGGAGGCTCGACCGGCAGCGTCACCAGAAACGCTTTCAGGAGCTTCTCGATCGCTTGTTGGCAGTGGAACGCCGCGATCGCTTGAAGATCACTTGCCGAAGCCAGCGCGACCTCTGCGGCTTTCCAGTCGCTGCGGGCTTTGAGCAGCCATTCGCGGATCTGAGCCGGCTCAGGCTGCATAAAGCAGTCGGCCCCTCTCGGCTATTGTCCGTTCCAGTCCGACCGGCCAGTTCGAACGGTTCTCGAACTGCTCCTGTGTGTAGACCAGAACGTCGACAGGAATTGGGATGCCGGTCAGGGCTCGGTAAGCGTCCGATTCCGAATGCGGCGCAGCGTTCCTGATCACGACCAGGAGGTCAAGATCGCTATCTGGACCGGGCATACCGTAGGCGTAGGAGCCAAACAGGTAGATCGAAAGCGGCGCGAGCGCATCCCGCAACCGACCGACGATCTCCGGGAGGAGATCCTCGACTGTTGGTGGTGCGTTGCCCGTAATCCGAGCGTCCATGATAACAGTATACCCGGCAGGACAGTGCCAGCACATCAGGGCCGGTGGTCGGCCGTACTCCGGGCCGAGATTGGATCACATTGCCTCTATGACTCTGAATCCCATGAGCTGCCCGAGATCGGTCACGCCGCTGGTGTGGTCGCCGTAGAAGACCACGCGGTGGAGCTGCGGCATCCAGCCGTCCACCAGGCCGGCGCCCCAGTTCTCGAGGAGTCTGGCCGCATTCGTCACCTGCGTGGTGATCTGCGTCCGGCAGCCGCGGTCCTCGAAGTCGGTCACCTCGGTGATCCGGCCGGTGGTGAGCATCATGGTGTCGAGGTTCACCAGCTTCGCGCACGTGATGACCTGCCCGACGCGGTACTCGACCTCGAGGGCCGCGCCTTTGTCGTCGTCGGTGTGCGTGCGGATGATGAAAGGTGCGCGTTTGCCCGCCGGGCCGTCCATCCGCGTCGGCCCCGTGCAGTGGGCGTGGATGACGGCGTTCTTCGCGGTGTCGAAGAGCGGGTCGGTGATGAACCCGGGTACGCCGAAGCCATACGCGAACATCAACTTGGTAAGGGTCGAGTCGATATCCGATTCGCACGCTCCGACGAGGCCCATATCGTCCAGCCGGCTGAAGGCCAGGCACGGATACCCGAGCTTGTCGATCGGCAGCCCGCCCAGGCAGTTGATCGTGATCGCCTGGGCCCGCTCGGCCCGCATCGTTTCACGCATGGCGAGGTACATGCGGGCACTCTTCACGATCTCCTCGCGCGTGGGCTCGACGATGCGCTTCGCCTGGCTCGTCCAGACCTGCTCCGCCTCGGCCTCCGCCTGCTTCGGATCAATCGCCTCGTGCGCTTTGCTCAGCCGGTCGTAGCTGACGGGGACCACCTCGCACCCGAGTGTCGCCTTGATCTTCTCGGGCGAGCAGGCGGGCGCCGATCCGTCCAGCCTGCCCGGCACCGCCACGATGCGCGAGCGTGCCATGAGTGCCGGCACGCGGAGCAGTCGAACCGCGGGAGCGATCTCACCCATGTCGCTCGTCGCGAGCAGAACGATGCGCCGACCCTCGCGCTGCCACTGCCGCACGAACATCCATTCATGGCCGCTGAACGGCTGCGAGAAAACGACCGTGGGCTTGCCCGCCTCGACGATCTTCTGCATGAGAGGGAGCACGCCGAGCGTGAGATGAACCAGCAGGATGCCGTCCGCCTGCCGGGCGGCCGCAACCGCCCGGGCCGCCTCCTCCGGCGTCTGCACGAGCTGCCCGCCGGTGAGTTCGACCCCCGCCAGCGCCGGTTTCATCTCCTGCAGCGCCCGCTCGAACCGCTCCATCTCGGCACGCGGGTCGAACGCAGGCTTGGGCCAGGCCTGGCGCGGGCGACCGGCGTAGATGCAGTGCACGCGAACGGGGCCGGACGGCGCGTCCTGCACCTCCTGGGCACGGGACAGGGTGGTGCGACCGATGCTGACGGCCGCCGCGGATGCTCCGAGGAATCCTCTCCGGCTCAGTCGATGAAGCATGGTGCATGTCTCCCGGATGGTGCATGGGCCGGGGCCGCTTGCCCGCGGCCGTCAGGCGTTGAACGCGCTGATCGCGCGCCGCACCTGCTCGATCGCCTCGACGTGCCGCTGCCGGCACTCCTCCAGCGTCGGGCGCCACGGCGTCTGGATGAATCCAAGCAGGCGCTCGGGCGCGACGTGCTTGCGGCAGTACTTGACGGTCAGCTCGAAGTTCTCCGGGTTGCTGTAATTGCTCCCGGTCGGCACCTGCTCGTAACCGTGCGCGTCGAGCGTGTGGTAGGCATCCACGGCCGTCACGCTCCGCTCGAACTTCTTCGCGTAATACCAGTTGCTCTGCAGGACGTTCTTCGGCATGCGCTTCCAGAACGCCTCCGGGTGCACCCACACGAAATCCGCCCAGATCCACGGGCGCGAGCCGCCCTTCTCGACCTGCTCGACGAGAAACAGGAAATCGTGCCACCACAGGTCGTGCTGCCGGACAACCACGAACTGGAAGTTCTTCTGGTGCTCGGCGGTCTCTTCGTCCATGCCGAGGTGGAACAGCCGCGGCTTGTCGAAGAGGTCGATCACTTCCGCGATGAGTTCTGCGCAGAACTTGTAGTAGACGTCGGTCGAGACCTGGCGGTCATAGCCGTTCATCCACGAGTCATGGCAGGTCGAGAAATTCAGCTTCGGGATCGGCTCCAGGCCCAGGTCGCGGATCTTTCGAAGCTCGGCCCGCAGCTTCTGCGTCGACCACGCGCCGTTCACCGCGATCTCCGGGTGGCTCCCGTACTTCACGCCATCCCCCAGATCGATGACGACCATGTTCATGCCCGCCTCGGACATGCGTGGCAGGAGATCGTTCCAGAGCTTCTCGTCGAACCGGAGATCGGGCGTGCGGTTGATATAGCTCCCCTCCGGATGGGGGCATCCCCAGTCGCACCACATGTTGTAGCTGAGGTGGAGAAGGTTGGCCCAGATCTGCTTGCGGGCGGGACGGGCGGCGGGCTCGGCCCCGGGCGCGATCCCCCCCAGCGTACAGGACGCCGCGGCAGCAGCGCCGGCCTTCAGAAACTCCCGTCGCGTCGTCGATCCAGACATGACATGCACCTCCGGCTGACAGGCTACCGCGCCCCCGCACACGTGTCATCCACCGCAAAGCCAGATGCACGTGCTTAGGTGGCTTTTGGATCTACCGCTTGTGTCCTGCGGGCGTGGCGTGACGAACGTGGCTTGCCCGATCCGCCGAGGTCAAAACCCGGGCCAGGATGCAGGGCTGGGCTGCGAGGACGAGCAGGAAGAGTCCTCGGGAGGCAAACAAAAAACGGCCGCATGATGGCGGCCGCTGTTGCGCAACAAAAATGCGACGTGAAGGAGAACGCTCGCGTGCCCTTCAGAGTCTTCGGATCTGCTGCTCGAGCCGGAGCGTTGTCCGTCCCGGATCGTCCTCGCAGGTGAGCTGCCCGTTCAGAGTTTTCCGTCCGCCAAGGTATCGCACGTTCTGGTTCGGCGATCCCACTGTGCCGTTGGCCATTTCCTCGGCTGTGTGGTCTTCCCTCAGCGGACGACGCTGGTCTCAGTTAAGTGAACAGCGACTCCACTCGTCGAGCTTGGCCTCCTGTCGAGTCTTACCCAGCAGAGCCTAGCCGGCCCGCCACAGCGAGCCCGCACCTCTCGTGGGCTTCCACTCCCTACAGCACATTCAGGAATCGCGGGTCCACTTTCCACGGGCTTTGCCTGCCCGCTTCGTTCCGCCTTCAGGGTTTGGCTACCCTCTTGACGGCTTACTCCCCACGATCCCGGGCCGGTTTTGTTTCACACCGGCAGCGCTCCTGGGATTCACCCTTCGGAGCTTTCTCCTCTCGGAAGGTATCCAGCCCGTTTCCGGGTGGAAGACCCCACCTACTGTTTCGCCTGACGGTATACCCTGCACCGAGGTGCGGGGCCGGCTCGACAGGCCGCAGTTCCTGGGGTTCAGCCTTCCGGGAGTCCCTGGCAGCCCACATGTGGTTAGCACATCGGCTGCTGGATGCTCCCCTGGGTTTTACCTTCCAGGGTTCCGTGACAGACGCCTCGACCAGGATTTCGCCCGGTCTCCTCTCACGCGCTTTCCGAACCCGGCTTACGCTGGGATCGCGGCGCCCCAGAGTCTCGATCGGCATCCGCCCCACCGAGCCACCCGCATGGGTAGACCACACGGTTTGACCCGGCGACCCTCTTAGGTTTCCCGCACCGGCCGTCACCCTGATCATTCAAGCGTGCCCCATCCGGGCTATGTGTTCACCTCGCTTCGCGCCGTACATTGCTGCCGGCTTCCGAAGCTCCTTGGATGGTTGACCGCTCTACCGGAGTTGTCAGGATCGGCTGAGGTGCCGAGCATTCGCGACCTTCACGTCGCGATAGTAATCTACCACAAGAAATTCAGGCGGGCAAAGCAAAAACGCGCCTCTCCGCCTACCCACAGATGCCGCCCACAGGATGTCCACAGGCTTCACCTGCGCTAAGCCGGCGTGAGACCGCGACTACCGTCAGATGACGCCTCCGCGGATTCGCCCGAAGTTTTTCGTCGGATTTTTTTATTCACAGGACTGGATCGGTTCAGGTTCGGGGACTGACGGTCGTCCGGGGGCAGGTGATCAAAGCAGATTGGCCGCCAGTTCCGCGAGCGGGCTGCGTTCACCCTTGCGAAGCTCAACGTGAGCGGAGATCGATTGCGAACGGAAACGGTTCACCAGGTAGCTGAAGCCGTTGCTGTTACCATCGACATAGGGATTGTCGATCTGGTACGGATCGCCGGTCAGAACGATCTTGCTGTCCTGCCCGATGCGGGTAATGACGGTTTTCACCTCGAGCGGTGTGAGGTTTTGAGCCTCATCAATAACCACGAAGCGATTTGCGATGCTTCGGCCGCGGATGTAGGTGAGCGGCTGGATCTCGATCTGGCCGTTGCGGATCAGGGCCGAACTGTCCGAATGCCCGCGAATCGGACCGCCCGTATCGAGCAGGAAATCCACGGTATCGACCACGGGCTTCATCCACGGGTCGAGCTTCTGGCCGATGTCACCGGGCAGGAAGCCCAGATCTCGCCCGAGCGGAAAGATCGGGCGGCAGATCAGGATCCCGCGGTAACGCTTCTCCACGAGGCTCAGATGCATGGCGGCCGCGATCGCCAGGAGCGTCTTCCCTGTCCCCGCTTTGCCCATGAGTGTCACGAGTTGAACGCGCTCGTCCATCAGAGCGTCCAGGGCGTAGTATTGCTCCTTGTTCCGCGGCTTGACGCCGATGAGGCCGTGTTCGGCATGACGCAGGGCGGCGATATGGCGTGCCTCAGGGTCCACACGCCCAAGCGCCGTCGGCCGGCTGCCGTCGCTGCATCGAAGCAACACGTACTCGTTGGGAAAAACCGAATTGGCGGTCAGTGGCAGGCGCCCGGAGTCCTTAAAGACGCTCATCTCTTCCGGCGTCACCGCGCGCTCTAACTCCCCCGTGTACAGGTCGGACAGGAGCACCCGGTCGGACTCGTAGTCTTCGGCGTGCAGGCCGGCCGCGTCTGCCCGGATCCGCAGGTTGATGTCCTTGGTGACGATGATGACGGGCGTGTCGGGATCGTCCGCCCGGACCGCCTGGGCCACGCGCAGAATCTCGGTATCGCCGTCCCCGTTCGGCCCACCGAGCACCTGTTCCGGCTCACAGTACACCTTCAACTCGCCGCCGCCCTCGAGCGGGATCCCGGCGGCCAGGCTGCGGTCGCCGCGGAGCGAATCGAGCAGGCGGACGACCGCCCGCGCGTTGTAGCCGCGGTCCGTCATCTCTTTCTTGAAGCGGTCGATCTCGCGAATGATGCCAACCGGAATAATGACCGTGTTGTCGGCGAAGTGAAAGATCGATTGCGGATCGTGAATGAGGATGTTCGCGTCAAGAATGTAGTTCTTCCGCATTGCTCAAGAGTATAAAACCGCGGTCTGCCGTGTGACAAGCCGGGAACGGTTCGACCCATTCCGCGGTTTTGATTAGGATCTGAACGTTTCGGTCACGCTCCGGAGATTGGAGGAAGCGGACGGTGAACGCAAGATGAACACAGTGGACAACCTGCCGACGGTGTATGATCCCCGAGCCGTGGAGCCGGCCATTCGCGAGGCGTGGCTGAGCGGCGGCTACTTCCACGCCGACCCGGCGCAGCCGGGTGAGGCGTATGCGATCGTCATTCCCCCGCCGAACGTCACCGGCGCTTTGCACGGCGGCCACGCGCTCAATAACACCCTGCAGGACATTTTGATCCGCTGGCGCCGCATGCAGGGGTTCAACACGCTGTGGATGCCGGGCACCGACCACGCGGGCATCGCCACCCAGGCGGTCGTCGAGAAGCGGGTTTTCGAGACGGAGAAGAAATCCCGGCATGATCTTGGGCGCGACGAGCTGGTCCGCCGGATCTGGGACTGGAAAGAGCAGTACGGCAACCGCATTATCGAGCAGCTGAAACTGATGGGCTGCTCCTGTGACTGGGACCGCATCCGGTTCACGCTCGACGAGGTTTGCGCGCGGGCGGTCCGGCACACCTTTTTCCGCCTGTTCAAGGACGGACTGATCGTCCGCGGCAAACGGCTGGTCAACTGGGACACGCAGCTGCAGACCGCCGTCGCCGACGACGAGGTCTACCACGAGGCGGTCAAAGGGCACCTCTGGCACATCCGCTATCCGCTGAAGACATCCGCGCGCGTCATGCGCGACGGGCGGCAGGTGGAGATCACTCATCTCATCGTCGCGACGACCCGGCCGGAGACGATGCTCGGCGACACCGCCGTGGCCGTGCATCCGCAGGACGAACGGTGGAAGCCGCTGATCGGGCAATCGGTCATTCTCCCGCTCCTGAACCGTGAGATCCCCGTCGTGGCGGACCCGGTGCTCGTGAGCATGGAGTTCGGCACCGGCTGCGTGAAGGTCACGCCAGCCCACGACCCGAACGACTACCAGAGTGCCCTCCGCAACGGGCTCGAGATGATCAACATCCTCACGCCCGATGGCCGGATCAACACGAACGGAGGGCCCTACGAGGGCCTCGGGCGGTACCAGGCGCGCGAGCGGGTGGTAGCGGATCTCGAGGCGCAGGGGCTGATCGAGCGGATCGAGGATCACGAGGCGGACGTCGGACACAGCGATCGCAGCAAGACGCCGATCGAGCCGTATCTCTCGGACCAGTGGTTCGTTCGCATGGGCGACCTGGGCGATGAGGCGGCCCAAATTGAGGGCCTGCGCGGCAGCACCGGCCTGGCGCAGCTCGCGATGGATGCCGTCTGCCTGGAGCAGCACGACACGCGCGAAGAACGAATCGCGTGCGGCAAGGTGCACTTCTTCCCCGCGCGGTACGCCAAGACATACCTCGACTGGCTCGGTGAAAAACGCGACTGGTGCATCAGCCGGCAGCTCTGGTGGGGGCACCGGATTCCGATCTGGTACTGCAGCACCTGCAGCGAAGAGGAGCTGATGCAGGCATTCGCCGGTCGCGAGGACGTCTTCTGGCGATGGGACGCCGAGAAGGAGCAGTGGCTCGTCTGCGCCGATCAGGACAACCTCGCACCGAACGCTGTCCCGGGGCACGTGCTCACGCAGGACCCGGACGTTCTCGATACGTGGTTCAGCTCGGCGCTGTGGCCGCACTCGACCCTCGGCTGGCCGGAGGCAACGCCGGAACTCAGCCGGTATTATCCGGGATCGGTGCTCAGCACCGCGCGCGAGATCATCACGCTGTGGGTGGCCCGCATGGTGCTGACCGGGCGGTACAACCTGGGCGAGATCCCATTCACGGACGTGTACATTCACGCCGTCATCCAGGACGCGCAGGGGCGACCTTTCAAAAAGACGCTCGGCAACGGTTTTGACCCGGTGGACATTATCGAGTCGTACGGAGCGGATGCGCTCCGCTTCACGATGGCGACCTGCTCGACGGAGACGCAGGACATCCGCATGCCGATGAAGCGGGTCACGCGCGAAGACGGGCGCGAGCTGCAGACGTCCGAGCGTTTCGAGCTCGGGCGCAACTTCTGCAACAAGGTCTGGAACGCCGCCCGGTTCGCGTTCCTGACGCTGTCGGAGGAGGCCCCGCTCAGCCCGCGCGAGCGTCGACTCGCCACGGAGGCCGCCCTGGAGGGCACCGAGGAGCAGATGGACCTCGCCGCCCTTCCCATCGAGGACCGCTGGATCCTTTCACGCGTGAGTCATGCGGCCGCCGACGTGCAGGAGGCTCTCGAGAGATTCCAGTTCAGCCGCGCCGCCGCCACGGCACGCGATTTCTTCTGGGATTCCCTGTGTGATTGGTACCTCGAGCTGGTCAAACTTCGAGTGCGCGAGCACCGACAGGTGGCCGAGGCGCGGCGCGTGCTCGCCTTTGCGCTCGACCAGTCGCTCCGCCTCCTGCATCCGTTCATCCCGTATATCACGGAGCGGCTTTGGGCCCAGCTGAACGCGATCGCGCCGGAACGGGATCTGCCGGGCATCGTCGAGCTCGACACGGGCAAGCCGCTTGTCACGTCGAGTTACCCTCCCGCGCAGGGTTGGCCTGAGCTGGATTCCATCGAGGCCGACGCGGTGTTCATGGACCTCCAGACCGCCACGCGTGCGGTCCGGGACATCCGCCAGACGCAGAATGTCGCGCCGCGACAGCCGGTGGACGTAACGATCCGCGTTCCCGACGAACGCGTGGCATCGCTGCAGCGCGAGGCGCACGTCATCAAGGAGCTGGCGAACGTCGGACAGCTGGTGATCGACCCGCAGGCGACTGCCTCCCGCAACGCTGCCACGCTGGTCATTGGCGACATGCAGATTTTCGTTCTCAACGTGATCGACCCCGTCGCGGAGCGGGCGCGGCTCGAAAAAGAACTGGTCAATCTGGACCGGCAGATTGCCGGCATCCAGGCCAAGCTCGGAAACGAAGGGTTCGTGAGCCGCGCGCCCGCCGATGTGGTCCAGCAGCAGCGCGACAAGCTCTCGGAGCTCCAGGGCAGGCGCGACACCGTCGCCCGGTCCCTCGCCGACCTCGGCTGAACAGCGCAGGGAGGCGGACGGCTTCAATATGGCAGCAGAACCGATTATTTCCATCCGCAGGCTGTGGAAGGCCTACGGCAACAAGGAGGTGCTGCGCGGAATCGACCTGGAGGTCGAGCCGGGCCACGTCCTGGGCTACATCGGTCCCAACGGTGCGGGCAAGACCACGACCGTGAAGATCCTCATCGGGATGATGGCGGAGTTCGGCGGCCGGGTGAGCGTCTGCGGGTTTGATGTTGCCCGCCAGCCTCTGGAGGTGAAGCGCCGGATCGGTTATGTGCCCGAATCCGCCGCTCTGTACGAGTCGCTCACGCCCATGGAGTACCTCCGATTCATCGGCCGGCTGTACGGGCTGGTCGACGAAGAGATCGAACGCCGCGCCCGGGAGATGCTGGAGCTGTTCGGGCTCTCCCGTGAGGCGGACCGCCGGATGACGACCTTCTCCAAGGGCATGCGCCAGAAGGTCCTCATCATCTCCGGGATGATCCACAACCCTGACGTGCTCTTCCTGGACGAGCCGCTCTCCGGTCTGGACGCAAACGCGGTGATCACCGTCAAGGAGATCATCTCCGGTCTTGCCCGGCGCGGGCGCACCATCTTCTACTGTTCGCACGTCATGGACGTGGTCGAACGTGTCTGCGACCGGATCGTGATCATCTCGGAGGGACGCATCATCGCCGATGGAGCTTTCGAGGAACTGCAGGCGTCTATGGCGGGCGCATCGCTCGAACACATCTTCACGCAGCTCACCAGCAGCGGCGGCCAGGATGCCATCGCGGACAGGTTCATCCAGACATTCACGTCGGACGAGCCCCGGCCATGATCCGGCTGATTTTGCGCCTGTTCGATACGATGGCATGGCCGATTCGCCTGCTGGGCGCTGATTTTCGGCAGTTCCGGGCAATTCTGGAGGCCAAACTGACGCTCGACACGCGGCGGCAGACCATCACCGCCCACGCACCTGATACGGGCGACAAGGCGCGGAACGTCCTGCTCGCAACTTTTATTTTCAACGCATTCCTCGGGTTGTTCCCTGCTTTCACGATCCTCTCAGCACACTCCCTGCTGGTCGGCATGACCTTCATCCACGCCTTCATCATGGTGATGCTGGGAATGGCCCTGGTGACCGACTTCAGCAGCGTCCTGCTGGATACGACGGACAACGCGATCCTGCAACCTCGTCCGGTCGGCGGGCGGACGATTTTTCTGGCCCGGACAGCCCATATCGTGGTGTACCTGTCGCTCACCACGCTGAGCCTGAGCCTCGCGACCTTCGTGCTGGGGACGTTCCAGAAAGGCTTTGCCTTCGGGCCGGTGTTCGCGGCGACACTTGCCTGTTCGATGTGCCTGGTAGTATTCGGCGTCAGCGCGTTTTACCTCGTGATCGTGCGGCTCGTCTCGCCGGAGCGCCTGCGGGACCTGATCCTCTACTGTCACGTCGTGATGAGCGTGCTGATCGTCACGGGATACCAGCTGCTGCCGCGATTGATGGACGTGCAGCAATTGCACACGCTTGACATCGCGGGGCGAGGCTGGATTTACCTCTGCCCGCCCTGCTGGATGGCAGGCCCGGTGGACCTCGCGGCCGGTGACGCAGGGAGGCCGCAGGTCATATTGACCCTGCTGGCCTTGATCGTGCCGGCAATCAGTCTTTACCTGGCCGTGCGAGTGCTCTCACCGCGATTCGGACCTGCCATCGCGGCCTTTGGGGCCGCTGGGGAAGGGCAGGGCACGAATCGCGGACCGGCACTTCGCACGCCGCGCGCCTCCCGGCTGGCGGCGTTTTGCTGTCGGACGCCCACCGGACGCGCGGCCTTCGAGCTGGTATGGACGGTGTGTTCGCGCGACCGGCAGTTCAAGCTGCGGACATACCCCACCCTCGCGTTCCTGATCCTCCTGCCGGCGTTCTGGCTGTTCTCCGGTTATGGAGGTGTTTCGCAGGCACTCGAGGAGCTCCCAAGGACACGCAAACACCTGTTCGTGCTGTACATGGGGTGCATGATGATTCCCGCCGCCCTGATCCAGCTGCGGTTCAGCGCGGACTGGCAGGCCGCCTGGGTGTATTTCGCTGCGCCGGTACGAAAGCCGGGAGAGATCATTACGGCCGCGATGTGGGCGATCGTGGCACGGTTCGTCCTCCCTGCGTATCTGGTCATCTCCGTTCTGACGCTGGCAGTCTGGGGGCCGGCCATCTGGGCGGACCTGCTGATGGCGGGATCAGCCACCCTGCTGATGTGCATCCTGCAATCCATGCTGTTCGGACGGCGCCTGCCGTTTGCCGAACAGTTTGGCGTGATGGAGGGCTCCGGACGCATGAATCGCTCACTGCTGTTCATGTTGCTGCCGGCCGCCCTGGGCGGATTGCACCTGGGACTCACAATGCTGCCGATGGCAGTGGTTGCGGCAACCCCCGTTCTGCTGGCGGTCGCACTGCTGCTGCTTCGCTCGTACCGCCGCACACCGTGGTCAGCCATTGAGACGCAGGTCTGAGCGGAGCGGCATCAGTCGAGCCGCTGCCAGCTGCCGTCTTCCTGCAGAAGCTCGCAGGGCTTGAAGCGCCCCTTGTAGTTCATTCACCCGCAGTCGCGGATGTAGTAACCCAAGTACAGCCAGGAGACACCAATCGACCGGCAGTACTCGACACTGCAGAGAATGTTCAGCACGCCCAACCCCCGGCGGATCAGCCCCGGGTCGTAGTAACAGTAAACCGTGCTCGCCGCCCGCGGCTCGACGTCGAGGATGCCGATCGCAACCAGGCGCCCTTCGAGGCGGTAGGAGAGTTCCAGCGTTTGTACGGGACTCTCGTAGAGGAATTCGCAAAAACTCGCCCACCCAATACCCGTCTGGCTGCCATACCGTCCTTGCAGGTACGAACGGTAAAGAGCGTGCCGCTCGCGATCAGGACCGGGATCGCGACCGAAACGGTGACATCCTGATTGCGCTGCCGGCAGCGTTTCTGCGAGCGGTTCGGCCGGAAATCGCCCACGGGGAGGCGGATCGCCTGGCACTGGCGGCACCGGGCACACCGGGGGCTGTACAGGACGCGCCCACTCCGGCGGAAGTTCAGGTCCATCAGCGCGTGGTAGAATCCGGGTGGCAGGCTCGAGGCTTTGAATGCGATCGAGCGCGCAAGTTGGTCAGGCAGGTAGGAGCAGGGCTGCTCCGGATCAGGCTCGAGCCCGGCCCTGGCAAGCCACTCGCGAAGGTATTCGACCGTGGCGGCATGTTCCCCGTCCATGGTTGCCCCGGACAGAGCGATCAGTCGGGCATGACCATGGCCGCGGCGCCGATCACGCCGGCGTCGGAGCCAAGGGCCGCCGATTCCACACGGACCTTGCGAGTCGTATGGGGCTGGCCGACGTCGCGGAGGCCCTCGCGAACCGCGTCGAGCAGCGGCTGGCCAAGCAGCGCGATTCCTCCTCCGATCAGGACCTGCTGCGGCGCATAGATCACCGACCAGGAGGCGATCCCTGCCCCAAGCCACCACCCGCATTCGTTGACGACTCGGAGCGCGGCCGGGTCGCGATCCTGCAGGGCCATACCGATTTCGACGCCGGTGAGTTGACCTCGCTCCGCGAGCAGGGCCGCCAGGCGCGAGTCGGGCTCCGCACGGGCGAGGTCGGCGGCCAGTCGTTCGACCGCTCGCCCGGAAGCAAGCGTTTCGACGCAGCCGCGTCCACCGCAGGCGCAGCGCGTTCCCCGCGCGTCCACGATCACGTGACCGAGACTGCCGGAGATGTGATTCCACAGGCGCAGGATGCGGCCCTGGATCAGGACCGCCCCGCCGATGCCGGTTCCGACGGTGATGACGATCAGCCGTTCCACGCCCCGGCCGGCGCCGAACCGGTGCTCGCCGACGGCAGCCGCATTACAGTCGGCATCGAACGAGACCGGCAGATCGATGCCATGCCGGAGCATGGTCAGGAAATCCGATCCGTTGAGGGTGGGCAGATTGGCCGCGAAGAGGATCTTCGTGCGCCCGACGTCCATGTAGCCGGGCATCACGATGCCGACGCCGCTCGGTTTCCATCCCCGGGCGTCCGCCGCCTCGAGAATCTTCTTCACCTCGGAAATCATGAGCGCGGCGATCACGTCCGCGGGCTGGGTGGTGTCCACCGAGGCCTGCCCCCGGGCGTGAATACCCCCCACCGCATCGACCAGAGCCAGTTTGACACTCTGTCCGCCCAGATCCACGCCGACCGAACATCGCTGAGTCATAACGCGCCCGCCTCTCACCGACTGGCCCGCTGTTCAAGGCAGACCATGGCCCAATGTTAACCTGTCACGGCGAGAGATCAACCTGCAGGCTCGGCCTCCGGGTCTGTTGACGACACGGCGGATCCCGGAAGTAAATCCCGGGATCCGCCCAGATGCCTCTTTCCGGTTTTCCAGAGAGACCGCTTACGGAGTGATCACCAACAGACCATCCGTGGGTCCAAGTGATCGAACGTTGTAGCAGTAGTTGTTGTAATCCGTGGAATTCACATTCTTGCTTCGGTCAAAGTCAAACGGGTCCGAAATCAACCGATCCAGAACCGGAGTCAGGCTCCGGTTGTTGTAGCAGTTGTTGTAGTCGGTCGATGTCACGAGAAATCTGAGCGGCGGGGAGGGGTCGTCAC
>CAZJTF010000098.1:0-19876 GCA_964548565.1 uncultured Planctomycetales bacterium | reverse complement strand
TGTCACTGCCGAACTGACCGCCCTGCTGAAGCATGGACTCGATCAGGTCGGCGGCGATCTGCGACCACTTGCGTTCGCGCTCATCCTGCTGGGTGCCGCGGGTCTGAACCCCCGAGTCGATCACCGCCACCGCCTTGAGCCCCTCCGGCAGCGGGCGTGCCGGCGCGAGCACGTAACTGACGGTCACCGGGTGTTTTACGTCGGCCAGACAGGGAGCGGCCAGCAGGGCCATCCCTCCGGCGAGGCAGGCGACGCGTACGGTTGACGCTTTCATCCGATCATCACTCCCCGGGTCGTCGCGGCGAACGCGCCGGCTGTGGTTGATACTCGACTCTGTCCGCCGCCAAGATCGCGCTGTCGAGATTACCCCGCCCGGACATTAAACCGGGTGCAGCGCGGGGGTCAAGGCAACACCGTCCTCATCCACTCAGACACGCGAGGAACCCATCGGTGAGAACATCGGCTGGCGTTCGGTACAGCTTTGCAGACCGGTCGAGCGCTCCTGACGATGCCCAGGCATGATCCTGGCGGCCTTCAGCTGGAGGTGGTGCGGGAGTATCCTGGCGCGTCGGATCACCCGTGGAGGTCCCGATCATGTTCTGGCTGATTGGCGGAGTGTGCGTGATGGCGGCGGAACTGGGGGCGGCCGGGGGGCCGCAGGCGCGGCGGTCCGTTGTGATGGCTCCGAACGGCATGGTGGCGACGAGCCATCCTCTGGCGGCGGAGGCGGGCGTCGCGATTCTGCGCCAGGGCGGCAGCGCGGTCGACGCGGCGATCGCGGCGAACGCCATGCTGGGGGTCGTCGAGCCCATGAGCTGCGGGATCGGCGGAGATCTCTTCGCAATTGTCTGGGACGCCAAGGCAAATGCCATGTACGGCCTCAACGCCAGCGGGCGGTCCCCGTATGCCGCCACGCGTGAGCTGATGCGCTCGCGGGGGCTCAAGGAGATCCCGGAAATCGGGCCGCTCAGCTGGTCGGTGCCCGGGTGCGTGGACGGCTGGGACCAGCTCCACCGCAAGTTCGGGCGCCTCCCGCTGACGGACATCCTGACCCCGGCCATCCAGGCCGCGCAGCACGGCTTCCCGGTCACGGAGATCATCGGCGCTTTCTGGCAGTCATCGGAATCGAAGCTCCGCGCACATCCGGGCGCGGCGAAGACGTACCTGAAGGACGGGCGCGCCCCGCGCGTCGGCGAACGGATGACCAACCCCGCACTGGCGGCCGCGTATATGTTGATCGCCGCCCGGGGACGCGACGCCTTCTACAAGGGCCCGATCGCTCAGCATCTGGTCAAGTTCAGCGAGTCGAGCGGCGGGCTCTTCGCGCCGCGCGATTTCGCCGAGCACACGTCGACGTGGATCGACCCGGTCAGCACGAATTACCGCGGATATGACGTGTGGGAGTTGCCGCCGAACGGACAGGGCATCGCCGCGCTCGAGATGCTCAACCTGCTCGAAGGATTCGACCTCAAGGCGATGGGCCACAACGGGCCGGACTTTCTGCACCTGTTCATCGAGGCGAAGAAGCTCGCGTTCGCCGACCGGGCAGCGTTCTACGCCGACCTGGAGTTCGAGAAAGGCCTGCCCATCGCCGAGCTGATCTCAAAGCCGTACGCCGAGCGGCAGCGCCGACGGATCGACTTGCAGAAAGCCGCGCTCGAGGTGGGCGCCGGCGACGCGAAGATTGGACGCGCGGACACCGTGTATCTCACCGTCGTGGACAAGGACCGTAACGCTGTCTCGCTGATTCAGAGCATCTATTACGGATGGGGATCGGGATTTGTCCCGGAGGAGGTCGGCTTCGCGATCCAGAACCGAGGTACGCTCTTCGCGCTCGATGACGCGCACCCCAACCGCCTCGAACCGCACAAGCGTCCGTTTCACACGATCATCCCCGCGATGGTCACGAAGGATGATCGTCCGTGGCTCGTGTTCGGCGTGATGGGCGGCGACATGCAACCGCAGGGGCACGTCCAGGTGCTCGTGAACATCATCGATCACGGGATGAACGTGCAGCAGGCGGGGGAGGCGGCGCGGTGCCGCCACGAGGGATCGAGCACGCCAACCGGGCAGGTCATGACCGATGGCGGGCAGGTCGTGGTCGAGCCGGGAATCACCGACGCGGCGGTGAAGGCACTGGAGGCCAGGGGCCACAAGGTCTCGCGCGGCAGCGGTGGCTCATTCGGCGGCTACCAGGCGATTTTAATCGACTGGGAAAACAACATGCTGCAGGGCGGGTCGGATCCGCGCAAGGACGGAGCGGCGATCGGATACTGAGGGGATTGCGGATTGCGGAACGATTCGGAGGGGTTAATTGAGGTTACCTTTCTGGAGGGCTTGTTTTTGATTTCCGATTTTTGATTTTCGATTTCCGATTGGAGGAGGCGAAGGTACACGCGTTCGTTCGAACCTGCCGCGCCGTGGTACAGGACTCAATTCTAAATTCTCAATTCTCAATTCCCCCACGGTATTCCTCCGGGATGCGCTCCGCCGTAAAGACCTGCTCCAGCTTGAGCGCCGGGCGGTTTCGGAACGGGTTATAGAGCGGGTCGCCGATCAGCATCTGCATCCACGAGTTGAGCGAGGCCGTGTACGCGTAGCACTCGGCGAGCGTGAATCGGCCGGTCAGAACCAGCCCGAAGAACTCGCGCGGCAAGGGGAATGAGTGCAGGTACGGCTCAGCCACCGGCCCGACCGTCGCCGCGACGCCGGCATCGAGAAGACCCTTCACCCAGCCCTTCTCGCCGGTGTTCTTGAGGCTGAGCGCTTCGAAACTCGCGATGTGGTAGCCGATCGCGCCTCGCACGAACGTGCAGCAGGGGACGTAATTCCGCAGGCTGTACCACCCGCAGTAGAACATGACATCGGTGAAGCTTCCGGCGGCGTACACGTCGGGTTTGTTGTCGAGCCGCACGGTGAGATCCGTATTCTTCCAGAGCATCGAGGCCAGTTCGCGCAGATCGTTGTCATACCTGCCGAAGGCCGGATCCTTGCCGATCCCCCGCGCGTCGAGGCAGACCATTCCCGAGAGGCCCTCGTTCTCGGCCGCGATCGCGTCGTCGATCAGGCGGCGCACGACGCGCGTGCTCGGTCCGTCGAGTCGGCTGACCATCAGCGTCGGCGCCGCCCACAGCCAGGGCATTTGCTGGCGCGCAGCCGCGTCGGTGCGAACGCTCCAGTTGAGCGCGCTCAGTACCCACCGATACTTTGGATACTCGTCCCAGAGCACCAGCGAGAGCTCGCTGTCCACCGAGGCCGTGGTCTCCTCGGTGCGCAGACGGTTCAGGTCGCCCTCGATGATCTGCAGAAAACCGAGCAGGCCGCGCGTCCGCCGGATGACTCCGCGGGCCTCGTCCCGTTGCGGGTCGTCCAGCCCGCGCGAGAGGACCTCGGCCGCCTTCTGCTCCTCCGTGTGCAGAGCCTTGCGCATCCCGGCGACCTGGGCCTGTGCGGCCTCGTTGCCGGCCGGTGCGTTCAGGGTCAGGATCAGCGGCGCGGCGCCTTCGATCGCCTGAAATGCCGCGAGGAAGCGCTTGCGCTCCTCGACGTCGGCCGGACCCGTCGTGGCGGCTCTCTGCAGCGTCTCCCAGGCCTTCACCCGGGCGGCGGCGTACCGCTTGAGCAGCGCCTGGTACTCCTCCTCGCCGGGCGCCCGGGCACGGAGTGGGGCAGTGGCCGTGGCGCTGGCCACTCCCTCCAGCACCGCAACGTTGCGCTCGAGCTCGTCGAGCGCCTGGGTGAATTCCTTGCGTAGCGCAGGCACCAGCTTGTCACTGCCCGGCGGAGGACGGCGCGCGCCGATGCGGATCGGCACACCCCAGAACGTCACCAGGCAGCGAATCTTTCGCTCCGCGTCATATTGTGCGAAGTATTGCCGCACCGGGTCGCGGATCAGGCGGTCGTAGTCGACGGCGCTCATCTCCTCGGCGGGGGTGCCGAGTTTGAGGCCGATGATCCGCTCGCGGGGGACGTTCCGCTGGCGCCCGTAGTACGACGCCAGCGTGCGCGAATCGGGATCGTCCGCGTTGCAGATCAGCAGAAGCTCATCACTGCGCAGCGGCCCGGCAGGTTGCGAGGCGGGCGCGGTCGCGGGGGGCGATGCGCCGGGCGCGGAGGGGCACGATCCGGTCAGAACCAGCAGCGCCAGGATCAGGTGGTATCGAATCGGCCCATCCTCCCGCGGATTCGCGCGCGATGCCGGCCTGGACACGCGGCACGAACCCGTTTCCGCCCACGCGGGCATGTCGCGGGCCGCAGCCCGTTGACAGTCGCTCTTCCCATGATAGGGTGCGGCCTTCGAACTGTCGCGGAGATGCCCGCAGATGCCGGAATCCGACACGCACGCCATCCTCCCGGTCGAACAGCGCCGTCGCCTGGCCGAGTGGGACCGGCGCTACGTCTGGCACCCGTTCACGCAGCACAGCCTGTGGAACCGGCGCGACCCGCTCATCATCGTGGGCGCGGAGCGAGAGTACCTCATTGCCGCGGACGGGAAGCGGTACATCGACGGACATTCCAGCCTCTGGTGCAACATTCACGGCCACCGCCGGCGCGAAATCGACGAGGCGATCCGCACGCAGCTCGACGCGGTCGCACACTCGACACAGCTCGGCCTGGCCTCGCCGCCGGCGATCGAGCTGGCGAAGCGCCTGGTGGAACTCGCCCCGCCCGGCCTGGCGAAGGTGTTCTTCTCCGACGACGGCTCCACGAGCGTCGAGGTGGCATGCAAACTGGCATATGCGTACTGGCACCACAGCGGGCAGCCGCAACGGCACCGGTTCATCGCACTCGAGAGCGCATACCATGGCGACACGATCGGCGCGGTGAGCGTCGGCGGGATCCCGCTCTTTCACCGCGCGTATCAACCACTGCTGTTCGAGACGCATTTCGCCCCCTCCCCCTACTGCTACCGGTGCCCACTCGGAACCTGCCCGGAGCGCTGCAATCTGGCCTGCGCGGACGCGGTCGGGCAGCTCCTCGAGCAGCATGCGGGAGAGGTGGCGGCCGTCATCGTCGAACCGCTGGTGCAATGCGCCGGCGGGATCATCACTGCTCCCGCGGGCCACCTGCGGCGGATCCGTGAGCTGTGCAACCGCCATGAGGTGCTGCTGATCGCTGACGAGGTCGCCACGGGCTTCGGGCGGACGGGACGCCTGTTCGCGTGCGCGCACGAGAACGTCACGCCCGATCTGCTGTGCCTCTCGAAGGGCCTGACGGGGGGTTACCTGCCGCTGGCGGCCACGCTCACGACGCAGCGGATCTACGACGCATTTCTCGGGCCGATCGACAGCGGCCGCACCTTCTATCACGGCCACACGTACACCGGGAACCCGCTCGCATGCGCGGCCGCCCTGGCATCGCTGCGGATCTTCGAGACCGATCGCACGCTCGAGGCGCTGCCGGCGAAGATCGAGCGGCTCGCATCGCACCTGGCGCGGCTCGCAAACAATACGCACGTCGGTGACATCCGGCAGTGCGGGCTGATCGCGGGCGTCGAGATCGTTCAGGACCGCGCGACGCGCCAGGCCTACCCCTACGCGAGCCAGGTGGGTGCGCGAGTGTGCGCCCGCGCACTGCAGGATGGCGTGATCCTGCGACCGCTGGGTGACACCATCGTCGTCATGCCGCCGCTGATCATCTCGCCGGAGAATCTTGACCACCTGATGCAGACAATCGAGCGCTGCATCGACGAGGTCGTGCCCGGGGCGGCTGATGTCCAGCCGGACGGGCTGGAATAAGACAAATGGGAAATGTGAAAAAGGAAAAAGTAAAAAGGCGAGAACGAAGGGACGCGCGCCAGTCTGTTTTTCTTCCTCTGCTTCCTTTTTCGTTCCCGTTTTTCCTTTTGCCTTTTTACTTCCACCATCTTACCTTCCGGGCTGTCTTTTACGACCGGAGGTTCGTCATGGAATCACAACCTGTCGCCCTCGTCACCGGTGGTTCGCGCGGGATCGGACGCGGCATCTGCCGGGCGCTCGCGAAAGAGAAGTTCACCGTCCTCATCAACTACAACAACAACCTGGACGCGGCCGAGGAGACGCGCGAGCTGATCGAGAAAGCCGGCGGGCGCGCGGAGGTCTGCCAGGGTGACATCGCCCACAAGGAACACCGGGACCTGCTCGTCGACTTCTGCATGGAGACATTCGGCCGCATCGATGTGCTCGTGAACAGCGCCGGGATCGGCCCCGCCCAGCGCGCCGACCTCCTCGAGATGTCCGAGGCGAGCTACGACAACCTGATGGACGTCAATCTCCGCTCGCCGTTCTTCCTCACGCAGTCCGTCGCCCGCCTGATGATCCAGCTTCTCGAGCAGAAGAGCATCAGCTCCGCGGCCATCATCAACATCTCGTCGATCAGCGCCTACACGGCCAGCACCTCCCGCGGCGAGTACTGCATCAGCAAGGCCGGGATGTCGATGGCGACCAGGCTCTTCGCGGCCCGCCTCGCGGACCACGGGATCCGGGTGTACGAGATCCGGCCCGGGATCATCGAGACCGACATGACGGCCGTCGTGCAGAAGAAGTACGACGCGCTGATCAGGGACGGCCTGACGCCCATCCGCCGCTGGGGCAAGCCCGAGGACGTCGGGCGCGCGGTCGCCATGCTCGCCCGCGGCGACCTGCCGTTCTCGACCGGCGACGTCATCAACGTCGACGGCGGCTTCCACCTGCGAACGCTGTGATTCACCGCAGAGATACAGAGGCGCAGAGAGTCGGCTAAGATGGCGTGATGCGTCCGATTCTCCGCGCCATGCTCCGCATTCCCGCGTTCCTGCTGGAGTGCCTGGTCCGCCTCTACCAGGTGGCGCTATCGCCGCTGCTGGTCGGGCACTGCAAGTTCATCCCCTCGTGCAGCGAGTACATGGCGCAGGCGATCCGCGAGTGGGGTGTGATCCGCGGAGGATGGCTTGGCCTCAGGCGCCTGGCGCGGTGTACGCCGGGGGGCATCGGCGGGATCGACCCCGTCCCGCGCAGGCGGCCGCCGCCCCCTGCTTCAGAACCGCGAACGTAAGTGGGGGAACCGCGTTGTCGGAGCTGTCGGCCGTCGGGTCCGCAATCCGCAATCACAGGATGAACCTGCTCAGGTCCTCGTCTTTCGTGATGCCCGCCAGGCGCGAACGGACCTGGGCGCCGTCGATCACCACCGTCTGGCCGCTGCGGGCGGGGGCGTCGAACGAGAGCTCCTCCAGCACCTTCTCCATGATCGTGTAGAGCCGCCGGGCGCCGATGTTGAGCGTATTCTTGTTGACCTCGAAGGCGAGCTCCGCCATCGCGTCCACCGCGTCTTCGGTGAACTGCAGCGTCACGCCCTCCGTCGCCATGAGCGCGATCTGCTGCTTGGTGAGTGCGTTCTGCACCTGCGTGAGGATCCGCTTGAAGTCCTCCTTCGTCAGGTCGATCAGTTCGACACGGATGGGGAAGCGCCCCTGCAGCTCCGGCATCAGGTCCGACACCTTCGTCGTGTGAAAGGCGCCGGCCGCGATGAAGAGGATGTGGTCCGTCTTCACCGCACCGTGGCGCGTCCCGACGGTCGAGCCTTCGACAATCGGCAGCAGGTCGCGCTGCACGCCCTGGCGCGAGACATCCGGGCCGTGGGCGGTGCCGCTCATCGCAATCTTGTCGATCTCGTCGATAAAGATGATGCCGTTGTTCTCGGTCCGCCGGATGGCCATCTCCGTCGTCTTTTCGCGGTCGATCAGCTGGTCGACGGACTGCTGGAAGAGGATCTTGCGTGCCTCGCGGAGCGGCAGACGGCGGCTGCGCGACTGCGCGGGCATCAGCTTCTCGAGAAAGTCCTGCATCTGGGGGTCGAGCTGGTCCATGCCGAACGTCGCCATCATGCCGACTGGCATCGGCTTCTCTTCGGCGCGGATCTCGACATCGCGATCGTCGAATTCGCCGTCGCGCAGCTTCTGTCGGAACTTCTCGCGCGTCCGGTGGCGCTGCTGCGCGGCCTCGCTGGCGGCGTCTTCGAGCGCGGCGGCGCCCTCGGTCGGCAGCAGGGCGTCGAGCAGACGCTCCTCGGTGAGCCGCTCCGCCTGCTGGCGTACCACCTCGGTCTGCTCCTCGCGCACCATGTGGATCGCCAGATCGAGCAGGTCGCGCACCATGCTCTCGACGTCGCGTCCGTGGTAACCGACCTCCGTGTACTTGGTCGCCTCGACCTTCACGAACGGCGCGTTCACCAGCTTCGCGAGCCGGCGGGCGATCTCGGTCTTGCCGACACCCGTCGGACCCATCATGAGGATGTTCTTGGGCCCGACCTCGCCGCGGAGCGCGTCGGGAAGCTGCTGGCGCCGCCATCGGTTGCGGACAGCCACGGCCACGGCCCGCTTGGCGTCATCCTGGCCGATGATGTACTGGTCCAGCGCTTCGACAATCTGTCTGGGGGTGAGATCATTCATAAGTCACACTGGCTGCAGAGGCCCGATCAGTCCTTCCGGCGGTTTAGAGCGTCTCGATCGTCAGGTTACTGTTGGTATAGATGCAGATGTCCGCCGTAATGAGGAGAGATTCGCGCACGATGTCCGCCGCGGCCAGGTTCGAGTGTCGCAGGAGGGCGCGGGCGGCCGCCGCCGCGTACATCCCGCCGCTGCCGATCCCGATGATGCCATCCTTCGGTTCGATCACGTCGCCGCTGCCGCTGATCATGAGCGAGGTCTCGGCGTCGACGGCCGCCAGGAGCGACTCGAGCCGGCGCAGGACGCGGTCAGTCCGCCAGTCCTTTGCGAGCTCGATGGCCGCCCGACGGATGTTGCCCTTGTGCTGGTCGAGCTTGCCCTCGAACCGCTCGAGCAGCGCGAACGCGTCGGCCGCCGACCCTGCGAAGCCGCAGAGCACTTTTCCGCCGCACACCCGCCGGATCTTGTTGGCGTCATGCTTGACCGCTGTCGGGCCGAGCGTCACCTGCCCGTCGCCGCCAAGCGCGACCTGCCCGTCCCGGCGGACAGCCAGGATCGTCGTGCTGCGGACGAGATTTCCGGGATTTTTCATGGATTCGCTCCCTGGGCGTGCATCCTGTCTCCCCGTGCGACCGTAGCAGAATCTGTGGGGCGTCGCAAATGGTGCGCCGTCGCCGCGGGCCGTATGATCCGCTTTGTGATCCGCACCGGAGAATTCGCATGACTGCTTCGGCACCTCGTCGATTCGCGGCCCTGGCGCTTTGCTCGCTGCTGCTTCTGCCGGCCGCCTGCACGGACGGTGCACGCAAGAAGCCGCCGGCGACGGCTCCGGCGCGCCCGGCGCCTCCGTTCGAGACCCGGCCTTCCGTCGCAACACGCCCCGCGCTGCCGGCAACTCAACCCGCGACCGCTCCCGCGTCACGCCCGGCCGAAACGAAGCCCGCCGGGCCGGTGTCGACGTTCAGCTCGCGCCCGCCGTACCCTGTGGAACTATACGTGCGTGACCCCGACGAAAAGCAGCCCGGCTGGCTGCGCGTCGTCGAACTCTCCAACGCAGAAACGATGGGCAAAGTGCAGGGTGTGTTCCCGGAGCAGAACTCCATCGAGGTGCAGACCGAGAACGTCCGCCGGCTCGAAGTCCACGTCGGCTACCTGCCGATCGCCCCGGGCAAGCGAATTCGCCTGCTCATCGACAACAAGGGGATCGAACTTCGCCGTAACCGGCGCTACGTCACGCTCGAGCGCCGCCCCACCGGCGAATGGGTCGCCATAGATCCGAAGAATTGATCAGGCAGCGGCCGTGGACACTCCGGCAAGGAGCCTCCGTCGCCAGCGCCCGCGATCAGCCCGCGTCACTCACTTCTGCGGAAGCGGCAGGCCGAGCCGGGCCATCACCATCTGCAGGTCGTTCCACGCCTTCGCCTTGTCCGCGGGATTGCGCAGGAGGTACGCGGGGTGGTACGTCGGCATGAGCGGCGTCGGCTCGCCCATCCCCGGCGCGCCGGAGATGTAATAATCGTGCCACCGCCCACGAAGCCGACCGATGCTCTCGCCCGTTCGCAGGAGCGTCTGGCTGGCCGGCGCACCCAGTGCGACGATCACCTCCGGCTGGAGGATGCGCAGCTGCTGATCGAGCAGCGGCCAGCACGCCGAGATCTCGTCCGGTGCGGGGGTTCGGTTGTTCGGCGGGCGGCACTTGAGAATGTTGCAGATGAAGACGTCCTCGCGGGCGAGGCCCATGCCCGCTTCGATCATCTTCGTGAGGAGCTGACCGGCCCGGCCGACGAACGCCAGGCCCTGGATGTCCTCATCGTGCCCGGGCGCCTCCCCGACGAACACCAGGCGCGCCGCGGGATTCCCCTGCCCGAACACCGTTCGCGTCCGGGTGTGATGCAGCCCGCAGCGGCGGCACTGCCGGACCTGCTTCTCGTCGAGTTCGCGCAGCAGGGCCTCGCGCCGTGCGATCTCGTCCCGCGTCAGCTGCTGGGAGCGGAGCGAGGCGTCAACGTTCGAGTGCACAGCGGGCGACGCCGCCGGGGCGGCAGGCGTTCGCGCCGGCGCCGGGTGCGCGGCTGGAGCATGCGCCGCCGGAGCCGCTCCCTGCGTGCGGGCGGCGGGCCGGGGCTTCGGGGGCCGGAGCGGGACTGCCCGAATGCCCAGCAGAAAATCCGTCTCCAACCGACGCAGGATCGCTCCGCGAATATCGTCGTTCCCGGATGCCGTCATGTCTGCTCCGATCGCCTCGCCGGTCGACCTGCCGCAACAGATTGAGCGGACGTTTACCCGGCACTATCATACGGTGGACTGGCCGCCAGGGCGCGTCACGCCAGCCGTGGTCTCACCGGTTTGAAGGCCTGTCCTCCCGTGACCGATCAGGAGCGGGGTGGGATCTGTGAAACCGGGCACCGTGTGTGCGCCGGATGCCGGGCATGTTGTTTACATGGCAGGAAGTGCGATGTCGTTCAACATGAACAAGTTCCTGGCGGTCGGGACGAAGGTCCGCATCGCCACGCCGATGAATGTTCCCGAATGGTCCACCTGGGATGACGACCACGGACGAACGTCGGGCCTGCTGAAGAAGCGCCTGCAGGCGCAATTCTTCAAGGGCGACAAGAAAGTGACCGCTGAAGTCGTGTACGTCTCGCGTGAGTCAGAACGCGAAAAGCTGCGCCGCAAGAATCAGGTCAAGGTCCGCGTCAAGGACCAGAGCGGCTGCATGCTGGTCATCACGGCCGATCCCAGCAAACTGGTCCGCGGCTGATAGCGGCAGTCCACGGGACGGCCTTGGAACCGCACATGTCGAGCGGACCGATACCCGTTCGTGGTTCGGCAGAGGCGTCCCTGTGCCTGCTGGTCGTCCCGTGCGCCGCGTGCGGCGCCGGACCGCTGACGCCCACCGGCGAATGTTTCGCCTCCGGGCGCGTCGTGAAGGTCCGGCTCGCCTGCCGCGGCTGCTCGCACCCGCAGGAGATCGCGTTTCAATCGAAGCCGGGCGTCGGAGTGGTGCCGCTCTGCACCGAACTCGCGGAGCTGTGCGAGCCGGACGTCCCGTGCATCAACCCGACGAAGGAGCCATCGCAGGCAATCGACGTCTGGGGCTGGATCACGCTGCACACGCTGGTGCGCCAGGCGGCGCGCCAGTCCCTCGAGGCGGCGGAGACCGCGGTCGTGCGCGCCGCCGCGCGACGGCTGCAGATGCTCGCCAGCGCCTGCATCGAGGAAGCGCTGCGGTTCTACGAGCACGACAACGAGCTGCCGCCGGCCGCGAGCTTCTTCACCGACCGCTCACGTCAGCAGTTCCAGCAGCGCCCGGAACTCTTCACGCGCAAACGGCTGCTCGAGATGCGCAGCAGCTCCCCCCGGAGTTTTGCGTAGGCCGTCCGTTCCCCGGCACCAGGCTCGGTCGCCGATTCCCGTAAAAACCTCGAACGCCGGCAGCGCCCTCTTCGGGGCGATGTCGGCGTTCGTTTCGGTTGTGAGTCTTTTTCCGCCCTTTGCCGGGGCGGCGCTCACTCGAGGATTGTCTCGACGGAGTGGTTCGCCTGAATCGAGCGTTCGTACCGCTGCTGCCGCTCGTACCGAATGTTGCCGCTCTCGGGAGCCGCCTCCGGATCGGGCTCCGCAGGCGCGGGGCTGGCGTACCCCGGTTCGCCAGCCTCCGCTCCCTGCGGGGCAACCACGGGGGCATCCCCCACGGTCCAGTATCCCTCGCGAACGCACACGCGACGCGTCACGGCGCTCCAGTAGCCGCTCGCCACGGTGTACGGCTCACGCCGGTAACTCACGACATTCCCGCAGATGTCGACGACGGGCACGTCGCGGTAGCGGACCTCCGTGGTCGGGACCCAGACGCGTTCGGTGACCGTCCGGTACACCGGCGGGACCCAGACCCGCGGTCGTACGACCACGACCGGGGGCGGAGCGACCACCACCCGCGCGGGAGCCACGACCACCGGGGCCGGTACCACGACCGGTGCGGCCGCGATGACGTCCGGGCGCCCGAATTCGAAGTTGAAACCCCAGGCTCGCCCATGCCCATGGCGTCCATGCCTGGCGTAGTCGAAACCGAAGGAGAAACCGCCTGCCATGGCCGGAGAGACGCACGCCACTGCCCCCACGGCCGCCACCAGTGCGATCTTGCTCATGTGTGTCACGGTAAGTCCTCCTGAACCGTACAGCTTCTTCACGGGATGAGACACGCCCCCCCAAAAAAGGTTTGCATCGTGAAACAGTTCACATCCTGCTTCAACTTGCCGGGTTTTTCGGTGTGACAACCGCGGTCGCCGGCGGAAGCGGAGGCTGGCGGTACGCAGGCGGGATCACCGGCGGGGGGCCGTAGCGGTTACTCGCTCAAGCATGGTGCACTCCAAAACACACGGGTGCGCGCGACGCGGAGGAGGGCCACCCCGGTGCCAGGACGCCAAAGGGGGATCAGCGATCGGTCTGCCCGTTGGAAGTCGTTCCGGTGGGCGAGCCGGTCAGGCGGCGCCGCCCGGATACGGCGGTGCGGGTGTCCCGGCCCATCAGCAGCGGGGCAACGTTGCTGGCGACGAATTCCGAGCTCACCGTGTCGGTGTGGCCGCCGCGGAAGGTTTCGTCGAGCTCGGGCGACCAGGCAATGTGGACAAGCTTGTCGTATTCACGCTGCAGCTCCTCCGAACCGCCGGAGGGGACGATGAACCCCTGCAAACCGGCCGCCCGCGTGAAGCGCTCGCCGTCTGCCGTGCCGGCCACCGGCACGAGGAACCTGAGGACCGGGTCCTTGTCGGACGTGAACACGTACATCTTGTTGCGGACGTGCCGCAGGGCGTCGCCCAGGTCGTAGTCGGCGCTCACGGACGACGACAGCAGGATGACGTTCTCCACCTGCACGCCGTGGGGGAGCTCCTCGAGGGTGTACAGCGTCACCGCGGTGCCCGCAGACAGGCCGATCAGCGACACCCGGGCGTCCGGATGCCGCGCCTTGTATTCCTCGATCTTGCCGGCCAGCTCCCGCGCCTTTTTCCGCTTGTACCGGGTGCTGATGTTCTGATCGAGCAGGGGGCCCAGCTGCGTCTGCCAGGAGAAGCTCTCGATTTCGCCCGGGAACCGCGCTTCGCGGAGCCCTTTCTTGACGCTGCGCCCCCAGTTCAGCACGATCCCGCCGCCGCCGGCCCCGTCGAGGTAGTACACCTTCGCCGGGCCGCTCCGGCTGCGGCGGTCCGGCTCGTCCGCGGCCTGGAGCTGCGCCGCCAGCGCGAGCGTCACGAGTGCGGGGCCGAGGATCCGCACGCGTGACGGCACCCACGTCTGGCTCGTTTCTCCCATCATCGGAACCTGCTCCCCTGTCGCCACCGCTCCTGCAAAAGCCCTTTCCTACTTGTATGCGCGCCGATCCGGCAAGGCGACCTGTCGAAGCGGATGACGCGGAGCGGCCCTCCCCGTCTGCCGCGTCCGAAAACCGCCCGGTGTGCGTGGGGAACCCTCTGTCCGAAGCCGGGAGGCAGGCCCGCCGACCCGCCCCCGCGCCGCAGGGAGCCGGCCCGCACCCGCGGACGACGACCCGCGAGCCCGGCAGCGCGTGTTCCGCCGGCCGTCCTGGTGGAGCAGTACCGCGGCCAGGTCAACCTGGCACAGATCGGACCATTTTTGCTTCAGCAGTGGTCCGTTATACTGACAGGAGTCGAATGGTATACC
The DNA here is from genome assembly GCA_964548565.1 of uncultured Planctomycetales bacterium. Classification (GTDB taxonomy): domain Bacteria; phylum Planctomycetota; class Phycisphaerae; order UBA1845; family PWPN01; genus CAYLLT01. The sequence continues at coordinate 5,799 of CAZJTF010000098.1, read as the reverse complement.
AACGACACCAATTCGAATCGCCCGTCCACGGAAGGTGAAAGACGGTGAGAAGACGCGGAAACGGCACCTGTCCTCGAGGTCTGTCCCCGAGGTCTCCGCGGCCGGCCGCACAAGCCGTGTGGAGAGGAGGCCGGAGCGTGAAACAATCGAACGTCCCGTTTCTGTTTTCCAAGGCCCAGAATGCGAAAATGACTTGGCTGTTTCGATGGGCTCCTTTGACTGTCTTCGTCGGCGTCGTCTTCGCCCTCGGCGAGGTCGTCATGGGCATGTTTCGTGTGAACGATCGCTGGTGGGCGGAAGGTCTCATCTTCCTTGCGGTCTACACACTCCTGCTGCCGGGCTACGATGCGCTCGTTCGGCGACACACCAAAGCGGGACCTTGACTGGTTCGGCGGGCCTGGCTGAGAGTCGAAACGGTCGCGCGGCGTCGGCCGTCGATGAGAAGAAGGGCGGGACGCGGTGAGAGGACGCGGAAACAGGCGGCTGTCCGCGGCCGGCCGCACAAGCAGCATGGAGAGGAGGCCGGAGGGTGAAACAATCGAACCTGTCCCGCTTGTATTTCCCCACCTAGAACGTCACGATGACGGAACTCCGAGGTGAGCAATGTATTCAGATATGGAAGAGGCGGACCACATCCGAAAACTTGATGAGCAGTGGCCTGCTGCAGGCCCGGCATCCGATGCCCTCTTAGAGTCGTGTCGCGACGCAATTCGCGCATGCCCACGTTCCGCCGTGCTGATGCGAATGTATGGTGACCTGCTGCAGCTTGGGGTCGACGATGCTCCCGAGCGCCTGGAGGAAGCGCTGGTGGCGTATCGGCGCGCCGTGGAACTCGATCCCGGAGATGTGGACGCGTGGTGCGAGATCGGCTGCTTCCTAGACGTGCACCAGGACGATCCTGCAGGAGCCGAAGCGGCATTCCGCCGGGCCTTGGCACTTGGGGGTTCACTAGACACCTATGCAGGTCTCGCGCGGCTGCTTGCCGAACAGGGGCGAGCACCCGAGGCGTTACAGCTCCTGTCTGCTGATGCCTGTCCTTGGGCTGAGAATCCGCGTGTCCTCGCACGTCGCAAGGAAATCGAGCGGGGTGATTGGAGCCCGATCCCGGGGAACCTCGAGGAGGGTCGCAGCTGATCAAGTAGCCAAACTTAAGACAGCGCCAGAAACTGCCACTCCTTGTAGCTATGCTACGGAGCCTGTCGCCGGGCCGGTCAGACCTACACCTATGACGAGGAGCACCGCCTGACGTGGGTGCGGCGGGCGTCGGACGACGCGCTGCTTTTGGAGATCCGGTATGATGCCGTGGGGCGGCGGGTCGAGAGCCGCGAGCACATGGATGCGGCCACCGGCGTGCCGCTGACGGCGGTGCGGGTGACGCGGCACGTGTACGTGGACCTGAACGTGGCGGAGGAGTACGCGGTGACCACCTCCGGGGCCGGGACGACGACCACGCTGGCGCGCGAGTTCGTGTGGGGCCGGCGGGTCCCCGAGCCGGTGGCGCTGGTGGATCACACGGATGCCGGAGTCCAGCCCGCGGGCACGCCGGAGGTGCTGCACACCCTGCGCGACGTGCTCGGCAGCATCGTCGCCCTGACCGACGCGGCCGGGGCGGCCGTCGAGCGCTACGCCTACGACGCCTACGGCGGGACGTACACCACAAACGCGGGCGGCACCGTCTTGGCCGTCTCCGCCTACGGCAACCCGTTCGGCTTCACGGGCCAGCGGTACGACGCGGCCGTCCGGCTGTACCACTTCTGGTTCCGCACCTACTCCCCCGACCGCGGCCGCTGGAACCAGCGCGACCCGCTGGGGTATGTGGATGGGGTAAACCTGTATGAGTATGTCGAAGCGGAACCGCTTTCGGCAGTCGATCTCTACGGGCTTTAAGCGTATCTGCCCATCCCGGGCTTACCTGGATACCAGCCGTCCCCACCTACGAGTCAGCCCGGCGGACCGTTGGTGTTATGCCCACGGCAGAATCCCGAGGATAAGCTTGAAGGAATGCGGAAGGCACGCGACAGAAGAACCGCTGACATCAGGAGACTGCAGGAGCTTGAAAACCTTGAGGCAAAACGGGAGCTCACGCCGAAAGAGCGTCAGGAGAAGTTGAGACTGAACGAAAAGTGGGATAATCCTGCAAATGCGCAACGAAAAGGCCCGAAAGGATTCGTAGAAGGTATGGGGAAAACCAATCAAGAAGTCAAACGCCCCAAGTTCTGGTCCGACGACCCCCCAGGCATTGTCAGCAGAGTGCGTATCCCTTCTTGGCTAGGTACCCTTCTGGAGGCAGGTTCTCGCTTGCTTGAAGCGGCTACCGACTTTTCCGGGGCGCTCACGCCGCATGTCAGGCAGTTGTCGGATCCTAGCGAGGGTGCCAGGGAGATCTATGGTGTCGATGGATTCGGCCCCGGTGCCTTGAACATCAGGCCAGGTAACATCGGTTCTCCTGGGCTAGGTCCAACGCCGACGCTAAGTGCACCGGAGCAGAGGTTCTTCATGCGCAAGCGTTGATAGTGGCTTTCGTTGAGGCCGGCGGCTCCTTAGCGTGATTGAGGTGCCGTTCTCCTGCGATGGGTTGCCCTCATGCGGTTGCATGCCCGCGGAGTACCTGCGAGGGTCGTACGATGGCGAAAAAGGCGCGTGATCTTGATGCGGCTGCACAAAAAGCGTTCGACCTGTACAATGCCGGTGCCTTCGCGGAAGCTGCCGACCTCTGTTCCCGAGTGCTCCATGACAATCCTCGCTACCCCGGGATCCGCTGGGTGTTGGGCGTTTGTCAGTACTACGTCGGACAGTTCGGGCGGGCTGCGGGCATTTTCCGCGGGCTCGTCAGCGAAGACAACGGCCAGGACGTCTCGGAGTCGGCTTGGCTGCAGATGATGCTGGGACTTTGCCTGGACGAGATCGGTCAGCTCGGGGAAGCGGAGGCCGCCCTGACGCGCAGCGCCCAGTTGCAGCCCAAAGATATTCGTTACTTTCATCTAGGGCGTGTGCGCATGAAGCTGAACGCTGCCTCAGCCGAGGCGGAGCAAGCTTTTCGCAGGGCAATTGAGCTCGATCCGTCTTTTCGCGGAGCGATGTACGAACTCGGCGTCGTGCTGAGGCTTCAGCATCGATACGAGGAGGCGGCCGCTTGCCTGAAGCGCGCCGCTGAGCTGGGTCCCCATAGCAGGATCTTTACCGAACTTGGCTGGACATTCGCCGACATGGGTCAGTATGAAGCCGCGAAAGAGGCGCTGTCCTGCGCTCTCCAACTCGACCCAAACGATGTCCGCGCGCATGTCAAGTTCGCCGTCATTCTGATGGATCAAGGCTTGCATAACGAAGAGCAGGAACAACACCTCAAGCGTGTCGTCGAGCTGGATCCAGGTGGTGCCGAGACGCATGACGTATTGGCGAATCTGTATGAGCGGCAAGGCAAACTTGATGATGCTGCGTTCCAGCGAAATCTGGCGGATCTTTTGCGGAAACGCGGTGCAGAGGTCTGCCTTGGGGACAGCCCAATGCTCGAACCACCACCTCAGATTGATCGCGGGGTCAACCGGCCGACATCAGGCGCGTGACGTGTGTCTCTCAATGCCTACCTGACGATCGATCCCGACGCCACCGGTTCGGCGCCGGCGGTGACGTTGACGCACGATGCCAACGGGAACCTCACGCAGGACCCGACGGCCCGCAATGCCGGCGACGGGGTGACACCGACCGGGCAGAAGTACGACCACCACGAGGAGAACCGCCTGACGGCCGTGCGGCGGGCGTCGGGACAAGGCGCGATGATGCTCAGTCCAGGCCGAACTCGCGCCAGCGCCGGGTGACGCGCTCGAGAAGCTCCTTCGGCATGCCCAGCCGCATCGGCCACCGGCGGACGTGGCCCTCGCCGGGGATCTTCCGCGTCGCGTCGATGCCCATCTTGCTGCCCGCGCCTTCGAACGGCGCCGCATGGTCGAGGATGTCCAGCGGGCCCTCCGAAATCACGGTGTCCCGCCGGGGGTCGACGTTCGCGCCCAGGCAGAACAGCACCTCCTGCTCGTCGTGGACGTTCACGTGCTCGTCCACCACGATGATGAACTTGCTCAGCGCCATCTGCCCCGCGCCCCAGAGTGAGTGAATGACCTTTCGGGCATGGTAGGGGTATTCCTTCCGGATCTTCACGAACACGCAGTTGTGGAACGCCCCGAACATCGGCAGGTGGTAGTCGAGGACGTCCGGGACGACCATCTGCAGGAGCGGCAGGAAGATGCGCTCCGTCGCCTTGCCAAGGTAGTAATCCTCCATGGGAGGGTATCCCACGATGGTGGTGGGGTAGATCGGGTCGCGGCGGTGGGTGATGGCGCTCACGCGGAATGCCGGGTACGGCCCCGACAGCGAGTAGAAGCCCGTATGGTCGCCGAAGGGCCCCTCGATCAGGCGCTGCTTCGGGTCTACCCAGCCTTCGATCACGATCTCGGCGTTGGCGGGCACATCGAGCGGGACGGTCTTGGCGGGGACGAGCTCAATTCCGCCCTGGTTGAGAAACCCGGCAAAGAGCAGCTCACTCACGCCCGGGGGGAGCGGGCACGTGGCGGCGTACGGCAGGACCGACTCGCCGCCGAAGACAATCGCCATCGGCATCGGTTCGCCGCGGGCGGCCCACCGGCGGTAATGCCGCGCCCCGTCGTGGTGCACGTGCCAGTGGGCGGCACAGAGCCTCTCGCCGAACACCTGCACGCGGTACATGCCCACGTTGCGGTCGCGTGTCTCGGGATCGATCGTGTAGACGCCTGCGAACGTGATGTACCGCCCGGTCCTCACGGACTCCGCGGGATCCCCGGTCGATGCGGCTCCCGGGGGCAGCACGCGTCCGCTCACTGCATCGATCTCCGGCTCCTCCGACGCGAGGTCTCCGTCGTGCGGCCAGCACTGGAGGATCGGCAGGTCGAACAGGTTGGCGTCGTCCGTCCGTACCACCTCCTGGCACATCCCCCGCCGAACGACCTTCGGCCCGTAGCCGGCGAGCTTCACGAGGTCGGGCAGCTTCTTCATCTTGTCGAGCAGGGTGGTGGGGACCTCGGGCTTGATGAGCGCCTGCACCCGGGCGGCCAGCGCGTCGAGGCTGTCGCAGCCGAGCGCCAGTTTGATCCGCGCGTAGCTCCCGTAGGCGTTGATGAGCACCGGGACGGAGCTGCCGCGGACGTCTTCGAAGAGCAGGGCTCGCCCGCCGCAGCCGCCGTGCACGGGATCCGTTGCCGGCGCGCCGGCGAGGCCCTCCGGGGCGGGCGATTTCATCATCCGCTCGGCAATCGCGGAGATCTCCAGGATCGGATCGACCTCCGGTCGGACGCGACGGAGCTGATCGCGGCGTTCCAGTTCGGCCACGAACGATTGCAGGTCGGGAAACGGCATGGGCGGCCTCCGCCGGCTCCGCTGCGAGAGCGGATCTCCGGGTGCGAGAGAATACTGCTCCATACTCCGGCAGACAAAATCCTGGTGAAACTGTTCCGGGCCGCAGGCCGTCCAAACGGATGGGGTACCCCGGACACGAGCGAAAAAAAACCCCCGCATCCGCCAGAACAGCGGGTGCGAAGGTCGAGGAGGAGGACCCGAGTGCCGGCGCCGCGGCGGCGGCGCCGGAAAGCCGCCGGTCCGCCCGGGAAGGCGGGGCAGCTCCGAATACTGCGGGACCGACAGGCGGTCGCCGCGTTCAGAATCGGCTGCCCGGAACCCGGACTTGACAAGCCAGGTCGCCCGGCATGGCTGCACCCCGGGCGAGGAGCCCGTTTTCGGGGTGCACCGGAAAAGACGGAGGGATGCAGCGGCGAG
>CAZJTF010000097.1:0-19886 GCA_964548565.1 uncultured Planctomycetales bacterium | reverse complement strand
GCAGCGGGGTGGTGTTTGGAAGGAGCCGGCCCGTGAAGACAAGGGGTCGGGAACTCGGACGATGCACCTTCCCTGCAGGTAGGGACACGTGAGTCGGGGAACACAAATCGCGTTGATCGTCGGTCTTCTGGTGCTGGCAGGCGGCATTTACTACCTCCGCGCCGGGAACGTGAACGACCTGACCTCGAACCGCGAAGTGAATGCGCACCTCCAATGCGCCGCGTGTCAAAAAGAGTTCGACACGAACCTCGACGTCGCAGATATCCCGCCATTCGCATGCGAGCAGTGTGGCAAGAAAGAGGCGTGGCCGGTCTGGGAGTGCGGAAAGTGTCAGCATCGGTTCACGCCGGCGCCTGAGGGGCAGCCGCCACGTCAGCCCATGATGCCCAAGTGTCCGAAGTGCGGTAGCACCAGCACCGGGCGGACTTCGGCAGGAGAGTAGGTCAAACTCAGCGAGGGTTGGTCCATGCAGCCGCAGCGATATCGTCAAGGCTTTACACTCATCGAGGTGCTCGTCGTCGTTGCGATCATTGCGCTCCTCATCTCGATTCTCCTGCCCTCCCTTTCGCAGGCTCGAGATCAGGCCAAGTCTGCCGCATGCATGGCCAACCTGCACGACATGGGTTTGAGCATGCGGTTCTGCTTCGAGCAGTACAAGGCGTACCCGCTGCTGGACGACAACGGCCTGGGCGTACACGGCTCCGTCATGGCGACATGGATCGACGTGCTGTACGCGACGCGGTTTGCCAAGAATCTCTCCATCGGAGACTGTCCGAAGGACAACAAGCCAGACCCGCTGAACATCGCGAGGGGTAGCCGGTGGGTCAGCGGCAATTCCGGGCAGAACTTCCGGCACCCAAGCGGTCAGTTCGGGGTCGACTACAGCTATGGTATCAGTGTCCCGACCGCTTCGATGGGATGGAAGGTGAGCGGCAGCAGGTTTCGGATCGACAAATACCAGAGCAACCTTGTTATGGCGGCTGATGGCTGGTGGAACTGGCTGCACGGTTTCAGCGCACACGGTATGCTCAACAACAATCCGGAGTTTCGCTACTGGGGTGGCACCACCGTCGGTTACCGGCACGGCACGAGCCAGCAACCGGCGGCCAACGTGCTTTTCCACGATGGTGGTGTGCGGCCCGCGCGAATCAATGTGGCCGATCGATATCCGAACAGCAAGAACGATATCAGAGGGCTGATGACCGGTGATAAATTCTTCTGGCGATCTGCCGAGCACACTTTGATCGGCCTGGGCAGCGGTTGGAACGATCAGAATATTTACGGCGAGCAGTATCCCGGCACGGATAACAATTACCCGGAACTGGCGATCGATCTGAGCAACGCCGATCGCCACGGCTATCCGAAGCAGCTCCTTCCGGCGTTCTGGTCGCAGCATAGCGGTTCAGGCGGCCGGTGCCGGTGGCCGGGCGCGGTGCATGCGAGGAAGCAGCGCTGGCAGCGATAAAGACATGGACAAGCGGGTGACAGTGAGAGGGGTAAGGAGCTTTCAGAGTCGCGGAGTCCACCTCGGGCCGTTCGGCCCGTCGACAGGTGGGGCAACGGCGTCCCCGACGCCCGGGAAAACGTTTCAGGCATCCATAGAGAGCGGCATGCGCGCATCTTCACGTACTTGCCGCGAAGGAGGCGACGAATGAGAAGCGTATTGTGTGTGTTCCTGGTCCTGGGGCTGGTTTCCACGGCCGGCGCCCAGCAATCCGTGACGTTTGAGCCCCCGGCATATACCGCCGGCTTGCCTGTGGTCGGACAGGACGGCTGGACCTGCTGCATCGCCGGCTCAGACAGCAGCGGTTTCATCGTTGACAATGTCGTCGTCAGCCCAATGAGCGGAAGTACGCAGTCGCTCAAAATCGTGGGCGTGAGCTCAGGCAATCGCATCGGTCGCAATTGGGGCACGCCGGTCAGTGCAGGCGTGTGGCGCGTCGGCTACGACTGGAGGTACACCGGCAATGACGGGGTGACTCCCGACGGCAGCATGTTCATGACGACGCCCATGTACCGCGCCGACAATCAGCAGATCATGCAGCCGTACATGCAGGACGGAGACGGTGGCTCCGGAACGGGCGGGGCCTCGGTCAATGCCTTTACCTGCACGGGCCCGCTGGGCGGCGGCGGTTTTGCCGGTCGCGGTCTCGGGTTACCCGGCGTGACGAAGAATAAATGGTACCGTCTTGAGATGGTCATGGATTTCGACCAGAAGATCATCCTGGATCTCAACCTGTACGATATCTCGAGCGGCTCGAAGGTCCTGCTCGGCAATAATCCAGGGACCTTCTACTTCAACTATGCGTCCGGGAGCTATGTCAGTCAGTTCGACAAGCTCGGTATTCGGTTTGACAAGGCCAATCCTGCACTGGCCTGGTGGATTGACAACTACTCCATCACGCCCACAACGCTGCCGGCGCCCATCATCGGCAGCCCGCCGCTCTACGCAAATGTGAACGTGCCGTTCAGCAAGGCCGTCACGCTGGCGAATCCACAGCCCGTCACGTGGGCGCTCAATTTCGGGCCGCCCGGTGCGGTCATTGACCCGAACACCGGCGTCATCAGCGGGTGGACGCCCGTGAGCGCCGGAGCAGCCAACTTCTCGGTGACGGCGACGAACACGTACGGGGCAGTTGCCCAGAAAGACTTCACCGTCACGGTGATTGGTCAGTATGATCTGGCGCTGATTCCCTTCGACGCCCAGATTGACACAGGGGCCGGCCCCGCAATCACGCCGGCAAGCCAGTGGACGTTCGAGCCGCCTGATGACACTCTCGACAACTTCGGCCGTTTTCATCTGTACGCTGGCCAGGGAGGGGGCGGCTGGTATTATTCAGTTGTCGACTTCACCAAGGCTGGGTTCGGGACGATCAACATTTCGTCGTGCTATGCCCGCATGAATATCGATGTCCGTTACTACCAGGAGCAGGGCACCTACGCTGACGCACCGGTGGTGGCCCGGTTCTATGACACGGCGGGAAAGGTCCGGTCGTGGTGGTTCCATCGCGACACCGCGGATGTGCACTACCCCACCTGGCAGCACCACGAAGTTTACCTCAACAACAACACCATGAGCCCTCCGACGGCAGGGTGGTTTGACGCGGACTTCAATCCGGCCGCCGTCACGAAGGTGGAGTTCTTCGGAACAGACTGGTCCGGTACCGGAAATGATTACGTCGATCTGAACAACCTGGTGATCAGCAACGACCCGGTTCTGCCCGTGGTCGACCCGGTCATTCCCAGCCTCGAAACCGCGTTCGTGGGCTCGTCTTACACGAAGCAGCTCACGGTCCGGCCGTGCACGAACTCCTGGTCGCTGGTGAGCAACGCGCCCGGAGCGACGATCAGCAACAGCGGCCTCGTCAGCGGTTTCACGCCGACGGCCGGCCAGATCGGGCAGACATTCAACTTCTCGGCGACTGCGACGAATGGCGCCGGCAGCGCGAACGTGAGCTGGCAGGCGGTGGTCAAGCCCATTCCTGTTGCGGACAGCGGAATCGCCCAGCCCTGGGGGACCGTCCACGCGAACATCTCCGGCACGCAATCTTCCAACGCCGCCTCTCTGATCCTGCAGAATGACTGGGCGAACGGCGCGAAGATCGACTGGACCCTGAATGTCACCTCGCTGGGGCTCGACCGCCCGTTTGAGCGGGTGAGCAGTATCACCTTCGACGAGGTCGGCAATCTGTACTGGAAGTCGAGAGGTTCCAGTGGGTATCTCGCATCTGCTTCTCCCGATGGGACGCTCCGCTGGGTCGGCAACGTCAACGGAACCAATCAGTCGATCGGCAGCGGCGACAAGAGCTCGCCGGTGGTTGGCGATCAGGGCATGGATGGTCGCGTGTACGTCCTGACGGACAGCGGTGCGGCCGCCTTCAGCAAGCTGAACGGCGATCGTGTCTGGAACACCGATCTTGCGGGGACGAATTTCGCGGGTACCGGCGATGTGCTGACGCCCGTGCTCTACAACGGCAAGCTCTACGTCCTCGGTGCCGGGACCGGCACAAAGAAGCTGTATCAGCTCAATTCCACGACAGGCTCGATCGAATGGAGCAGTGATGTCACCGGCTGTACCGCCACCAACGGCGGGCAGATGACCCTGGTCCCGAACGCCTTCGGAGCAGGTGTCCACGGCCTCTACTACAACGCGGATGGCGGAAATGCCACCAACAAGTCGATGTTCGCCATCGCGATTAACACCGGCACCAATTCGGCTACGCTGCAGTGGAGCTCGGCGGGCGGGAAAGTGGCACGCAGCCATGTCATCTACGTCGAGGCGGCCGGCCGGGTGTGCACGCATACTTGGAACGACTACGGCTCCTCACTCTACTGCTGGAACCTGGACGGGAGTGCACCCGCGCAGACGGTGAACCCCGGCGAGGCCTGGCATGGGTTTGAAGATTTCGGCGCCGTCGACTTCGATGGCAACGACATCATCGCAGGTGGCTTCAGCGGCCGCATCGCGCGGTACCTGGATGTCGCCACGCCGGGCGTTCTGACTCCGCCTGCGACGGTTGTCTACGACAGCGGCGGTTTCGAGGCGCTCACGCTGGGCAGCATCGTCGGCCAGGACAGCTGGGCGGAGGACACCAGTGGTGGCTATCCGCAGGCTGAGATCATCTCCGATCCGACGGGCGGTGGCCACGGAAAGGTGCTCGTCCTCGATCCGCCCGGCACCGCCGGTGGGTGGCAGGGCGTTGTCCGCGCGGCTCCCATTACGCCTGGTGCTGCCGTGACCATGGAATGGGATCAGTGGCGAGCGGATAACAGTGACAATTTCTGGGTTGCCGACAATGCCGCGTACGACGGCTGGTGGGCGATCGGCTGGGATTCCAGCGGCACGCTGAGCGTCGCCAATACATTCGGTGGCGGCGTTACCCTGACGCCAGGGAAGTGGCAGCACGTCAAGTACACATTCGACCCGGGCGACGGCTCGGTCACGCTTGATGTCGATGGCGTCACCGCCAGGGCCGGGACTGCTGACACCGCCCTAGCGGGCATTGACTTCGAGGTGGAGCCCACCGCCGCGGGGACGCCCGCCGAAGGTGGACCGATGTACATCGATAACATCGTCATCAAGCAGGGACCGGCTTCGGCTCCGCCCCCGTTCGGCGGAACCGGCTGGTATCAGCTGGATGTTGATTACGGGGAGAATCGCGGCGTCGGCGGACTCTACCAGAATGAGGCTGGCAAGAGCATCTACGTCGCTTCGACGAGCAGTTCCGTCTACAACAACCAGATCCTCGGGTTCAACGTGACGGATGCACCGATGTACACCGCGGCGCCGCCGCAGCCTGCCCAGCCGCGACTCTTCGAGTTCGATACGCTGGGCACTGCCAATCCGTGCGGTGGCCCGTTGCTCGGACCCGTGGTCGCCGGAACTCAGCACATCTACTACTTCAAGGGCGATTCGGGCGACCTGGTGGCTCTCCGGGCGGTCCGCTACGCACCACCGGATCTGAACCGTGACGGGAAGGTCAATCGCGACGACTTCCTCCTCTTTGCCCCTTGTGCAACGCGGGCGGAAGTCGATCAGGCAGACTCCAACTGCCAGGCGGCCGATTTCGATGGGGACGGCGACGTCGACATGGACGATTTCGGCGGCTACCAGCAGTGCTTCAGCGGGGAGGCGGATGCCGACCCGGACTGCTATCCGTAACACTAGAGTCTCAACCCTGTAGTGACTGGCTGGCCCGGGCAGGTAGACACCTGCCCGGGCCTTTTCGTGTCCGGGGAGCACGTGGGTCAGATCCAGGGTACGCTTTTCCAGTCGGGGCACCGCTCGTCGAGTTCGCGGGGCACTCCTTTATGTCGCGGTGCTTTAATTGTAACGTGTGGCAATACCAGGACAATCGGTGGCTGCGAGCGCGGCATCGCGCCTTAACTTCAGCTGCAGGAAGGGGTTCTGGAGAAGCTCTGAGGCTCCAGAACGGCAGGCGTTCGCCTACGCCGCCGGGCCATTTGCGCACTTCCGGAATTTCTGACGATTTATCGGGACGAAATAGCTCATTTCTGATAAGATAAAGGAGGTCGGGATGTTGTTGTGACCACGGCGTGGCTTCGTCGCGCACATATCATTCAGCCTCTTGTGACAGGGCTACGCCGCAGGAAGCGATTGTCGGCTCCAGTGCACGAGCCGAGTGAGTCTGGGCTCAAGTCGGATGAGTTCAGGCGGAGACAAGTGCGCCGCTGCCCGCTTTGTCAATTCTGCGGGCCGGCCCGGGCTGTACGACTGGCGATGTTTTGAGTAGCACGGCGGGTGCGCGCCTGTCTCGTTCGCGACAGTGTAGACCGGACAGCGATGTCCCCGGCAGTGGCAATTCGGTGGCATCGAACTGGCCGCACACAGTGATCGTGGAGTCTAGCGTGACGAACGCGACGAAGATCGTCCTCGCCGTCGGCGTGATTGTTCTCGCCGGCGTGGTGTACTGGATGCGATCCGGGACGTCCAACACCCTCAGTTCGCGCATGTCGCATAATGCGGCCCTGCGATGCAGGGCGTGCAGCCAGACGTTCACCACCGAACTGGGAGTTGCCGACCTGCCGCCGTTTGTGTGCGAAAAGTGCGGCAAGAAGGATGCCTGGAAGCTCTGGAAGTGCAACGCGTGCGGGGAGTTGTTTGTTCCGGACCCCGTGGGCAATCCTCCCCGACCGCCGATTATTCCCTCCTGCCCCAAGTGCAAGAGCCAGTCGACTGGCGGGGCCCCCGCATCGTAGCGGCCGGCGAGGAGGGAAGTGGAAGGTACGAGAACGGAGTTCTGATCATGAAGAACAGGTGTACTGTACCCGCCTTTACGTTGATCGAAGTGCTCGTGGTCGTTGCGATCATCGCATTGCTCGTGGCGATCCTCCTGCCGTCCCTGCAGAGTGCCCGTGAGCAGGCGAAGGCGGCATCATGCGGATCGAACCTGCGGCAGGTCGGGCTGGCGCTGCGCTTCTGCTACGATCAGCATAAAGCCTACCCGTTGTGGGATGACGGGAACACCACAAGCAGCGTGCGTGGCCACGACGACATCATGGCAACCTGGATCGATATCCTGGTTGCGAAGAGATACCTAGGGAATCTCGAGGCCGGCTTCTGCCCCAAGGATTCGCGGCCGGATCCCGTGAACAAGGCCCGCGGTGCCTGGTGGGGATTCAATTACCCCGTCGCCGGAGCGCGGGGCGGCCCCGGGGCAGACTACAGCTACGCCATCTCCGTACCCATTGCCTCAATGGGCCAGCGCGTAGCGAACAGCGGCTTTGAACTGGACAAGTTTGAGAGCAACCGCGTGCTGGCGTCCGACGGTCACTGGACATGGATCCACGGATTCAGCTGCGCGTATCTCACTCACAACGATGTGTCGAGGCCGTACTGGGGGTCGAACAACATGGCCTTCCGGCACGGCACCAACAGCAGTCCGGTTGCCGAGTTGCTGTTCGTGGATGGCAGCGTCAGGGCGGCCCGGGCGAATCTGGCCGACCGGTACCCAAACGGCGATTTCCGCGGAGTACTCACGACTGACAAGTTCATCTGGCGTTCCGGCGAGCACACCGAGATCGGGCCGTACGGCGGGACCGTGAACGTCACCAACATTTATGGCGAGCCGATGAACACCAAGGACACGACGTGGCCGTCGGCCTCGCTGAGTGTCGGGAGTGGGCAGGGGGATCCGATCCAGCAGATGCAGCGAGATGCTCTCCCCGACGAACTCGATCCGAATTACATGACGTTGCTGGACAAGTGGCCGGCCAGTGTCAGGGCCCACAAGGGCTGGCGGTCAGCCCGGCGTCGCTGAGTCAAGGAAGGAGGGGGACGAGAAAGGGAAAGAGGACCACGCTTTCCGAGCGTCACGTCGCGATGGCGTTTGCCGTCGTCCACACCACGTATGGGCTCCGCGCTGCGCGGAGATGGTTGAACAGGAAAGGGAGGTGGCTTGTGAAGAACGCGAAGCGGTACTGGACTCTGATTGTGTGTTGCGTCTGGGCGGTGTCCCCGGTGCTGGCGGACGAGGTCGCCCAGCCGTGGGGCACGATGAACGCCAACATCGCCGGCACAGCGTCTGCGGATCACCCGTCGATGGTCTTCAGCAGTGGGTGGGCCAGCGGTGCGGCCATCGACTGGGAACTGGACGTTCGTGCGCTGGGTGTTGACCGGCCTCAGACCGGTGCTGTCACATTTGATGAGGATGGCAACGTCTATTGGAAGGGAAGCAGCCTGTTCTTCGGAGGCAACTCCGCCCGAGTAGCGTCGGTATCTCCAGCTGGCACACTTCGCTGGGCCGCGACCGATTCGGACGGCACCACAGCGCATCAACTGGGCGCATTCGACACCACATCTGTCGTTGTCGGCGACGGCGGCGCCGCCGGCCGGGTGTACGCAATCGGCAATACGGCGGCGGGTGCCGTTGCTGTGGCATACGCCAAAGCCACAGGCGTGAAGGTATGGGAGACGCCGCTTCCCGGTACGGTATTCCCCGGGCGGGACGGCAACCTGACCCCGGTGCTCTACCAGGGGAAGCTGTACGTCAAGAGCTCGGGTGCCAATCCCATGCTCTACCAGCTTGAGTCTGCCACCGGGGCGATCAACTGGAGCAATGCAGTCGCGGGGATTCCGGCGATCGGCGGCGATTTCGAAGGCGGTATGACATTGGTGCCGAATGCGTTCGGAGCCGGCGCGCACGGGCTCTACTTCAATGGGACCAGCGGTAACGGCAGCGACGGCGTCGCGGAGATGTACGCCGTCAAGCTCGATACAAACGCCAATGCGGCCTCCCTCGCCTGGTCAGATGATGGTGGCCATGTGAATCGCAGCCACGTGATCGACGTCGCCGCAGCCGGCCGCGTGTGCACGCACACGTGGACGGATTTCGGCGCGGAGTTCTACTGCTGGAATTATGACGGTACAGGCGAGACGGCAACGAACAATATTGACAACTCCGGTCACGGCTTCTACGACGTCGGTTGTGTCGACTTCGATGGCAATGATGTGCTCGCGGGCGGATTCAACGGCAGGATTTCGCGGTACGTCGATGTCAATGCCGCGACAGGCGTGGCCGGTACAGGGTACTATCAGCTGGAGTCCTGGTACGGCGAACCGCGTGTTTACGGTGGTCTGTACAAAGACACAGCCGGCAACAGCATTCTCGTGACCGCCACGAACAGCCGGACCGATCTGGATCCGACATTCACCTCGCGTGTCGTCGCGGTAGATGTCACCAACGGAACGCTGATCGACAGCTGTGAGGATTTCAACGACGGGCCCGCCTATATCGACAATCTGGTGATCACGGGTGGCCCGGATCCGGCTACGCAGAACATCGTGCACGTTGATGTCGCCGGCTTCGAGGGCTATACGGTGGGCGACCTTCCCGGCCAGGCGAACACAGGTGGCAGCGGTTCCGTCACGTGGGTGACGGACAACCAGGCGCCCAGCGGCATTACACCTGTGCAGGTTGTGGCTGATCCCACGGGCTCGGGGATGGGTAATGTCATCATGCTGGATGCGGACAAGGGCTGCGGCGGCTGGCATGGCATTTTTGCCCAGCTTGCTGCGGCAGCATCCGATGCTGTGGTGAACATCAAGTGGAAGCAGTGGCGGGCGGACGTAGATGATAACCTCCACGTCGCAGACCATCCCGACTTTGCGGCCTGGTACGCCGTGCAGCAGGATACGGTGGGTGGAATCTGGGCTAAGACCTTCGGTCCCCACTACCTGTGCGGTACGACGACCGAGACGCCGGCCGTGCCGCTCACCCCGGGCGTCTGGCAGGAAGTCCGGTACGAATTCGACAATGAATTCGGGATTGTGAGCCTGTACCTCGACGGCGTCTGCGTTGCCGAACAGGATATCACGGTCGCTGGAAACCAGAGAGGCGTTGCCTTCGAACTGGAAGGGACCCAGTTCACACGGTCGACTGATGCCCAGACGACGCCAGTCTTCACGCACATCACGAACAGCGTGGCCAACCACGGCTTTGCTGTGAGGGGTGGGCCACTCATGGGCCCCACGGCCCCGGGCCAGACGCAGCACATTTACTACTTCAATACAGGCGACGGCAAGCTCGTCGCTCTCAAGCCGGCAGCCACCTCCGTCTGCAGCCGCACGGTTGCGAACCGGCAGCTGTTCTACGCCAACTCCGCGTGGGGCGCGACGCCGGTGCCTAACACGAGCGGCCAGGCGGGCAACAAGGTCGCCAAGCTACCGGGTACCGGGCCGGTCACTTTCGAGAACGTGAGCAGCCACAGCCGCGGAATCAACGGTATCTACGTCGATCTGCAGGCCGGCGCCGGCTGTTCGGCGTTGTCGCTGACTGCTGCTGATTTCACGTTCAAGTACGGCAACAGCAGCAACATTGCCGGTTGGGCAACGGCTCCGGACCCGACGGTGACAGTCCAGGCCGGCGCGGGCGCGGGTGGCTCGGATCGCGTGGTGCTCACATGGGCAGATAATGCGATCCCCAACAAGAACTGGCTGCAGGTTACCGTGCTGGCGAATGCGAATACCGGCTTGGCTGCCAACGATGTGTTCTACTTCGGTAACCTCATTGGCGAGGTTGGCGACGTGTTGGCGCCTCCTGCCCGGTTTACTGTGACATCCACCGACTACAATGCGATCTACAACAACCGAAGCGCGACTCCGGTACCCAATCGAACCATTGTTGATGTCTATGACATGGATCGAAGCAAGGTCGTCAACTCCACCGACTACAACAACTACGGTTACAATGTACGAGGGACCAGCCCGCTTGATGGGCTGACCGTGATTACGCCGTAACCAGGGAGGCTATTCCAACGGAGACAGACCGCCTGCTGATGCGGCGTCGCCGTATCAGCAGGCGGTTGTTTGTTGCGGAACAATTCTTGGGGTCCTCTCATGACGGACGCGGCACGCGTCGATCGGCCGGGGGCAGGGGCGGGCCGCCGCGGGCGGGCTCTGCGAGGTAGTAGTAGGCCGTGCTGCTGTAGTCGTTGGACAGCTTGTTGGCATGGCCGTGCTCGATGGAGACGTGGATCGACTTGCGGAAGCGAACCGGGTCTTCCACGTGGTAGCGGTAGATCGACTGCTTGCCGAACCACCGGCAATCGATCGAGCGGCTGTGCAGCAGGATCCCGTGATAAGGCGCGGTGTACTCCTGGTCCGGTCCGAACGCGCAATTGTTCCAGTCCTCGGTGCCGGTGCCGTGGATCGAGGGGGGCCATGGCTCGCCGTCAATGACGATCATGTCGTCACCCTCGCCGTACCACTCGTTCTTCTGACGTTCGAAGATGTCGATGTCCAGGTGCGCTCCGCAGTAGATCCCGTCGCCGGACGTGTCAAGGATGACGTAGTTGTCGCGGTTTGATGCGTTCCGTGCACGCGGGTCGCCACCGAAATGCAGCTTCTCTCGCCATTCCGCCTGAGCTCCCGGCACAAGCGGTTTCATCAGGTGGTTGTATTCGTCGCCCCAGCCCTGCGTTGGATTCTCGCGGTGCCACTGCACATGAAAGTAGCCCATGCCTCGTAACGCGTCGGCAGAGGGGTACGATTCATAGTCGATATAGTAGTAGTAAGGAAACGTCTCGGTTCCTTCATTCACGACTTCGACGCGGGCGGATCGCCGGAAGGGCATCGGCCACCAGCAGTTGAAACCGCGACCGTCCTGCGGGCTCATCTGCAGCACGGCCGTCACGAAGTTCTTGCGCATGGCGTGCCCGAGGCCGAACAAGTCCCCGATCGGGCACTCGACACTCGGTTCGCGGCAGCCATCCCAGTAAAACCGCAGCAGAACCCGTCGCAGGTGGTCTTCATTCTGAAACAGCATCGTATTCCAGATGTGCCGGATGCAGCCGGGCCCATCGATTTCCGCGATGGTGCGCGTGGAGCTCGCCTCGATGTCGATCCAGTCGCGGTTTCCGCCCGTGCGGTCGTAGCTGCTCGCCCGCCTGCTGGCGTAATCCCGCAATCGTGGCAGTCCGCCGAGGCCGCTCGATGGAAACATGCTCAGACTCCGCGAAGCCGAGTGTCGAAAACCGGATGGCGAGAAAGGCCCGAATGGACGAAGCCCGGACCCGAGGGAACGTCACCCGCCCTCGATGCGTCCTTCCGATCTCGTCATTCGAGCATTTTTATCCTTTGACCCCGCTCATCGTCACGCCGCGGACGAAATACCGCTGCAGAAGCAGGAAGACCGCCATCACGGGAACGAGCACGATCACCGCCGCCGCCATCCGGAGCGGATACCTCGTCCCGCTGAACGACTCGTTAAAGATACTCAGCCCCACTTCGAGCGTCCGCATGTCGCGCGAGTGCGTGGCGATCAGCGCCCAGTAAAAATCGGTCCACGTCCAGATGAACGCGAATGCCGCCACCGTTGCCAGCGCCGGTTTGGCGGCGGGCAGAATCACATGCCAGAATACGCCCAGTTCGCTGCAGCCGTCGAGCCGCGCGGCCTCGTCAAGTGCGGGCGGGATCGTGATGAAGAACTGCCGCAGCAGGAACGTACCAAACGCGGTGCTGAGGTACTGCGCTGGGATGATCAGCCCCCAGTATGTGTTGATCATCCCGAGCTTCTCCACGATGAAGAAGAGCGGCACCACGAGAACCTGCCCCGGGATCATCATGATGACCAGGAACAGGTAAAACAGCGCATCCCGCCCGCGCCAGTGCAATCGCGAAAAGGCATACGCTGCCAGCGAGCAGAGTGTGAGCTGGAACAGCACGACGCCGCCGGTGACGATGAAGCTGTTGATGATGAATCGCTTGACCGGCAGCTCGGGAAACAGCAGCACGTAGGTGTAGTTCTCGGGATGCCAGCTCGGCGGGCGCAGCAGCGTCGACATCGTCGGCGCCTCGGCCGTTGGCGGGTGCAGCGACGTGATGAACATCCAGGCGAACGGCAGTGCGGTGGTGAGCGCGATCCCGATCAGCAGAATGTAGATCACCAGCCGGGCGACGTCACGGCGGAGCCGGTACGACTCGCGCAGAGTGGGGGCTTCGCTCAGCCTCACGTCGTACCCTCCTGCCCCATGCCACGCCGCATGACGAGCATCTGGACGGCCGAGACGATCAGAATCATCGCGAAGAGTACGTACGACTGGGCACTGGCCATCCCGGCCTCCCACTTCTGCCAGGCCTCGCGATAAATGTGGAACGACACGACGTCCGTGCTGCGCTGCGGCCCGCCCTGCGTGATGACGTACACCGGTGTGAAGAGCTGAAAGGCCGCGATGGTCGTCGTGACGGCCACGAACACGATCGTCGGGGCGAGCTGCGGGACTGTGACGTACAGGAACTTCTGCCAACGGCTGCAACCGTCAATCTCGGCCGCCTCGTAGAGCTCCTCGGGGATGTTCTGCAGGCCAGCGACGAAGATGATCATCCGCGGTCCCAGCCCGACCCAGAGGCCGAGCAGCACCAGAGACGCCATCGCCCAGCCGCGCTCGCGCAGGAAGTCGGTCGACGTCGGGATGACCAGCGCCGAGAGATCCGCGCCTACGCCCTGGCCTATCCAGAGCAGCAGCCGATTGAAGCCGCCGATCGAGGAGTTGATCAGGCCGATCTCCGGGCTCATGATCCACACGAAGACCATGCTGATCGCGACCTGCGAGCAGATCGCCGGGATGTAGTACAGCACGCGGAAGAACCCGACCCCGCGCAGCGGCCGGCTCACCAGCATCGCGACGAGCAGCGCGGTGATCACCCCCAGCGGTACCGTAGCCCCCGTGTAGACGAGGGTATTCCACACCGCGTTGCGGAAGAGCGGGTCGCGCACGAGCTGCAGGTAGTTCCCCAGGCCGACGAACGGATGCTCCGGCTTCAGCAGGTGCCAGCGGTGCAGGCTCAGGAAACCCGCAACGAGCACCGGCAGCAGCGAGAAAATCGCCAGGTACGCCGTGGCCGGCGCTGCAAAGAGGTACCCGCGGTAGTTGCTTCGATGCCGGACCTTCATGGCTCCGATCCGCATAAGGATCGTCAGTGGG
This sequence comes from uncultured Planctomycetales bacterium, assembly GCA_964548565.1. Lineage (GTDB taxonomy): Bacteria > Planctomycetota > Phycisphaerae > UBA1845 > PWPN01 > CAYLLT01. The sequence goes on along the minus strand of CAZJTF010000097.1, from coordinate 5,942 downwards.
CGGACTCTCCGCCCTGGTACAGCGCGGCGTCCATCAGCCGGGCCGCGTCGGTGAGCGCCTGCTGCACCGGCACGCCGCTGAACAGGATGTTGTCCATCGCTTCCTTGCCGAAGTCACGACAGACCTCGGAATTCTCCACGATCGCTCCCCAGGGCGGGCGCGCGAACTCGATTGCCCGCAGGAAGGCGTCCTCCACGGGGTTACCCGCGTAGTGGGCGGCCGCCACCCGGTTGCCCGAGATCGCCAGGCCCGAGGCGACGCGCTTGATCTGCACCGGTGCGCTCGTGGCGTACTTGAGGTACTTCCAGGCGATGTCGGGGTGTTTGCTGTTCTTCATGATCGAGAGCCCGGTGACGTACATCACGGTCGTGGGTTTGCCTGTGTTCGTCGGAATCGTGGTAACCCCGACGTCGAGGCCGGCCGCGCCGTAATCGATCATCATCCAGTGCCCGCGGAGGTCCATCGCCGCGCGCCGCCGGAGGAAGAAGTTGATCCCCAGCGCCGCCCGGTCGCGCGGATGCGAGGCGGTCCGGTCTTTTTCAATCAAGTCTGTCAGAAACTGGATCGCCTCGACCGACCTGGGGCCATCGAAGTAGCCGCTGGCTCGCCTGCCATCGGGGCTGAGCATGTCGCCGCCGTTGCTCCACAGCCAGACAATCCAGTAAGGCATCTCGTTTTCGAAGTAGAACCCCCACTGGTCCGGCCGCGGCTCGCCCTGTCTGTGGATTGTCAGCTTGCGGCAGGTCTCGCGGAACTCGTCCCACGTCCAGCCCTCGCGGGGGTAGGGTACGCCGGCCGCGTCGAACAGCTTCCGGTTGTAGAACATCACCATGGGGGTGAAGTCGAGCGGGATGGCATAGATGTGCCCGTCCCGGCTGGCGATTGTCCAGAGATTGTCGAAGAAGTCTGACTTGCGGAACTCGGGGTCACTCTCAATATATGGACGGAGGTCGAGCAGGAGTCCGTTGTTCATGAAGTCCGCGCCGGACGACATGTCGATGGAGGCGACATCCGGTGCGACCCCTGCCACGTGCTGCATGATCAGCTTGGGGCGGTACTGCCCTTCACCGGGGATCTGCTCAATCTGCAGCCGGACGCCGGCGTTCTGGTGTTCGAATTCAGCCCAGATCTCCCGCTCGAGCCGCATGAAATCAGACTCGACCATCGGGCTGCCCCAGTTGGCGACGCGGAGCACGACGCGATTCGACTGACCGCCCTCGCGGTCGCAGCGCGCACCCGCGATGACGCTGGCCAGCGCGGCAGAGAAGGCAAGTGCAGTCCACTTCATGCGTCAGGCTCGCGCGCCCGGAGGAGACGGGCCCGGGCGTCCCGGCGAATCTGCCGGGAATAGCCCCAAGTTATAAAGGGTTTCGGAGTGGATTCAAACATCGGCTTGGCCGGATCTGACGTGCACGACGGCCGGGTGTCACGCTCGCTAAAAACGAAAAAAACCTGCTTGTGCCACTCCGATCCGGGTGATGGCACGCCCTGTCCCAGATTCTACGGCCCAGCCGAATCTCCGGCGCGGAGAAGTCCGTCGGCCGACACGCTCTGCAGGCTGGGTGCCGCATGGCTGACACCCTGCAGGTTCTCCGGGCCGCCGATGCCGAACACCCCCATGCCGGCCGCGCGGGCCGCCTCCACCCCCGCCATCGCGTCTTCCACCGCGATGCACTCGGCAGGCTGGAGCCCCAGCCGTTCTGCGGCCAGCAGAAAGACCTCGGGGTGCGGCTTCGAGTAGGTGATGTCCGAGCCTTCCACGATGGCGTCAAACTCACCGGTGAGTCCCGTCTGCTTCATGATCAGGCGTGCATTACGGCTGGACGAAGCCACCGCCAGGCGCAGCCCGCGTTTCCGCAAGTCGTGCAGCAATTCGCAGACGCCAGGCAGCACATCCTCCGGGGAGAGCGCCCGCAGCGACTCACGGTATATCTCGTTCTTGTGGTCGGCGAGCCGCTGCCGTTCCGCCGGCGTGTAGGGCCGGTGAGCCCGCTCGAGCACGATCGCGAGGCTTTCCATCCGGCTGACCCCGCGCAGGCGGTGATTGATCGTGCGGTCGAAATGGATGCCCTCGGCGTCGGCGATTGCCTTCCATGCACGGTAGTGCAGTTCGTCGGTGGAGACGAGCACGCCGTCGAGGTCGAAAATGATGCCGCGAACCGTCATGTCAGTTTCCACTCCGCGGCCTGGCCGGGCTGGATGGTACGTTCGACGCCGCTCACGCGCGCGGGCAGCGGCTCCGGGCCATCATTCCGGATTGTCATGCTGCTCCGCGTGCAGTTCACGTACAGCCGCCCACGTTTCCACGCCACCGGAAATGCCAGGCGGCTCCATCGCGCGGGCAGTCGCGGCTCGAACGTCAGCACGTCGCTCTGCATCGCCGTCCGCATCCCCGCGAACCCGAGCACCGCCATCTGCCAGACGGCCCCAGCGTTGGCGATGTGGATCCCCTCGGCCGCGCCCCCATGAGCAACGTCGAGATCGATCGCGCGGGCCTTCTGCCAGAATTGCCACGCCTCGTCGTCCAGGCCGAGACGGCACGCGAGGATGGCATGACCGCCCGCGGAGAGGGAGGAATCGTGCGTCGTGTACGGCAAGTAGTAATCCCACGCCCGGCGGACCTCGGCATCGGTAAAATCCTGCGGCAACAGCATCATCAGCATGAGGACGTCGGCCTGCTTGAGGGCCTTGCTGCGGTAGAGGCGTTCCTGCGAGACCTGTGCGGCGAAGGGACGCGTCCGGTCTTTCCACAGCGCGTCGAAGCGTGGTTCCGCAAAGAGTTCGAACTCCGCGCACTGCAGCACGAGCGAACCGTCCTCATCTCGCAGGATCGGCAGTGCGTCCGCCGTGGTGCGAAACGCTGCGCACTCCGCAGCCGATGCGCCGGCAGATCTACCATATTCCGCCGCAAGCCGCAGCGCCAGGGCGACCATTGCGTTCGTGTAAGCGTTGTTGCTGGAGATCGGCGTGTACTCGTCGGGTCCCATGACGCCGAGCAGGGCGACGCTCCCGTCCGGGCGACGATCCACACGCTCCACCCAATATCGCGCCGTCTCCACCAGCAGCTGTGCCGCCGGCCCGCGGAGGAACGCCGGATCGCCGGTCGCCCGCGCGTAGTGCGCCAGGCCGTACGCGACATCCGCGGTGACGTGTACTTCGTGGTCGGCGTACTGCCAGTTCGGGCAGCATTCGAGGCCTTGCGCGTCGGATTCCCAGGCGTATCGTGCGCCGGAATAGCCGTACCGCTGCGCGTTCGCGCTCGCGCCGGGCAGGCTCTGAATGCGAAAATCCACCAGCGTGCGGGCTCGCTGCGGATCCGTGTACAGGAAAAACGGCAGCAGGAACATCTCGGTGTCCCAGAAGTACCGTCCCCAGTACGCTTCGCCGGCGTAGCCTTTGGCATCGATCGCCACCCGCACGTCGTCCGGCACATGCGCGCGCAGCAGGTGGAAGAGCGCGACGCGCATGGCGAGTTGCGACTCGGGGTCGCCCTCGATCACGACGTCGCAGAATTCCCAGCGTTCCCGCCAGACCGTTGCGTGGGCCTCGCGCAACGAGGGGTAATCGAGGCCCTGGATTTCGCGGAGGCAGTCCTCGGCGGATGTCTTGTGCAAATCGCGGCTGGTCACGAGGGCCGTCCGTTTTTCGACCGCGAAAGGTTGTCCGCTGCGGAGCTTGAACTCCCCGACCAGCGCTGCCGCACGGTGATGCGATTCAAACGTCCACTCAGCGCCGGTGAGTTGGCTGCAGATTTCGATTGCGTCGCCCGCGTCAGTGCGGAGCCGGCACATCATGCCGTCTGGCCCGTGCCGGGTGAACGCGATGTCCTTCAGATGGTCGTAGCCGTTGGTGCGGACGTCTGCATCGATGCCCGCCTGCAGGACCAGATCAGCATCGGCCGAGCTGGTGAGTTCGATTCGCTGCACGCAAATATGCGGATGGACGGCATCAACAAACCGCTCAAACGTAGCATGCACGCGCTTGCCCGAGCGCGTGATCCAGGTCAGCTTTCGGCTCAACACGGCGCAGTCTAAGTGCAACGTTCGGCGGTAGTCCTCGATCCGGCCGTGCTCGACGTCGAGCCGTTCGCCGTCGACGATCGAGACGGTACCGAGGAACCACGGCAGGTTGATCATCTCGTTGTTCAGCAGCGGGTGTTTGCCGAAGACGCCCGGGACGTACGTCCCCCACTTTGACTTCGTTTCGCGGAAGCTCTCGGCCGTCACGTTCGCGGGCAAGCGGGTGTAGCTGACGTTTTGCGGCGCATCGGCAAAATGCTCCTCGAACGAACCGCGCACGTGCATGTAGCCGCTGCCAAGCGTGAAAAGCCCTTCCCAGGCTTTCGCGTGCTCGGCGCGGAACCCTGGTTCGACAATGCTCCAGCCGTCTGCACTGTTCATGGTCATTCGAACGCCAGCCCGTCCACCCAGACATCAAACGGTTCGTGCCCGATCGAGTCGAACTGCAGGCTCACGCAGTCCACGTTCTTAAGCGACATCTGCTCGCGCTTCGCCTGCCCCTCGGCCGCGCGGGCCTCCGCGGGCTTCAGCGGCGTCACCTCCCAGAGTTCGCTGTTCGACGGGCCGTAGTTGAGCCCGCCGCGCTTGATGTAGAGTCGCCCCCGGTGCATCGCGGCGGATGTGCCGGTCGCGGTGACGTCGGGCAGCACCCCGGTCGTGAAGCGCCCGCTGGCGATATCGTAAATCGCGTACGCCGCCGAGGCCGGCCCATATCCCTCGTGGTTCGAGGGCGAGCAACCTGCCACGACGAAGAGTCCGCCTTTCGTACCGACGGCCGCGCACCAGCTCGGGGGCAGGGCGACCAGCGCCGCCCCGTGTCCGATCTCGAAGGGCAGCGGCCCAAGATCAGTCGTTGGAGTGCGGGCTTCCTTCCACTTCTCGGCGTCCCACCGGTTGCCGCCTGCGAAAGACGAGGGGGCGTAGGCGCCGGGGTCGAACCGCAGCAGCCGGTCGCCGATTTCTTCGGGATTCTTCGGCTGCGGAGTCGTCCAGTCGTTCTTGATCGCGTAGATCTGGCCGTCCACGACCGCAAACTGGGCGGCCCGGCTGAACCACCACGCGTCCTTGCCCCTCACCGGTGCGAGGACACTGCGTTCGTCCACTGGGCCTGGTTCGGCGAGATTCACGCGGCAGATCGGTCCACCGTAGTTGCCGCCGACGGCATGGGCGATACCGAAGAGGTGATCGCCAACAACCGCGGTGCCGTGCTCCATCGCTGTCAGTGTGGGCAGCCAGGACCAGGCGTCCTTCGCGATGTCGTAGGCGACGAGGCGGAAGGCATCATTGTTGGACGCATCCTTCTGCGGGTGCTGATATCGCAGGAACAGGCTGCCCGCGCTTCCGCCGCCGGGCCAGAACGCCAGCATTCCGTTAATCCACGCGGCGCCGCCGCGGAGCGAACGCGGGCTTGCGAGATCTTTCCACGCGTGTCCGTCCTCCGAAGCGGCGAAGCATTCGCCGTCGGTGGCGGCGCAGTACAGTCGCTTGCCGTCGGACGCCAGCGCGGACGCGCTCTGTGTCTCGATTGGCGTTTGAATCGTGACGAACTTCAGTGCATTGTTGACGTGCGGCGGTCGGGCGCCGTCGAATGTCTCTGACCGCAACCACGCATCGCCCCCACCCAGAGGGATGGTTACGTACAACCAGCCGTGGCGTGCCTCGCTGTACGGCAGATCGCCCAGCAGGTTACGCGGCATGCCCTGGTAGGCCGGCGTATAGCTGTAGGCTGCTTTGCCGGCATGCAGACGCACGATCGGGTTCGGTCCCTGGAAGCCCCCGTTATTGGGATTCTGGAATCGCAGCCAGAACGCGAGCGTCTTGGTTTTCGTGAGGTCCCACGCGGCCTTGCGGTCCTGGGGGAAAACGGCCGCGACGTCCGCACCCATGTACGGCTGCGGGCGCAGATGCACGGCCGTGCGCCCC
>CAZJTF010000096.1:0-19935 GCA_964548565.1 uncultured Planctomycetales bacterium | reverse complement strand
CTATTAGCGGCAAGGGAGCCGACAATCGTTTAACTTATTTATGCGCGAATCCTAACGTCTCCTTCGGATTGCTGAACTCGCAAGGTGGGCGTAAGCGATCAATTGAATCATTGTAGCGAGCTGCGGCGACCTTGCCATGTGCGGAATGACTCCTCGTGAGCAGGGAGCCCCGCGGCGATGGAGGCCTCGATAGATGTCCTGGGCGGGCATGTCCCGACAGGGCGAACGGTCCCGTGTCGCCAATGAACATCTGACAACCTACCCTCCAGGACTCTCTTGCCCCGGAGTCTGGCGCCGCCGGTTGCCCGGCAACACGTAGGCCGAGAAGCGCCATGGGTCGGCGCACGACGCTTCATCACCCAGTTACCTATATGCCGCCAGGCCAGCCAAAGTGAGCGTGGTGTAGGTGTGCGTTCCCGAAATGCTGACCACATCGCCACTCGCTGCCCGCGGCCGCGAGGGATTCATCGCCTTGATGCCAATCCCGAAGGGATGCGCGAGCGAAGGAGTCTGATCGGCTCCTCCGCCCGCCCTCCGTTCTTGGCCCCCGGGTCGGTTCTCCACCAGTTTGCTCCGCTTGCCAGCCTATGCGGGGAAACGAGGCAATGGCGAACGGCGAATCGCCGGCTTCTGCTGTCTCGTAGCTAGAAATCAAAGCTTCCACGGCTCTTTTGGCTTGAGACAAAAAACAAGCTTGGGCTTGATCGGCGCTGGCGTGTGGAGTTTTGGAGGATCAAGCCTAACCGGCTCGATGCTCGGCATCTGCACCCGCAGATCCATGCATCGGCAGTGGCCCAGGGGATACCCGCAACCAGGACATCCTCGCTGAAGCAACATTGCATCTCTCCTATTTTGGAGGAACCTGGGCCATCTTGCCGCTTGAGGACCAGCCCAGGGATGGTCTTGCGGGGGCACCGTCGACGTGAAGGTGCTTTCCTCACTTGGTGTAACGCCGTCCAGCATCAGCGCCACCCCGCCACCTCCGGTGTTTGTTCAGCCACGTCGCTCAAATGAAGAACCGCAAGCAAAGTCCCTCCCATCTCGGGAAGGCACCATCCGGTGGCTACAGTGCGACTGAATTGGACTTGAGGGCAGTCCTCTTCACCGCCCCTTTCTCGCCAAGAGCGAAGGTGTTCAGTGTCGCGGCCCGTGTGTCGCCGCTTGATTTGGAGGCCAATCTGCAATCCGTCACCGTGTTCATCCGCTCAGGTGGATTGAGAGGACCGTGCCATGCCACGCGCCGCGACCATCCTGAGCGCGCCGAAGGGCCATGACTCTGTGGAGGCCTGGAACAAACCTGCCACCTCTACGGCTCCTGGGGAACACTCGTCGGATCAACGCCGGCCCGGTCGCGACCGGCTGACTGGGTTGGGACGGCGCCCATCATACCGGCCGAAATGTGCCCCAAAGTGTGCCCCCAAAGTGCATAGTAAATAAAGTGCGCGCAGCGGGGTTACACTGGCACGCAGTTGGCATGACGATGGCCTTCACGGGAAAAAAAACGCGGATTCCTTAAGGAATACGACATAAAAACGACCGGCTGGTAGACTTTGTAAACCGCAGGTTACCGGTTCGAGTCCGGTCGGTGGCTGTGCCACGGCCTGCCTTCGCCGAACGTGTGGCGAAGTCAGAGGCGCCGAATCCGGCGACGCCCCGGACTCGTGCGGCGCCGCAACTCCGGTTTTGACTCGACCTGCACCACCGCCCCTTCACCACCGCTCAATTTGCGCAGTTCGGATCGCCCGGGACGTTTGGCCCGCTTGTGCACCGCTGGAACACGCCGAAGTCGTCCATGTCGACGTCGCCATCCCTGTCGAAGTCGCCGGGTATGATCGGCGGGCAGCCATCGGTGTCAACCGTCACGCCGCCGATCGTGTGCGGGCACTTATCGCGCGAGTCCGGCACACCGTCGCCGTCCTCATCTGACTCGATCGACACGACTACATCGTCCAGCCCCCAGCTCTCATCCGCGATACCCCAGTTGTTGCCAGGCTCCGTCAACATCGCACCGGTGAAATCAATGGCAACCGTCCCTGCGGAGTGGGGGAACGTGATGGTGAACGTGTACGTCGAATCACCGTAGTAGTTGTACCAGTTGTAGCCAAGCGTATCGTGGGCAGTGACTCCCGTTCCCAGAGGATGGTTCGGCAGGGCCGGGTACCAATCGGGATAGGACTGGTATGAGCTGGAGTTGGAGAACGAGGTGTCAAGCAACAGGAGCGTCTGACCGTTCCGCACCGCAAGGCTCCAGCGATCCGGTCCATAGATTGTGTTGTCGCCGTCCCACGAGCGGATGATGTAGAGGGTGAACGACAGAGTCAGCGTGCTATGGGCGGGCAGGGCGCTGAGCGACAGGGTGGCCGTATCCCATCGAAATCCGTATGCCGAATCGCGCCCGAGAAACCGCTGCCCCCCGGGTGCAGTCGCGATGAGCGGCGTACCCCCCGTACAGGTCCAGCCCGGGCCGACGCCACCCGAAAAAGTGTTCGAATACACAACGGCCGCCGCCGCCGGCTGCACCACAAGCAGGCTGGCAATCAGCGCACAGGTCCATATCGATGCACAGGTGGTGTTCATGTGCGATCTCCTTGTCCTGACGACTTGTAGAAAGCCTCGCCCGGCACGATGTCGGGTTATTGAGCTGCAGCGTGCCCTATGGCACGCCCGAACCGGACACGCGCAGAGCAGCGACGGGATTCGCCTGTTGCTGTTCTGTGGGGGCGCCTGTCGTTGCCCGCAACTTTGCGCGTCGGGTTCTCAGGCGTACCATGAGGATTTCTTCTTCGCCCTGTCGCCTCTTTCGCCGTTCACCATGACGGTTTTGCGTGTTCTTTTCGTCCTGGTCACCGCTGCCCGCTATTCCGCGCAGTTCGGATCGGCGGCTTGAGTCGCTCCGCTATAGCACCGCTGGAACGTGCCGAAGTCGTCGTGATCGACGTCGTCATCGCGGTCAAAATCCGCGGCCGTGCACAGATCGGTCCGGTTGTGCGGAACTGCCGGCCCGGACGCACAGGACCGCAGCGCCGCCAGATCCTCCAGGTCCACGTCGAGGTCGCGGTCGAAATCGGCCGGCGCCCATTCCAGCAGCGGCGTTTCCTGCGCAGGCACGGTCCGACCGTCACTCAGCGCAAGCGCGCCGGGCGAGGCGTCCCCGTCGAACAGAAGACTGCCGGTCAGGCCCTGCGTGATGTCGACCCCGTGGTACCCGGATTGACGATTCGTCCGGCCGTTGAGCACCGTCAGGTCGAGCCGTCCGTCGCCCACGGCGGAGACGTGCATCGTCAGCGCTGCCGGCGGCACGTGGAAGACGTAGGCCCGCGTGCCGTCCGCCAGCCACTGCACCACGAGATCCGCGCCGGGAATCTCGTTGACGAACGGATTGCTTCCCTCCGGTTGCCCGCCAAGGAAACCGCAACGCCTTCCCGACGCATCCGTCAGCATGACCTCCACCGGGCAGTGCACCACGATCGATGCAGCCTGGAGGGTTTCGCCTCCGCGGCAGCTGCCCGCATTCAGCGGCGTGGGCGGGTAAGGGTTGCCTGTGTTCGGGTAGGACCGCAGCACCTCCCCGTTGGAGGAGCCGGGCGCCAGCCAGAGATCCAGCGCCCAGCCCACCACCGGGACTGCGACACCCATCCCCGCGATCCACTCGGACAGGGCGAACTCCTGGCCGCTGGGAGTCTGGGCCATCCACGGATCCAGCACGCGGCCCCACTGGAGGTCATTCCACGGGCGGTTCATGGGCCACATCATGGCCGCCTGGTGACTCCCCCACAGCACCATAACACCACCGTAATCCAGCCCGTTCAGCATCCAGTCGGTCTCGCCGATGCTGCCGAGCCGCAGCTGGTCCAGCATCTCGAGAACCTGCATCTGGTAGCACCCGCAGGTATAGGGCCCATACGGACTCACGCGAAGACCCGTCGCCTGGTGCTCAAGGGTCCAGATCATGTCCAGGATGTTGTTGACATCGCCCGCCCAGAGCCCGCTCACGATCAGCGGCCAGGACGGCCCGGCCTGGATCACGTTAAACGGGTCGCTCAGGTCCCAGACGTGGCCGGGCGGAATGTGGTTCTCGTAGGTCTGGAATACCAGGCGGTAATTGTTGACCACGCTGATCTGCAAGGTCCCCGAGACCCAGGGCTTGTCGACGCGCGCCACCTTGACATCCACGGTCAGCGGCAGGTCCCAGGTTGCGATGGACTCGGATCCGACGCGCGCCGCCTCGTAAAAGTCCGTCACTTCCAGTTCGAAGCTGGCGACGCCGTTTTCGTTGGTCGTAACCGTCCGCGGGAAGATCACATGCGGGGAATCCGGCCAACTGGGAGACGAAATCCACAGCGTCGTGTTTTCCGCACCGAACCCTTCCACGCTCGCACTGATCGGGATCACAGTCCTGCCGAACAGCGTCGCCTCGACGCTGTCCTCCGGCGGAATAAAGACACGCCGCGTCGGCTGCCCGGCATCCCGCCCGGGAATGGAGTGGCTGTACGCCTCGAATGCGCCCAGTTCGATGGTTTCCTTGATGAAACGGACCTCGGCTGTTGCCGTCCAGCCCTCCGGCAGGTATTCCGCGCTCAGCACCGCCAGCCCTTCTTCATCCTCCGTGCTGAGCAGGTGCACGACCGCCTCACCATTCGCGTCCATCTGGACCGGCAACACGCGGCCGGATGCACCGGTCGCCGGATCACGCAGCGTGCCCAGGGGGCTCTCGAACCAGATGGTCGCTCCCTCGGCAGGCTGCCCCTCCAGGACCAGGAACACCGTGATGACCGAGTAAGAGGTCCCGTCCGCCGGCACCTCGTCGGGATCCGCGGTGAGACCCAGCCCGTGCTGAGCCACGTTGATGCTGGTGGTGTCCGTATCGACGCCGCGTGTCGCCGTCAGCACGGCCGCCCCCGTCTTCGTGCCGGCCGTGAATGTGAGCAGCAGTTGTCCCCACGCGTTGGTCGTCCCGGAAATGCTCGACTGCCCCGAGACGGCTCCGTCGCCCAGGGTCCCGATCGTCGGGTCATCCACGACCACGTTCACAGACTGGCCGCCCTGCAGATGACCATTCGCGCCCCAGGCAGTCACCTTGACCGGTGTCGAAGAGACCCCGTCGCCCACCAGGTTTCGGTCCGTTACGTGAATGGACACGCCGGACTGAGCCGGCTGCTTGGTGACGGGACCATCCACGCCGCGCGCACCGGCGGGGCTCCCGCTTCCCCCCGCGCCGCCCGTCGTGGATGTCCAGTCCGCTGGCACGGCCACGGTGGGCGCCTCCATCTGGACTGTGCCGCCGTTGCCTCCGTCGCCGCCCGGACCCTGCTGCCCGGTCGCCCCCTGGATCACCTGATAGTCTGCTGGCGGCGAGAAGGTATAGCCTTCCTGCCCCGCTCCGCCTAGACCATAGAGCCCTCCTGCCCCACCATGTGCCCGCGCCACGGCCTGGATGGTGTGACCGGACCGCATCTCGATCCGGCCGCCGTTCCCGCCGCGCCCTCCCATCGCGCCGGGATCGCCCTCCGCAGGCTCGAAGCCCGGCAGACAGCACGGATCATCGGCTCCCAGTTGCCCGTAGCATCGGCCCTCGGTCCCTCGTTTGCCCGGCGTGGCGCCCCGTCCCGCCGCGGCTCCATGTGCGAGCACCGTGAGCGCATACCCCGAGTCGTAGTTGGCGATGAAGCCCCCCGCCTCCAGGTGGATGGTCCCGCCGTCGCCGCCCCATCCGCCCTGTCCACCGACGCCGGCCAGGTCGCCGGAACCGTTGCCTCCGCAGCCGCCTTTGTAGCCGCTCGGGTACTCCTCGTGCGTCGCCCAGCACAGTCCCTCGCTTCCGCCGGAATGCCCATCGCCTCCCGGGCCCCCGGCGCCGCCGTTCTGACCATTCCCACCGTTCCCGCCGCCGGCACGCATCAGCGGATACGTGTCAAAGGACGGGTGTTTCACCAGGATGTAGCCCGAGGTGACGATCTCGATCACCCCACCGGCCCCACCATCGCCGCCGCGTCCGCCGGGCCCTGCCCAGGAACCGCGCCCGGCATTCCCGGTGGCACCACTGTCGGCGCAAAAGCCCTCGCGACCGGGTCCCCCATCACCGCCGGCCCCGCCATTGCCGCCAATGCCTCCGACGCCGCCGCGTCCGCCGTTCACCTGTATACCCCAGCTCATGGATCCATTGGGCACACCGGAGAGCGTCACGTCGCCCTGGCAGAGCAACTGGAAAGCGCCGCCGTTTCCGCCGGCGCCACCGTGCCCGCCCGGACCCCCGTTGCCTCCGTCCGCGCCGTCGCCGCCGGAACCGCCGGCGGTGCCACCCGCATAGCACCAGAGCCAGCCGCCATGGTCCATCCAGGCGTCGCAGCCTCCGACCGCACCGATCCCGCCGTTCCCGCCGTTTCCGCCCGGCCCGCCGGCAGCGCCGGTCCCGCCGTCGCCCCCCGGTAGCAGGATGTCACCCGCCAGGATCGCCTTGCCGCTGGCCTCGATCACGAGCCGAAAACCACTCTGCCCGGCCTCCCCCGGGCTGCCGGCGGTTCCACCAGTGCCGTTCGTACCGGGCGCGCCATCGGCGCCGGGAACCGAGCCGGGTGCACCGTCCTGCCCGCGCTCCCCCGCCACACCCGGCGTGCCGTTCGCACCCTTGGCGGGGGTGCCGAACACCCTGGATCCTTCCTCCAGGCGCAGCACGACACCGTCCGCATCCGGCGGCCCCTTCAGCACCAGTTTCACATCGCCGGTGATCTCGAGTTTCGCCCCGACACCCACCCAGGCACGGGAGAATTCGTATGCGCCTGCCGGAAGCGTGTAGGTCCCCTGGGCTGGCACCTCCAGTACCTGGGCAACACCTGTCGGCGAGCAGACGAGAAGAATGCCGGCAAACGCGAAGAAGGCGACGAGAGTTCCGCGATGCATTTCTTCCCTCCCTGCGTTCTGAACGCCCGCCCGGGGCGGTGGGCGACCGTGGAAGTGGCAGGTCTTCCGCCTGCGGGGCCAATCGCGCGGCAGGGGCTCAGGGGAGCCGAGCCGCGGTGCGCATCAGCCGCAACCGTCTGCAAGAAGTGGCATCCTCGCCAGGCCGCACGGATGTCCCCGACACATCCCGCGACCAGGCGGACGACTGGCATTGTACCGCAAACGCGCGCAGCTCCACACGATATCGTGCGATTTGGGTGCACACCGTCGTCACTCCTGCAGGCTATGGGACCACCGCACTTCGATTCTGCGCCGACTCCAGGAACGCGACCAGACGGCTGGTCACAGGAAATCGTCTCTCACCACGGGCTTGTGTCCGCCGCAGCGCAATAGGGTCGCTTTTGGTGGTAGAGGCTCAAGGCGGTTTTGAGTCTGACCAGATCCTCCGGGGCCGCCCGGCTCTCGAGGAGCAGGATCGCCCGGCGGGCCGCCTCGACCGCCCGCGGAAATGAGCCGGCCTCGGCGTAGGCGGCCGCCAGCGTCTCGAGGTACAGCGGGTCGCGGTACATCGTGGCGGCGCAGGCGCCCTCGGCCAGGCGCACGGCCTCCGAACCGTCGCGCACCGCGGGATCGGGGTGCGTGGCGAGAATCCACGCCAGATTGTTGGACGCCTCCGGCCAACCCGGGCGGAGTTGCAGGGCCTTGCGGTAGTACGCCGCCGCTTCCTCGGGCCGGCCCAGCGACGTGAGGACGTTGGCGAGGTTCTTGAGGGCGGGTGCGTAGTTCTCCTGGAGACGCACGGCCTCCCGGAACTCACGCGCAGCGGCCGGCAGGTCCCCCGCGGTGGCCAGCGCACTTCCCAGGTTGTTGCGTCCCAGCACGTATCCGGGGTTGTACCGCACGGATTCCGACAGGTGCCGGATCGCCTGCTGCACGTCGCCTCGCTCGAGCAGCAGGACGCCGAGGTTGTTGTGGGCCAGCCACGCGGAGGGATTCTTCTTCAGGGTGTCGCCCCAGAGCGTTTCGATGTTGGAATAGACCGCGCTCTGGCGCCAGGTGAGCACCCCCAGAACTGCCAGGAGTATCCCCCCCGCCACACACCCTGCTACTTGCCGCGGCGCTCCGCCGGGCAGGCCCGGCAGGCGAACAAGGCCCGCCGCAGCCAGCGCGATCGGCCCCATGCTGGCCAGGTACTGAAAGTGATCCGCCACGTACGCGTACTGCATGTAATAGATGTCGAAGAAGCCGAGCGCCGGCGCGAGGGTGATAAGAAAAAACGCCGCCGCCGCAAAGGGCGCCCGCCCGATCCGACGGTGCAGCACCCAGAGCACCGCCATCACGACAACAACGCCCGCCAGGAAGCACCATTGCCACCAGATGGCCGGATCGACATCCCATCGGGGGTAAACGAACGTGAGTGTCGACGGCCAGACCAGCTTCTCAAGGTAGAACCAGACCGCGCGACCGGCGACCACGATTCGGCCGGCGACCGTGAGCGACCACGCACTGCCTTCCGCGCCCACGTGGACCTTTTCGACATACATGGTGATGAGGCCGAGCGGGATCGCGACGGCCGCGAACGGCACCAGCGGCAGGAGGTCGCCCCACGTCACCCGGCCGCGCTTCCACCACGTCAGCACCACGATCGCAACCGGCAGGGAACAGGCGGCCGTCTTGCTCAGGACTGCACAGACAAAAAGCAGAAAGGCGACGGCCCACCAGAGCCTGTGGCGCCCCGGCGATCTCTCCCCTCGAACGGCAATCACCTCCGAAAGCGGACGATAGCGCAGGTATGCCATCAGTGCAGACACGTAGAAGACGCCGGACAGCACGTTCTTACGTTCGGTGATCCACGCAACGGACTCAACGTGAACGGGATGAACCGCGAAAATGCCGGCCGCAAGCACCGCCCCTGGCACCTCGAGTCGCTGCAGCACCCGCCACAAGAGGATGGCCGTCACGCCGTGCAGCAGGATGTTGACGACGTGGTAACCCGCCGGATTTCGGCCCCACAGGCGGGACTCGACCCAGAAGCTGGTGAACACGAGCGGGTAGTACTGGACCGTCGCTCCCGGCGACAGCCAGATCTGCCGCAGCCCCTGCACCGTCTGGAGAGTCGCGTTCTCGCTGACATACCGGTCATCATCCCAGACGAACCCGCCCCGCATCGCCGGGATATAAGCCGCGAGCGTGGCCAGGAGCAGGAGGCTCGGGACGAGCCATGTCCGGGGAGTGCTCATCATGCGTCAGCCTACCGCCACCCCGGGCAGGCTTCCAGATGACCTGACGCACCGGACCTCCCACAACCCCGACGGGCGATTAGAATGCCCCCGGGGCGGCGACGGCGGCTCGCGGATTCACCGGCAGCCGTTGATGGCCCCGTGCAACCTGGATCGCTGATACAACAAGCGCGAGGCCTCACACATGAGCGGACCACCGGCGGAAACCGACAACAGGGCGCGCACGGTCGAGCGAGGACTCCTTTTGGTGGTACTCGCCCTGCTGATCGTGGGGTGCTTCCTCGTGCTGCGGCCGTTCCTGTCCGCGCTCCTGTGGGCGATGATCTTCTGCTTCGCCACCTGGCCGCTCTACGCCCGCCTCACCGTAGCACTGAAGGGGCGGCCCAGCCTGGCCGCCGCGCTGATGACGATCATGGTCGCCCTCGTCGTGCTGGCCCCCTTCGCGGTGATCGGCCTGAGCCTCGTGGACGATGCCAGAGGCTTCATCGACGCCACCCGCTGGACCCTCACCGAGGGACTGCCCGCACCGCCCGCCTGGGTGGAGCGCATACCGCTCGTCGGCCCCAGGGCCCGCGCGTACTGGCAGGGTTTCACCGGAGACAGTGCACGGCTGCGAATCGAATTGAAACGCGCGATCGAGCCCGTCGGATCCTGGCTGCTCGTCGGCGGCGTAGCGGTCGTGCGCGGCCTGGTCGAACTGGCGCTGAGCGTGCTCATCGGTTTCTTCCTGTATCGCGACGGCCTGGCCGCCGCCGACCAGCTCCGGCGGGCCGTGCAGCGTCTTGGCGGCGATGAGGCCCGCCGCCTCCTGGATCTGGCAGCCGCAACCGTTCGCGGCGTGGTCTACGGCGTCCTCGGCACGGCGCTCGTCCAGGCGAGCATGACCGGGATCGGGTTGCTGATTGCCGGCGTGCCGCGCGCGGGGTTCCTCGCCCTGCTGACGTTTTTCGTCTCCGTGGTGCCTGTTGGACCGCCGATCGTGTGGGTCCCCGCGGCCGCCTGGCTGTTTTACCGCGGCCACACTGGCTGGGGGATCTTCATGGTGTTGTGGGGCCTCGTCGTGAGCAGTCTCGACAACGTCGTGAAGCCGATGATCATCCGCCACGGCGTGCAGATTCCGCTGATCCTGATCGCGATGGGCGTCCTCGGCGGCGCCCTCACCTTCGGTTTCATCGGCGTCTTCATCGGGCCCACGCTGCTGGCCGTCGGCTTCCGCCTGCTCCAGCAGTGGAACGCCGCCACCACCGTGCGCGGGTAGTCACGCGGGGCGTCTCGCGGCACCGCGGGCTTTCCGAAGAACGGCGTCGACTACTCCTTCATCGCCCGCTCTACGTACTCCGCCACCTGCCGCGCCTGCACCGCGATGCCTTCTCGACTGAGATGGACACCGTCCGGGGAGAAATACTCCGGGTGCTCGACGACCAGCCCGAACAGGTCATTCACAGGGATCTGATGTTTGCTCGCGAACGCCGCGGCCGTCCGGTTCCGCGCCTTCACGCGATCCGTCTGCTCCGGATTGAGGGCGCCATCCTTCATCACCGGCGTCGTATGGGCCCAGATCAGGCGTGCCCCGCGGCCTTGCCGTATGAGTTCCTGCATGAATGGCTCAAACGCCCGCGCGTACTGCTCGTCGGTGTACGACCAGCCGTGCATCCCGTTGTTCACGTGGATCGCCGCAAAGCGGTATTGCTTGAGCAGAAGCTCGACCTCCGGCAGGAAGCCGGGATCCCCGATACACTTGGACGTGGTGACCCGCGCGCAGTTAGCCTTGCCCGCCAGGCGCTTCTCCACGCCCTCGAAGTATCCGCGCGTGATCGAGTCTCCGATGAACAGCACGCGCGGCAGGTCGTCGCTGTCCGCATTCGTCACCCAGATGTCGCACCACTCGATCTTCTCGCGCTGAACCACCTCCTTGTCCGAACCGGGCGCGCCGGACCGCTGTCCCGACACTGCCGCAAGAACCGCCAGCGTGATGAATACCATCGTCCGCATCTCTGCCTGCTCCCTGTAACCGGACGGACCGCCGCCCGTCCGGACGCCGCATTGTCCTCAGCCGGTCTTCTCCTGCCACACCTTGCCGGCAGCACGTCTACTTCCCGCTTTGCTGCCGATGACTCTCCCGGAAATCATCGTCGTCGTCGAGTTCCGGCCCCTCGAGCTGCCGCCAGTCGAAATTGCGGTCGTACCGCTTCAGTGCGACGTCCGGATCGAACACCCGCTTGTCCACAGCAACCGCGTGATAGGGCCGCGTATCCGGCTCGCTTACGAAGAAATCCTGCAGCAGGCTCGCGGTGGCGTCGAACTGGTTGAGCGGCGGCAGATCCATGATGAGATAAATCGTTTTGAGAATTGCCCCGAAGTTCGCGTGCGTGTTCGACACGTAACCGCGCTTCACCCACGGGCCGGCCATCATCAGCAGCGAGCGGTGCGCATCGATATGATCGAGCCCGTCCTGCGCGTCGTCCTCAGTGATGATGACCAGCATGTCCTTCCACCACGGCGTGCGCGAGAGCTGCTGCAGCACGCGCCCGAGCGCCAGGTCGTTGTCCGACATGTACGACTCGCGGTACGGGTAGCCCGCCTCCGGGCGATCGCCTGCACCGTGATCATTCGGGAGCAGCATCGTGATCACGCGGGGAAACGGCTCCTTCCCGGACAGCCACCGGTCGCGCAGCTCCTGCTCGAACATGTCCACCCGGAACTGGTCCGGCACCGCCGTGTTGTACGTGGCGTAGACGCGCGACGTGCGGTCGAAAAGTGGTTTGGGCATCGGAAAGCAGATGTGCATCCGCACGCCGGTGTACTGGAAGTGCGCCTCCTCGCTGCTGCCGGAAAACTCGAATCCCTGCCCGAAGTTGAAGAAATCGATCTGATGCCGGGCGAGGTGCTCCCACATGCCGCCGGCCTCGTTGTAATCCTCGGGATAGACCGCCCCCGCCGCTCCGGCCACGTACCGGCGCCCCGGCGCGGAGCTGAAGATCTTCTCGTCCTTCCGCGTAGCGGCGTTCGATTCGACCCACTCGTTGGGATACGTACCCACCATCCACCGGTGCCCGTGCACGGACGCATCGGAATCGCAGTAGAAGTTGTCGCTGATCGCGAACTCAACCGCGATCTTCTGGTGATTCGGCATGATCGTGGCCTTCTTCACGCTCCGGAAATCGACGTCCCTGCCGTACCGCGCCAGCGTCGGATCACCTCTTCCGCCGGGCAACTGTCCGAACACCTCGTCGTACGTGCGGTTCTCCTTGGTGATGTACACGATGTGCCGGATCGGGCTCTGACGCAGCCCCGGTGCCGGCGGCAGCGGGTTGCGCCGGTCGTCTTCAACGGGAACGACCGCGAAGGTGTTGTCGACCACCTGCCGCGTGTATCCGTCGAGTGTGCGGTCGTCGGGCACGTCAATGATGTGGAAAGTGCCCAGCATGATGTCACCGACGTACGTGCCCTGCGGCGGCTTGACGAATCCTTGACCTCCGTTCGGGCCGGCCCCATGCCCCCGTGCGGAGACGGCGAGAATCCGGCGCCCGTCCGGCGAAACCGCCAGTTTCGTCGGGAACCAGCCCGTGGGGATGTATCCTGCCACCCGGCGCGCACGCGTATCGACGACCGCAATGGCGTTCAGTCCGCTGAGCGCGACGTACAGCCGGCTCTCGTCCGGGCTGAGGGCCAGGCCGAACGGAATCAGCCCGCGGTACCGGTCGATCCGCGGGTCCACCGCCAGGAAGATGTGATCGACGATCTTGCGGGCGGCTGCATCAATCACGGAGACGTTGTCGTTGGTGGCATTCGTCACGTACACGAACTCGCGCCCGGCCGCGATCGAGTTCGGGCTCGCCCCCCCGACGATCTCCAGACCCTCCACGCGCTGCCCGATCTGGTAGCCCGTCTTGAGTATTGACTCGACCTGACCGTTGTGGAGATTCACCGCCCACACCGAGACCGCCTCCGGCGCGTTCGGGCTGCCCAGGCCGGGGATCCGCCTCCCGTCCACTGTCACACCCTCTTCCGCCTCTTTGGACGGGTGGCCGTACGGCGGGAACGCGAGGCCCTTCTCCTCCTTCTCGCCCGGTTTGACGCCGGGCACCAGCGGATAGTCGAAGATCCCCACATTCGCGACCCAGGCGTACGACTCGTCGGGACTGATGCCGAGGCCGAATGGAAATCGCCCGACGCCAATGGACGCCGCCACCTTGCCTGTCTCCGCGTCCACAATGACGAAACGGAAGTTGAACTGGTCGAGCACGAACAGGCGCTTCCCATCGCGGCTGAGCGCGATATCGCCGACAAAGCTGTCTTCGTGCGTGCGCCCGCCGAATGCACCGTCGATCGAGATCGCCCGCGTGCGTTTGCCCGTGGTCAGGTCCATCACGAGGAGTGTGCCATCGTTGCCGCCGCTCAGATAAGCCAGCCGGTTGTCCGGGGAGATCTGCGCCCCCATGAATGCGCCTTCGCCGAACGGCGAGGGCAGCTTGCCATCGTAGCTCGGATACCGCAGGGCGCCCTCGGGGCTTTGCGTGTCGATCACGGTCAGGACCAGGTCGTGCAGTGCGATCGCCCGGCGCCCGTCGCGCGACACCGTCAGTCCGAACGGGTCCGCCGTGATCCGCACCGTTCTGCCCACCGGCGTCACGTGTCGCCCGCTCGGCAGGACGCTGATGCCCGCTGGATCCATGCGGCAGTACGCACTCCGCCCGGGTGGCTGAAGCGTCTCAACCGGCGCCGATCGGCCCGTGGAGGCGAAACCGGCGACAATCATCACGCAAACGAGGCGGACAGTCTGCGGGCGCTGCATGTCGGATCTCCTGGCGTGCGGAAATGTCATCTCTCAGGATGTGATCGCCCCGTCGCCCCGTCAAGCAGGAGCACACGCCGTCCGGCACCGGGCGCGGACGAGGAATACTGGGGCCTGCGGAGCTACCCCTGGCTCCGCGACAGTCGCCTCAAGAAACCCTCGGCTCAACATGCTCTTCGCCGACGCCAGTCAGGCGACACCGGCGGCACCGGCGAGGGCGTGAACGTCAAGCGGCATTACAAGGGTGGCAACGTCGTCTTCAACGACGGGCACGCGGAGTTCCGCAAGCCGGGGACAACAACCTCGACGGGAAGTTACCGAACGCCACGCTGCAGTACTGGGACCCGCTGCTCAGGCGGATCCGGCAGCAGCCGCCGCATGCAGCGTCGCCCCATCATTTTCAGGGAGGATGGGGGCAGAGTGGAGGTGCTCCGGCAGACACGACGCGCCAAAGCGTCCGGTAAGCCGCCGTGTTGTGGAGGCCGAAGCGGTGCGGGTAGAATCGACAGTCACGGGAGCGACAGCTCGTCCGTTCGCTCCCGCTTGTCACGTGAACGATTCTGAAGGGAGGAGGAAACCATGAAGCTTCCGATCTGGTCCTTGCGTGTGATCGCGGTTCTCGCCGCCGCCGACGAATTGAAGGCCACCGCTTGACTGGAATTGCCACAGGCCCGTGACGCCCGGGGGAACGTTGCCCGCCACGGCGACGCCGGCCGACGTCACCAAGTGGCACCGGATCGTGCTCTCCGTGGACAACGGAACCTTCTTGCGGGTGTTCGTGGATGGTACGCCGTTCGCGACGATTCACTTTCGGAACTCATGATGGTGCTCATGCCTCGATTCGGCGGTCCTGCGGTGGCAGTCCTGTCCCTGTGCGCCGCCCTGACCCGGCCGACCGAACTCCACGCCGCCCGGGTCATCGGCCAGTGGGATTTCAACACCAATAGCCTGGCCGCCACGCAGGGCCTGGCGCTTGAGTATTACGGCTCGACCACCGCTTCCAGAACTGCATTCGGTACGACAACGTCTTTCGGCATCCCCGCCATCGGCGGTACCGTTGCGTCGGTGATGCGATTCCCGGCCTGCGGCCCTGCCGAAGGCTATATCCTGCATACGAATGCGCCGGGAAACGCCGGCGGCGCCTACATCAACCAGTACAGCCTCGTCCTGGACCTGCTCTACCCCGGCTCCAGCACGAATGCCTGGCGGGCGATCTTCCAGACGGCGCGCGGCAACGACAACGACGCCGAGTTCTTTGTCGGCACCAATACCTCGAGCCCGAATCCCAACGGCATCGGCATCAGCGGCCAGTACCACGGCACCATCCAGGCGAACACCTGGCACCGCGTGGCCGTCACCGTGGATCTCGCCACGCAGACCATGGCCAAGTACATCGACGGCACCCTTGTCGGTACGCAGTCGCTGTCCGACAGCCTCAACGGGCGCTGGTCTCTCTACTCGACTGATACCGCACCAGACTGGGTCCTCCTGTTCACCGACGAAAACAATGAGACGAAGCCGGGCTACGTGAACAGTATCCAGTTTCGCGATTACGCGATGTCCGCCTTCGAGATCGCACAACTCGGCGGCGCCTCCGCCTCCGGAATCCCCCTGCCGACTGCGCCGTCGAGCCTCCAGGTGCTGGCTCCCAACGGTGGAGAGCAGTGGCAGGCCGGCACCACGCAAATCATCTCATGGGTCGCGAACGCCCCCTCCGGCGCCGTGAATATCGATCTCTACGATAACGGCGTGCTCTGGGCCAGGCTCGGCCAGGCGCCCGCAGCCGCCGGCCAGTTCAGCTGGTCGATTTCGCCGTCTCTTGGCGACTCGACCCACTACCGCGTCAGGACCTCCGCCGCCGCGTTCCCGGAAATCACCGACACCTCCGATGCCGATTTCAGCGTCGAAGGCTCCGTCCCCACCCCCACGGTCATCACCAAGCTGCCGATGCTGCAGGACTACCGCACCGACGCGATGAACCTCATATGGGAAACGACTACCCGCGGGAACCCGGGCGCGGTCGAGTTCGGGATGACCGACGTCGCGGAGAACACCATCACGGATGTGTTCACGCAGCAGCTCGATGCGACACACTTCATCCACACAGCCACGATGCAGCCCCTGCAGGCTGAGTCCGTGTACAAGTACCGCGTCCGGAGCGGGACGACCACCTCGCCGACGTTCACCTTCCGCACGGCGCCCCGCCCCGGCACGCCCGTCCGAACCGTGTGGTTCGCCGACGAGCAGGGGCACACCATCTTCCGCCAGCAAGTGCCGTACATTGCCGCGCGCGATCCCGATCTCGTCCTTGCCTCGGGCGACTTGATGCCCAGCGGCGCTGACATCACGCACTGGCACGACTACTGGTTCAACCCGCTCGAGATCAGCAACCTCGCCCAGACCACGCCCGTGCTCTTCAGCCGCGGCAACCACGACGGCGAAGGCGCGCTCGCCTACGCTTACAGCGTCCTGCCCGGCAATGAAGCCTGGTTCGCCTTCACCTACGGAAACGTCCGCTTCATCTTTCTCGACACGAACCGGCAGACGGCTGATCAGACCGCCTGGCTGCAGGCCGAACTCGCGTCGATGGATGCCCAGCGGGCGCCGTTCCGCATCGTCAGTTTCCACATGCCGCCGTATACCGACCTCTGGGACAGCCCCGGCTACATCGGTGAATCATTCGTCCGCGACAACTGGGTACCGCTCTTCGAACAGTACAAAGTGGACGTCGTCATCAACGGCCATACGCACGCGTACCTGCGCGGCCTGCACAACGGCGTCCTCTACCTGATTGTCGGCGGCGCCGGAAACGCCCTCGACACGTACGTCAGCTACAACTGGGGCTTCTTCGACGTGAAGCAGTCGGTCCATCACTACGGCGTGATGGACACGAACCGCAACACGCTCGTATGGAACGCCTACGACGTCAGCGACGTGCTGTTCGACTCGTACGCGCTCGCAAGCCGCACCCCCCTGTCCGCCGCAGATTTCGACGCCGACACCGATGTCGACGAGGATGATTTCACGCGGTTCGTGGCGTGCGTGAGCGGCCCGGCCGTGCCAAGGACGCCCGAGTGCGCACTCCAGGACCTGGATGCGGATCAAGACGTCGATCAGTCCGACTTCGGCCTGTTCCAGCGATGTGTCAGCGGCGCGGGTCAGCTGCCCATCGCGGACTGTGCCCACTGAATCCGAGGTTCCACAACCGTCAGCGACCCCGGACCGGACATGCCGCCCGTGCCGTCCGGTGAGCACACAACCTGCGGAGGACGGTCCATGAACAGACGATCCCCACGTGTCGCCTGGCCGCTGCTCGCCGCCACCGCCGGCGCATACCTGATCACAGCCCGCGTGGGCCCGCAAAGTCGGGCGTCGCATGCTCATGATGGCCACCTACGACGGCGAGCACGGACTGCGGTTCGAATGACAGGCGCAGGACGTCGGTACTGCCCGGCGGGGCGCCAACGGCTCCGCCGTGAAACCGCTCCCCGGCGGTGACTGTATCGTCTCAATCCGCCACGACGGCGCGAAGGAGGTCGCCATCACGGGCGACGACCCCCAGCAGGTCGTCGAGAACCAGGCCCTGTCGTACACCGGCCCCTGGCAGGCTGCCCCCCGTGTCGAAATCGAGCCTCAATCACCCGAAGGAGCCTGACGAGCCAGCCCCTTTTCTGGTCGCTGTTCGTTGACATCTGTTCGCTACAATACGCCCATGCTCAACGCTCCATTGCGACTGGCCGGTTTCCTCACGGTAATCCTGCTCGCGATGCCCGGACGCGCGCCGGCCGCTGCAACATCTCAATCGTCGAGCAGCGACCCGCCGCGCCTGACGATCCAGGGCACGCAGCTCCTCACACCCGACGGCCGCCCAATCCGCCTCCGCGGCTTCAACCTGCTCTGGTGGGTCCCGCCGACCGCCCGGGACGTGACCGACATCAAAGAACTCGGCGCCAATTGCGTGCGCTACCAGTTCGGCTACATCCCCAGGGGACGCTTCGACCCCCATCAGCTCCGCTGGCTCAAGCGCCACGTGCAGCTCGCCACGTCGCAGGGACTCTGGGTGATCCCCAACGTCCACACCTTCATTCCGCGTGAAGGATCCGACGGCGCCGACGTATGGACCAGCCCCGACGTCCAGCGCGAGTTCCTCGACATGTGGGAGTACGTCCTCAACGAGCTGAAGGACGAGCCCTTCATCGCCGCCTGGGAGCCGATCAACGAGCCCCACGCCGTCGACCGCAAGCGTCTTGCCCCCTGGTATCGCGAGATCATCCCGCACTTCCGTCGCATCGATCCGCACACGCCCCTCGTCGTCGAAGGCGCGGAGTACTCCGGCGCCGAAGAACTGCTCGATCACCTCAAGCTCGACGACCCCAGCACGATCTACTCCTTCCACTTCTACCATCCGCACGAATACACGCACATGCGCCACCCGCCGGACAAGTCCGTCCTCGAATACCCCGGCCGGTGGGGCAGGATCGCGCTCGCGCAGCGCATGGCGACAGCCATCCGGTTCCGTGACCGATACCAGGTCCCCGTTTTCTGCGGCGAATGGGGCGTGATGACCGGCGCACCCGGCTACCAGCAATGGATGCACGACGTCGCCGGCCTGCTCGAAGAGTACGAACTCCCGTGGACGCACTGGGCGTGGGCCGTACAGCGACGAGGGGCAATCAACGACACGTTTGACGTGAATCGGCAGAAAATCGAGATCTATGGCATCATCGGGCGGATCTTCAAGGCAACTCTCGCGCGCGATGCGGGACTGCCGCTGGACCGGACGACGCCGCGGCCCTCAACCGCCGCCATGAGCGAGTAGAACAGGAAACGCGACATGTTCATGATTCCGACCCTGGCTTTGATGACCCTCCTTGCGACCACCGAGCCCGCGGGACCATCCTTCACGATCCGCATGCCCTCCGAGAAGATCGGCTACCCTGGCGTCGAATACTGGGCAACCATCGAAGGTCCCGGTGGAAAGCAACTCGTATCCTTCGCCATCTACACCGGCAAGGACGCCTGGACCGTACCGCTCCGTGCCGATGCGTTGGTGTGGATGAACACGGTCCGGCGGCGGTGACCGCGGGGGGACGGGCCTGCCACGGGTCCTGCAGGAGCGGTGGGTGTCCTTGTCGCCGGCTGCCCCAGTGGGTCAGGTCCTTGCTCGTGACGCACGCGACGGTGTGATTGCCGCTGTCGGCGTAGTCGTGGCGGTGTAGTACATCACCCACTCGTCACCGACGCGCAGAACCATCGGGTCGCGCCCGTCGAAACCATCGACCGCGAGCGGATTGGCGGGCGAGCGCGTCCAGGTATCGAGATCGGGTGAGGTGAGCAGGTGGATGGGATACCGCCGGCTCCGTCCTGTAGGCAAATGGCCAACGAAAATGGATAATGCTGGCACGCTGCTTGCCAATTTAGAAGATGTAAAAAAACCAGTGGCAGGAGGCGGCGGAGGTTGCGTGGGAGCCAGTGATCGCGTCAGGAGCGAATCATGATGACCAAGACGGGCGGTGAGGGCAGTGGGGAAGATCGCGATTCGATGAGGGCCTTCATGGGACCTGGTGTCGTCGATCAGGAGATCCGGCAGGCGATCATGATGTGCTGGACGGCCTTACCGGCTGAGAGGAAGACAGTCGAGCCGTGGAAAGCGAAATCCGTCGAATCGTCGAGAGAGCGATGAAAGATCTCAAAGAAGATGCCCGGGCATTCGGGATCGGCAATTGACAGTGGATGATCGAACTGCAGACCATGCGCGACAGCGGGCGGTTGGGCGGGGAATGATCCTGTTGGACACGAACCTGCTGGGGACGACCCAGAATTCATAGAGGTTCTGCGCCAGTCCGTGAATCGCCCGACGTGCGGCGGCGCATGGCGGGTCGGCCAATGCGCACGATGGCCTCTCGGACTTCGCCACGGATGCGGACCACGTGTTCAGCAATCTCCTGCTTAGAGGGTGTGTGAAAAGGCCGTTTCTTGCCGATAAGTGAGGTAATGTTGGCA
>CAZJTF010000095.1:0-19977 GCA_964548565.1 uncultured Planctomycetales bacterium | reverse complement strand
CCGCCGGATGGCGGCGGCATCATCGACGACCTGCTGGGCACCCCGCAGATCTACCTGGAGCCGACGGAGCAGGACATCCCCGATGGCGGCTATGCGTTGCTGCACGCCACGCACTCCAACCTGCCGCAGTCGGATGAGACGCACGAGCCCACAATCCTGCGGTGGAGGGTCCTCAGCGGCGGCGGCACCCTGGGCCGGGTCGGTACGGGCGACGTCAACGTTGAGTCGAACCCGGTGCTGGAAACATTGCCGGAACTGTCCGACTTCGGCAATGTCGCCGCGTATTTCCCGGACGCCGGAGCCACGGGCGAAGCCCGGATCCAGGTGGAAGCGATCACGCAGATCGTGCGTCGCAACGTGGTCCAGCCGGATGGCAGCGTGCGGGACGAACACGATGAGGAGGTGGTGGCGTCGGCCACGGCCATCGTGCGGGTCAATGACGAGCTGCGCCTGCGGCTCACGCCGGAGCAGACGGGGTTGCCCGCCGGCGGCACAGTGACGCTGACCGCCCGGTTCCTGAACCGGACCTTCGACGATTTCACCGCGGCCAATGCGGTGCTGGCCGGCGCTTTGGGGCTTGCCCAACCGCAGCCGACGGTGCAGTACGAGTGGGATTCTGACGGACCCGCGGGCGCCGGATCTCTCAGTGGCAACACGCCCGACTCCAATACTGTCACTTTCACCGCCGGGGTGGAGCGCGCGACCTTTGTGATCAGCGTTCGTACCACCGAGACCTTCCCCGACGGCTCAATCCGCATCAATGGCCCCGCCAGGGCCGTGGTGCACGTGGACCCAGATCTGGAGACGGTGACCACCTTCGGTTACTACCTGACCCGCATTGAGAATACGTGGGACATCGGTGCTGAAGTGGTCGGATGGATGTATTTCCCCAGGGTCCCCGGGGCGATCTCCTATTCGGTGCGCGCGGACGGAATCACCGATTTCACCAATGCATTTGGACCGACTCATAGCTGGTCGTTCTCCCCCGACAGCAGCGGCCAACTGCACGGCGCCCAGGACGCGGGCGGGGCGTACCGCGTCGGGCTCTCGTCGTGGGCCGGCTCCTGGGGCGTCGTGAACGGGGCATTCAACTGGCTGCAGGGGCGCTTCAGCGGGATGCGCGTGCAGGTCTCGGCCGTCGTCCGGCGCTGAGCGCCGTTCGTGCTTCATCTCGTGCGCGAGTTGCCGGCCCGTTCGGAGGCGATCCGAAAGGACACCTGCCGCCGGCCCGCACGGAGGTGCACACCGCAGGTGCGGCCCCGCAAGGCGCCGGCAGACGCCGTCGGGATGTGATCCCGCGCCTCGCCCGATGTCGGCCCTCCAGCGTCTCCCGCGGCCGGAGCGTCCGTCTGGCCAATCAGGTGAAACTCGAGCAGCCGCCAAGCTGTCCGCAGCGCCGGCAGCGGAACATGGATGCCGTAGGGCCCTGATCACGGCTGAGGCTGTCCAGCCGGTGTATTTCAGTGCGATCGTCTCGATGCTGGTCGGCAGTTCTCGCAGGCCGTTGATCGGTTGATCCGAGATCACGCAGACCAGATCTGGGATAAGAGCGTGGGCGTCAAGATCCACCGTGGCGTCTGTCGCGGTACCACTTGATGTTCAGACGGAGAGCGTTCTCCGGTTTCGGATTCTGGGGTGACCCGCGAGCGTGCGCAGCGCGAAGTCACCGGGTACGCTCACGGCGCGTACCGCCGCACGCAGTCGAGCAGGTGGCGGTAGGACTGCAGCGAGACCGTGGGCGGGACCGAGTGGTCGATGTGGTAGATGTAACCGCCGCCCTCTGACGCGATCGGCACCTTGTCGGCGACTTCGTGCTCAATCCGGCCGGGGTCGTTGGTCGCGATCACATCCGCGTTGATGTTGCCGATCAGGCACATGTCGCGCCCGAACTGCCGCTTGTACTCGCGCACGTCGTTGCCGGCCCGGGCCTCGAGGGGGTGAATTCCGTTGCAGCCCGCCTCGATGAGGAGCGGGGTGAGCCGGCTGACGTTTCCGTCGCAATGAAACATGAACTGCATGCCGTGCCGGCGGGCGAACTCACCGAAACGCTTCCAGTGCGGCATCACGAGACGCCGGGCTGTCGCGGGCGAGAAGAGCATGCCGGTCCGGTAGCACAGATCGCTCCAGAACCAGATGGCATCGAACGTGTACCCGCGTTCGAGCGTCTTCTCGAGCATCGTGAGGAGGTAATCGGAGTACGTACCCACCATGTCCGCCACGAGATCCGGATTCGATGCCATGGTCATGAGGCCGTGCTCGAATCCCATTGTCAGGTGGATGACGAACCACATGGGCTCCGCCGGCGTGATGGCCGTGAAAAGTCCGGCCTCGCGGGCGGCACGGTACTGCGCCTCGGCCGCCGGGTTGTTGAAGCGGTCGGGCGACGTCGAGAGCAGCGGTTTCACACGCTCCCAGTCGTCCCGCGTGCGGATCGCCGGTTCCAGCATTGCCGGCGGATGAAACGAGTGCAGCCAGCTCTTGACGGTCTTGCCGTACGAGTCGACGGTGATGCGGTACGCATCCGTCTCCTCCAGGACGCGCTCGGGCAGGCCAAACGACGGCTCAAAGAGGTCGTTGATGCAGGCCATCCGATCGAGGTCGAAGACGTCGGCGGGATCGGCACCGTGCGGGTAACCTTCTCCCTCCCAGCGCTCGATGGTTTCCGGCCAGAAAGACAGGTCGCATATCGGCAGACGATCAGGGGTGCGGCGCTCGAGGGCGGCCAGGATGCGTTCGCGCGAAGTCATGGTGCGGAGCATCGTAAACGAACGCCCGTGCGGATGCACCCGGGCTATGCGGGCGCGAGGCGGGTCTTGACCTTCTTCAGGTGCCGGTTGCCAAGCTGCCCGCAGGCCGCCATGTGGTCACGCCCCTTGGTCAGGCGGCGTTTGCAGATCTGGCCGAGTTCCGTGAGCCGGGCGAGGAACTGCACGACCGACTCCTCGGTGGGGGCCGGCCAGGGAGAATCGTGCCGCGGGTTGTAGGGGATCACGTTGACCACGCATCTGAGCGGTCGGAGATACTCCACGAGTTCGCGGGCGTGCTCCGGGGCGTCGTTCACGCCGGGAATGAGCACGTACTCGATCATCAGGAACTGGCACTTGCGAAACGGGTAGGCCAGCAGGGCATCCCGGAGCGCGTCCATCGGTTCGAGCCGGTTGACGGGCATGATGGCCGAGCGGACCTCGTCGTTGGGAGCGTTCAGCGAGACCGCCAGGTTCAGCCGCTTCCATCCGAGGGCGGCGAGTCGGCGAATCCCCTCCGTGCGCCCAACCGTCGAGATCGTGATGCGGTCCCAGCCCATGGACAGGCCGCAGCAGTCGGTGAGCACGCGAACGGCCTGGACGACGGCCGTGAAATTGTCCATCGGCTCGCCCATGCCCATGAATACGACGTTCCGCACGGGTGCGTCCGAGATCAGACGCGCGGTCACCACCTGGCTGACGATTTCGGACGCTGTGAGGTTCCGGAGCAATCCGAGCTGGGCGGTTTCGCAGAAGGTACAGCCCCGCGCACATCCGACCTGCGACGAGACGCAGAGCGTCCTCCACGCCCGCCCATACCGCTGCATGGGCACGACGACGCTTTCGATTTCGAGGTTGTCGTGGGTGCGTTGTACGAGCTTCGTGAGCTCGCCATCGTCCAGGCGGTGGACAACCGGGAGGAGATCGACCGTGAGATCGCCGGCCGCGGGGCCGCCGGCCAGGAGAGTGCGGTATTGTGCGCGCAGCGACTTCAGCTCGTGAGCGCCGGCTCCGAGCGAAAGCCGCAGATCATCGAAGGTCAGCCCAAGCACGTCCAAACGCGGCCACCCGCGGGCCATTCTTCTCACCGGCCAGTCCGGTAAGCGATACGGCCGGGCCATCATAGCAGCCGCCTGCGAGACCGCGTAGGCGTCTGCACGATGGCGCGCGTCGGCGCCGGCGTCAGGATCCCGTGGACGCCACCTGGGAGCAGATATCCACGTACAGCAGGTTCAGGAACTGCTGGCCGTACGTGTGAAGCGCCCCGAAGGCGGCCACGATGATCAGCGCCAGCATGACCGCGTACTCGGTCGCGGTGGTGCCGTCGTGCTCGTGGCAGAACGAGGCCAGCCGCCGCACTGCTTGATGGAACACGTCCATGTTCATCGCACTTCCTCCCCGCTTGGGACGCCCTAACCCTACGATTCGGCTTCAACGCGAAGCAACGCCGATTCAGCTGATTTGGCAAAAATGGCCCTTCCGGGTCATCTGCCGGCATGCTGGCGGCCTGATTATGGGGCGGATCGGCGGTCCAGGCAGGGAGCCCCGCCAGGAGGGGGCTCGGAAGGCGTCCGAAATGGGCCGCTCAGGTGTTGTTGACCCTTACAGGCGTTTGGGTTACCCTGATCCCTTCGTTTCGCCGGCCGATGGCCGGACGAAGCTTTTGCCGCACCTGTGGGGTGCCTTCCCGGCAGGGAAGAATGGGCTTCCGGCTCGCAGCAGGATGCTCAGACCTCGTGTGCGGCCAACACGCTGCGACCGATCTACGATGTGCGGATCATTCGTCGCAAGGTGGTTACAGCCGCAGGACCCGACCGAGGGACCTTCGTATACCCGGTGGTGTAATCGGTAACACACCAGGTTTTGGTCCTGGTATTCCTGGTTCGAGTCCAGGCCGGGTAGTTCTTCCGCTCGCGCGGGCAGATCAGCTCTGCCGGGGCGGGGTTATCGTTCCGGCCGGAGCGCGGCCGGTGTGACGGGTACACGACATGGATGGAAAGCGGATGCCCCCTGCGAAGAAGCCGACGGCGGCGATCATCCTCGCCGCCGGAAGGTCCACGCGTATGGTCACAGACCTGCCGAAGGTCCTGCACGAAGTCTGCGGACGCCCGATGCTGGCGTACGTCGTGGACGCGTGCCGGGCCGCGGGCGTGGAGCGCCTGATCGCGGTGGTGGGCTACCGCAAGGACCAGATCATCCGGGCTTTCGCGGACGAGGCTGACCTGACCTTCGTCGAGCAGACGGAGCAGAAGGGCACCGGCCACGCTGCCATGATGTGCCGCGACGCCCTGAAGGGCTTCAACGGTAACGTGGTGGTCATCGCTGGCGACATGCCGCTGCTGCGGAGCGAGACGCTCGAACTGCTCATCCGGACGCATGAGCAGGAGAATTCGGCCGTCACCCTGGCGACCGCTCTGCTCGAGGACCCGGCCGGCTACGGGCGCATCGTCCGGGACGCATACGGCAACCTGCAGGGGATCGTCGAAGACTCTGACTGCACGCCCGAGCAGCGCCGGATCAAGGAAATCAACCCGAGCTACTACTGCTTCGACAAGAAGCTGCTGTTCGAGGCTCTGGACCAGATCCGCCCGGACAACGTGAAGGGCGAGTACTACATCACCGACGCTCTGCGGATCCTCGTCCAGAGCGGCTACCGGGCACTGGCGATCACAGCCGTGGCCGCCGAGGACGCAATGGGCGTCAACAGCCGCGAGCAGTTGGCCGAGGTCGGCCGGATCATGCAGAACCGCATCCAGCGGCAGTTCATGCAGTCGGGCGTGACGATCGTCGATCCGCCCAACACCTGGATCGACGTGCGGGCGGAGATCGGGCAGGACACGGTGATTTACCCGTTCAGCTACATTCACGGGCGGGTGAAGATCGGTCGCCGATGCAGCGTCGGCCCGTTCGCGTACCTGCGCGACGGAACCGTGATGCAGGACGACGTGGTCGTGGGCGTGTTCACCGAGATTAAGAATACTCAACTGGGAAGTGGAACTACAGCACGGCACCTGAGCTACATCGGCGACGCGCGGATCGGGCAGCGCGTGAACGTCGGGGCGGGGACGATCTTTGCGAATTTCGACGGCAAACGAATTCATGAGTCCATCGTCGGAGACGACACCTACATCGGGAACGGGTCCATCCTGGTTGCGCCCCTGAAGGTCGCGCCGAGCGAGCAGATCGCGCATGGATCCGTGATCCGGGGCGCCGACGGCATTTCGCGGGACGGTGGTCGATGACTCATCCTCAGCCGGACTTTGTGAACTCGATGGGGAACGCCGGGCTCAAGATCTTCGGCGGCAGCAGCAACCCCGCTCTCGTCGCGGAGATCGGCGAATTCCTGCAGATCCGCCCCGGCGGTGCGAATGTCGAGCATTTCCCCGACGGCGAAACATTGATCAAGCTCGAGGACGACGTCCGTGGACGCGACTGCTTCGTTGTGCAGAGCACGTGCCCGCCGGTCAACGAAAACCTGATGGAGCTGCTGATCTTCATCGACTGCCTGCGTCGGGCTTCGGCGCGGCGGATCACGGCCGTCATCCCGTACTTCGGATACGCCCGGCAGGACCGCAAGGCGGAGGGCCGTACGCCGATCACCGCGAAGCTGGTCGCCAACCTGATCAGCGAAGCGGGGGCTCACCGCGTCCTCGCCATGGACCTGCACGCCGACCAGATCCAGGGCTTCTTCGATATCCCGGTGGATCATCTGACCGCGATGCCGGTGATCGCCCGCTATGTCGAGACCCTCCAGCTTCAGGACTGCGTCGTCGTCTCTCCGGATGTTGGGAACGTCAAGCAGGCCAACGGCTACGCGGCGCGGCTCGGCGCGGACCTGGCGGTGATCGACAAGCGGCGCACAAGCGGCATGTCGACCGTGGCCTCCCGCGTCATCGGCGACGTGAAAAACAAAACGGTTCTCATGTTCGACGACATGATCACGACCGGCGGCACGGCCACTGAGGCGATCAAGCTGCTGCGGCAGTTCGGCGCCAGGCGTTTCCTGCTGGCGGCCACCCACCCGGTCTTCGCGCCGCCCGCCCTGGACCGGATTGCGAGCGCGCAGATCGACTACATCGGCGTGACGAACACGATCCCGCTGCTCGAGGGTGTGCGCGAGCGCCTGCCCCAGATCAAGGTGCTGTCCGTAGCGTCCCTGCTGGGCGAGGCGATCCGGCGGATCCACCTGAACCAGTCAGTCAGCGCGCTGTTCTCCAATGGAGCAGCGTCAGGAAGGAATTAACGGTCTGAATCGGTGACGATTCGGTTTTCAGAGATGTGAGGCTTCGGATGCAGATTGCGACATTGAAGGCGGAAGCGAGGCAGGTGTCGGGCACGAAAGCGGCGCGGCGGCTGCGCCGCGAGGGCAAGATCCCGGCGATCATCTACGGGCACGGCGAACCCCCGGAGGCCGTCGCGGTACCAACGCGGGAACTCGGCAACCTGCTCGAGCACGGCGCGCACGTCGTGGAACTGCAGATCAACGGCGCCCCGCGGCAGGTGCTGATCAAGGAAGTGCAGTTTGACCACCTGGGCGTCGCACCGGTGCACGCCGACTTTACCCGCGTCGATCTGCACGAGCGGGTCACAGTATCGGTGCCTCTCGAGTTCCGCGGAACGCCGTTGGGCGTGGCCGAGGGCGGCGTGTTCGACCAGCAGATGGTCGATATCGAAATTGAGGCTCTCGTCACGGAGATCCCATCCTCGATTCGCGTGAATGTCGCCGAGCTCAAGCTGGGCGCGACCATCCACGTGAAGGAGATTGAAATGCCGCCGAACGTCACGGCCGTTTCCCCGGCCGAGGCGATCGTGTGCTCGGTCCGGGCCAAGGCGGCGGAGGAAGAGGTCGCGGCGGTCGCCGAGGAAGGGCCGACGCAGCCTGAGATCATCGGGCGCAAGGAGAAGGAGGAGGAAGCGGAGGGCGAGGCGAAGGAATGAGGCGCGGCTGAGCGGATGGGTGGTGCGCGATGAAGCTCGTGGTGGGCCTGGGCAACCCGGGCCAGGAGTACGAGAACACGCGGCACAACATCGGCTTCCGCGTGATCGACGCGCTCTCGCAGCGATGGTCCATCGATGTGAGCCGCCGGAAGTTCAGCGGGATTTCCGGCAGCGGATGGGTGAGACGCGAGCAGGTCCTGCTGCTCAAGCCCATGACGTACATGAACCTGAGCGGGCGCGCGGTGCGGGAGGCAATGACCTTCCACAAGATCGACCCGGCGAGCCTGCTGGTGATCACGGACGACCTGGCGCTGCCGCTCGCGAAGATCCGCGTGCGGGCCAGTGGGTCGGCCGGCGGTCACAACGGGCTAACGAGCATCATTGCGGAGATCGGGACGCAGGACTTTGCCCGGCTCCGGGTGGGGATCGAGTGGGTCGCCGGCGGGCGGATGGTGCGGCACGTGCTGGGCACCTTTTCGCCCGAGGAACTCGACCGGGTGAACCGGGCGGTAGGCAGGGCCGCGGATGCGGCCGAATGCTGGCTGCGTGAGGGCGTGGCCGCCGCGATGAACAAATACAATCGTTCCGACGATCAGCCGGGGCGAGCGGGTACTGACGAAAGTGGAGGTACAGCATCTTGAAGAAGTATGAGGCGATGTTCCTGTTCGATCCGGCCGTCACGCCGGACTGGGATGCCGCGAAGGCGGAACTGACGCGGATCATGGACCGTGCCGGCGCCCGCGTGATCGTCGCGAACAAGTGGGACGAGCGCCGGCTCGCCTACGAGATCCGCGGTCGCAAACGCGCGATCTACGGCCTGACGTTCTTCGAGGCCGAAGCGTCCAAGATCGGCGAGATGGAACGCGACGTGCGGCTGTCCGAGGCCATCCTGCGCTGCCTGATCCTGCAGGCGGACCACCTGAGCCAGGAGGAGATCATGGAGATCGCTTCCCGGCCGGCGGACCACTCGCTGGCGGAGGCGGAGCGGATCGGCGGGCGTTCGGGCGGTTACCGCTCCGGCCCCGAGCGCGATCGTGATCGCGACCGGGATCGTGATCGTCGTGGACCGCGTCGCGACGAGAGCGAGGCGCCCCTCGATGCAGAGGCTGTGAAGGCAGGCGACGAACGCCCGGAGGAATGATCCGATGGCGAGCTTCAACCGTGTGATCCTCGCGGGCAACCTGACGCGTGACCCGCAGCTGTCGTACACGCCGAGCAATACACCCGTGTGCGAGTTCGGCCTGGCCACAAACCGCAAGTGGCGTGCGCAGGACGGCAACATGAAAGAAGAGGTCTGCTTCGTCGACGTGACGGCGTTTGGGAAGCAGGCAGAGGTGATCAATCAGTACATGAGCAAGGGCCGCTCGATCCTGGTCGAGGGCCGGCTGAAGTACCGCCAGTGGACGGACAAGGAAGGCAAGAACCGCAGCAAGCTGGACGTGGTGGTCGAGAACTTCACGTTCCTGGGCGATGGGCGCGGCGGAACCGGCGGCGGGCAGGGTGGCGCGCCGCAGCGGCCGGCCGCGCGACCTGCTCCGGCTGCGGCCGCTCCCGAGGGGCCGCCTCCGATGGAGGACCCACCGCCGCACGAGGACGGGGATATCCCGTTCTGAGTCGCGGTGTTTGTGCGCGTATCCACAGTGTGGACGGCGCCTGTGCGTGCGAGGAGGCCCGCGTGCCAACATCAGCGGTGGCAGATGTATGCGATCGGGCAGGCGGATCACCGAGGGGTTGAACAAACAAAGTACTGACGTGTGAATGGTCCGGCCCGCCGGATTGCAGGTGCAACACCCCCGCCGGGCATGATATAAGAGCAAACGAGGTGTTCGGATGAAACTGCTGTTGCGTCGTGATATCCCCAAGGTCGGACTTGCCGGCGACGTGGTCGAGGTGAAGGAAGGCTACGCGCGGAATTACCTGATTCCGCAGCACCTGGCCGTCGAACCCACCAAGGCCAACATGAAGATGGTCGAAGAGGATAAGCGCAAGGCCGAGGAGGAGCGCAAACTCCGCCGGGTAGCGCTGGAGCGGCAGGCCGAGAAGCTCCGCGAGGCGGAAGTGACCATCGCGGCTGCCTGCAATCTCGAAGGCCACCTGTACGGGTCGGTGGGCCCGCGCGAGATTGCCGCGGCCCTTCGCGACCTCGGGCACGACGTGGAGGCCAAGCAGGTCCAGCTCCGCGAGCCGATCAAGCGGCTGGACACGTTGACCGTCCCCGTGCGATTCACGGACGACCTGACGGTGGAAGTGAAGGTCTGGGTCGTTCGAGAGACGGGCAGCGGCGAGCTCGAAGAGGAGCCCAAGCCGGAGCAACCGCAGACGCCGGCAAGCAGGGAGGCAGGCCGCTATGAGTACGGAGCCGGTGTCGACGCGCTCACGACCGATCTCTGATTCGATCACGGCGCGGATGATGGAGCGGGTGCCGCCTCAGGACATCGAGGCGGAAATGAGCCTCCTGGGCTCCATGCTTCTGCACCGCGATGCGATCGGCGACGTGCTGCCGATCGTCCACCGGAACGAAGCCGACAAGCTGTACCGGCCGGATCACCGCGAACTCTTCAAGGTGCTGGTGGACATGTACGACCGGGGCGACCCGATCGACCTGGTCACCGTGCGCAACGAGCTCGAGCGGCGCCTCCTGTTGACGGAGGTCGGCGGCGTCGAATACCTCGTCCAGCTCGCCGAGTCCGTCCCCTCGCACCTGCACGCCGAGCACTACGCCCGCCTGGTCCGCGACAAGTCGATGCTCCGGGACCTGATCCTTGCAGGCGGCCGGATCATCGAGGAAGCGTACGGCCACCGGGAGGAGGCGCGGGAGATCCTCGACCGCGCCGAGCAGCTCCTCTTCCAGGTGACGGATCAGCGCGTCTCCGAGCATGCCACGCCCATTCGCGATAACCTCGAGGAGATCTTCCGCCAGATCGAGTCGCGGGAAGGGCACTACATCACCGGCGTGCCGACCGGCTTCATCGAGCTCGACGACCTGCTGAGCGGGATGCAGAACGGTGAAATGATCGTCGTGGCGGCCCGTCCGAGCATGGGCAAGACGGCGTTCGGTCTCAGCGTGGCCGAGCACATCGCGCTGAGCAACCGCCCGGTGGTGTTCTTCTCCATGGAGATGAGCAAACAGTCAGTCGTGCAGCGTGTCCTGTGCTCGCGCGGACGCATCGACTCGCACAAGCTCCGGCGGGGCATGCTGAGTGAGGACGAGATCCAGCACCTCGCGACCGTGTGTGACGAACTCGCGAATGTGCCCCTGTACATCGACGACACGCCGGGCATGAGCGTGCTGGAGTTGCGGGCCAAGGCACGCCGGCTGAAGGCGCGATTCAAGATCCAGGCGATCTTCATCGATTACATCCAGCTGATGCACAGCCCCGGCCGCACCGAGAGCCGTCAGCAGGAGGTCGCGGAGATCAGCCGTGGGCTGAAGGCGCTGGCCCGGGAGTTGAACGTGCCGGTGGTCGCGCTTGCCCAGCTGAACCGCAACCCGGAGGGGCGGACCGACAACCGACCGCGCATGAGCGACCTCCGCGAGTCGGGCGCGATCGAGCAGGACGCAGACGTCATCATGCTGCTGCACCGCGAAGAGTACTACAAGAAGGAAAACTGCCCGGAAGAGTTGCGCGGTATCGCCGAGATTATCGTGGACAAGCAGCGCAACGGCCCGACAGGCGTCGTCAAGCTCGTGTTCAATCACAAGCTGACCCGTTTCGACAACCTGTCGTATTCGGGGGAACCCGCGTACACGCCGCCGGCTGATTTCGTCGCGCCGGCGGGTTTTGAGGAGTCGGCGCCGTTCTGAGCCTCTCGGCGCGTGACCGCGTCCCCCCGATCGATCCCCGGATGCAGCGTCAGTTTACCGAACGGACCTGGCTCCAGAAATCCGTGATCCGCAGCACGGACTGCCGGAAATTCTCATAGCTTTCCGACTTGGCGACGAACGCGTTGGCGCCGGCCGCCATGCAGCGTGACACCTCTTCATCCGAATCCGAGCAGCTCAGGACAACGACGGGGATCGACGCGAGGGCAGGCACCGACTTCACCGCTTCGAGCACGTGCAGACCGGAAACGCCGGGCAGTTGCAGGTCCAGCAGGACGAGATCGGGCTTGAGCGCCTTGTTCTCACGGGCGAGGCTCAGGAGTCGGATGGCGTCCTCGCCGCACGAGGTTCGCACCACGTTCTTGACGCCTCGACGGGAGAGAACCCGCTCGATGAGCAGCGCGTGGACGGGCGTATCCTCCACCACGAGTACCCGCAGATCGAGGGCAGGAACCGCTTCGCGGGTGGCCGGCGGCTGGTCCGAAACCTCTTCCCGGCGGACGGAGACCTCGGGTGGAGCATCCACACCGAGCGTGACGCGCTTCTGCCCGATGCGCAGAACCTTGACGATGACGTTGTCCCCGATTCGGACGGCGCTGTTCAGGCAGCGTGAGATCACGAGCATGGGATAAGCCCTCCCTGGGTTCATTAGGGAACTCGCCGGAGATCAAGCCCGGCCGCTCGCATCGTGCGAAATGAACTGTCGGCGCCCGATCCTGCCGACGTGCTCTTGATTAAGGGAACGACCGGAGCATGTCAAGTGCTTGTGAACGCACCGCTGCCGGAGTCGGGCTACCCGCTGTTGCGCAGCGGCAATACCACTCCCGTTCGCGCCGCGATCCTGATGCGCCGCAAGTAATACTTTCCCGGGCATACACGTGCCCCTGGAAGAAGCTATGCGCAGCTCCCGGCACGCGAACGCCTGCTCACGCAACCGCCGGACGGCTCGTGGAGGTGGAACCCATGTTCTCCGCCTGCCGAGCACGCGACCGGTTTGGCGGAGAAACAGGTACAGGCACCGGCTGCGGAGCCGGTCGACGCCCGGCATACTGCCGCATGGTCAGGATCGAACCGAATCCGAGCAATCCGCCGCAGAGAACGAAGAGCGTTCCTGCCAGTAGAGAGCCGTAAGGAACGAAGGCAACCCAAATACCGATACCGAGCGAGACGACGGAAACAATCAGCGCGAAGACGAGAAAAGCGATTTCGATCATCACTGCACCCCCTCAACGCAGAGCACGTCCATCAGCGCCGTCGGAACACCCGGCAGACGCCGGGAGGTCATGCAACAGCTTCGGCAGCTTCCCCTGCTTTGGGCAGCATGTACCATCCAAGTATATGCCAGCGGCGGGCCGTGAGAAGCAATCGGCGCCCGCGATGTGGGTTCCGGCGTGCGGCGTCGTCTGGCCGCTCCGTAGCGCAGACCATCTCTGCCATTCCGGCACAACCTACGGCGCTTGATCCATGCTCAACGGTGCAGCGACCAGGACGGGCTCAGATTCCAGGACGACCAGTAGGAGCTCAAGTCGCGCACCATCCGGCGGTACTGATCGTAGTCGATCGGCTTCACGAGATAGCTGTTTGCGCCCAGGCGGTAGGCCTCGATGACGTCGCAGTCCGAGTCGGACGTGGTGAGCATGACAACGGGGATGACCTGCAGGTCAGAATCGGCCTTGAGTGCGTGCAGGACGTCCAGTCCGCTCATGCGCGGCAGACGGAGGTCGAGCAGGATCAAGTCCGGCCGCGGGCTGGCGCGGTAGGCCCCCTCGCGCCGCACATACTGCAAAGCGGACTCTCCGTCCTCCACGCGATCCACGCTGAGGCCACCTTCATCGTCCGTCAGTTGCCGCATCAGAAGCTTGGCGTGGGCGGGGTCATCCTCGACCAGCAGAATATGCCTCGGATGATGTTTCACGCGCGATTCTCCTCGCAGCGCGCACCCTGTGACGCGCGTGGATGACCTTCGTAGAAAAAGTGAAAACGACGGAAGTGCGCTCGTGCACCTGAAGGAAGGGGGGTCCACCCCACTCTGTATTATTCGGCAGCGCGCCCGCGCGGGTCAACTCGGAGGCAAACGGTCCCGGATGCTCCTGGGAATGGTAAAGCAGACGGCCGAGCCCCTCTGCGGCTGAGCTTCGATCCACATCCGGCCAGCGTGGCGCTCGACAATCTTCTTGCAGATCGCCAGGCCGACGCCGCTCCCCGGGTAACGGGACTCATCCTTGTGAAGCCGTTGGAAGATCTGGAACAGGCGCGCGTGGTGCTGGGGATCGATGCCGATGCCATTATCGACGACCCGAAACGTCCATTCCCGCTCGCCCGTGTCCACTCGGACCTGCACGCGGGGAGTTTCGACGCTGCGGAACTTCAGTGCGTTGTCCAGCAGGTGCTGCAACAGCTGCTTCATCTGGTCGTGGTCTGCCTGGAGCACGGGAAGCCGATCGCTCTCGATGGTCGCCTCGGTCGCCTCGATGACATTCTGAAGGTCGGCGCGGGCAGACCCGAGCACCTCATTCATGTCGCAGGCCGCCGGCTTCAGGGGGCGCGAGCCAACCCGCGCATAGTCGAGCAAGCTGCGGATGAGATCCGCCATGTGGGCAACGCTCTGCTGGATGAAGCGGATCAGCTCGTCGGCATCCGGGTCGAGTCGCCCGGTGTACTGCTCCGCCAGCAGTTGCACGCAGCCGTTCAGCGACAGAAGGGGAGACCGCAGGTCGTGCGAGGCGACGTACGCGAACTGTTCAAGCTCCGCGTTTGACCGCTCGAGCTCTTCGGATTTGCGGGCGAGCAGCTGCTGAGCCGCTTTGAGGTCGGTGATGTCAAGAAACGCGCCCACTGCTCCGCGCGGATGGCCGTCCCGATCGAGGAGCGGCACCACGTTACCGTACTGACAGCGGACGGTCCCGTCATCGAAGTGAAACTCGATCTCAAGCCCCCGGACGTCCTTCCCCTGCGCGATTGCAGCCCGTATAGCACGGTAGGGCTCCTCAACTTCGCGTCCGTCGATCCGCAGCCGGCAAGGCAGATCGTGGTGGGCGAGATTCGAACCGGCCGGGATTCGGACGAACTCGTAGCACGCGCGGTTGCCGGTCACCAGCCGGCAGTCCGGATCATGCGCCATCCACACGCATGCGGGGACGGCCTCCAGGATCGTCTCGAGGGCCGTGCCCGAGGGGGGAAGCGCGGCGGGAGAGCAGAAGCGCGTGAGACTCAACACCGCCATCACCGCGATGACCGTCATCGCGACTGTGCGGTTGAGCGCGGCGACCCAGGGAACTCCGCCGCTGGCGAGGGCAAAGGCCAGCCACGTCAATCCGCCTGCCAGCAGAATCATGGCAATGATGAGCCGACGGTTTCGTGTGGACAGAGCCAGAAGCACAGGGAGGGCGTAGCCAAAAGAGATGCCGACGCCGAGCGGAGTGGACACATCTACGATAAAAACGGCCGCGGCAAGCAGGAGGCTGAGCATTCCCGCTGCGTGCGGCGGCCCCGTCGGCCAGCCACGCGAGAGTCGCTCTTGTGCAAAATGACGAAACATACAATGCGAGCCTGCTTCTGTATGTTCTTTTTTCCTCCGAAGAAGCCCGGGGCAAGCTGACCAGAGCCGGATCTTCCTGCGGCGCGGCGTTGCTGCCGCCGGGGCAGACAGTGCACCGGAACCTCGCGGGGTCCTGTTCAGTCGCTTCCTGGAACGACCGGCGTCGCTAAAGACCGCCGACACAGCAGCTGTTCCACACCTCCGAGGCTTCGTGCAGCGATGTGGTATCTTAGCGCGATTCCGAAGTTCCGCCACCACCGCAGGATGCGAGCCGGCGGGTAAGCTGCTTCGGGGCAATCACGCGAGGCCGCGTGCCCGATCGCGGATGCGCAGCAATTCCTTCATGACTTCATAGAGCGAGCCGCCTGCATCCCGGACGCCGAACGCATCGTGCACACGCCGGTAAAGACGGAAGAGCTCGTCGTAGGCGGCGCGATGGCGTTCGTTCGGACGATACACGGTGGCCTTGAGGCCGCACATGCGAGCCTGCGCCTCTTCGACCGACGCGTAGCCTCCCTGTTCGGGGCCGGCAACAACCGCACCGAAAATCGCTGCCCCCAGGGCACAGGTCTGGCCAGAGCGGCTGATCTTCATCGGGCGCCCCGTCACGTCGGCGTAGATCTGCATCACAAGGTCGTTTTTCTCGGCGATTCCGCCGCAGTTGATGACTTCCCGCACCGGCACGCCGTACTCCTCAAAACGCTCCATGATGATCCGGGCGCCGAAGGCACTTCCCTCGATGAGTGCGCGGTAGACCTCGGGGCGCGTCGTGTGGAGCGTCTGGCCGACCAGAACACCGGTGAGGCGCGGATCAACCAGGACAGTGCGATTGCCGTTGTTCCAGTCCAAAGCGAGCAGACCGCTCTCGCCGGGGCTGAGCTTTGCCGCGGACTTGGACAGCGTGACGTGAGCCTTCTGGCCGGCATCGAAGTTGTTGACGAACCAGTTGAAGATGTCGCCCACGGCGGGCTGGCCTGCCTCCATGCCGAAGTATCCCGGCATGATGGAGCCGTCCACGATCCCACAAAGGCCGGGGATATCGGGCAGCGGCTCGGTGTTCGGGTGGACCATCATGTCGCACGAACTGGTGCCGAGGATCTTCACGAGCGAGCCGGGGCGGATGCCGGCACCCACCGCACCGAGATGGGCATCAATCGCGCCGACCGCGACCGGCGTGCCGGCCTGCAGGCCGAGGTTCCGCGACCAGATCGGGTCGAGGCCGCCGGCACGCTCGCTGGCAGGGTACGCCCGGTCGAACGTCTTGTGCCGTCGCAGATCGCCGAGTTTTGGGTCGATCGTGTCGAGGAAGGCGGCATCGGGAAGGCCCCAGGACGCGTGGAACATCGCCTTGTGGCCGGCCGCGCAGACGCTGCGTTTCCAGGTCGCGGGGTCGGTGTTGCCGGTGAGGGTTGCCGAGATGAAATCACACTGCTCGACCCAGCTGGCGGCCTCCTCCATGACTGCGGGGGCGACTCGCAGGCATCGGAGCGCCTTGGACCAGTACCACTCGCTGCTGTACGTCCCGCCGCACTTGGCGAGGTACTCGGGATGAGCCTTGCGGGCGCCCTCCGTGATCTCCTCCGCTTCGGCAAAAGAGGTGTGGTCTTTCCACAGCCAGGCAAAGGCATGGGTGTTCTTCTTGAACCGCTTGTGCGAGGAGAGTGCCTGGCCGTTCGCGTCGACGGGCAGCGGAGTGCTACCGGTGGTATCCACGCCGATCCCGACAATCCGGCCGGCGCTGAAGCCGCGCGTGCCGGCAGCCTGGCGGATGGTCGCTTTTGTCGCTTTCGTCATGGCGGCCAGCCAGTCATGTGGATCCTGCCGGGCGACGTTCGGGTCCTTGCGGTCCGTGATCACGCCGGCATCGCCGCTCGGGTAGTTCGCGACCGCGCTCGCCACCTCCTTGCCGCTCTGGGCATCGACGATGAGCGCGCGGGCGGAATTGGTGCCGAAATCGAGACCGAGGACGAATGCTCTGGCCATGGTGAGCGCCTCTGTGAAGGGAACTTTCTGCGCCAGCCGGGCATTGAATCGGGGGGGCGAAAGCGTGTCAAGCGAGGTGCCGAATGGGCAAGAGCGTGCGTCGGAGTCCGGGCGGACATCATCCGCGCGGAGGTGCACTTTTCCGCGATTTTGCGTGTTTTCCTGCCCCCAGGGCTCTCCGCGGTGCGGGAGACCGGCGGGCGCGCGCCACCAGGCGCCGCAGGGCGGCCAGGTTGATGCGGTCCCACTCCCGCCCCTTCTCGTCCTCGCCTTTTTCGGTCTCGATCAGCATGGGGACGCCAAAGAACCGGGGGTCGTTGATGAAGTTGCGGAACCCGGCGCACCCGATCAGACCCTTGCCGATGTGGTCGTGGCGATCCACGCGGGAGCCGAGGGGCTTCTTTGAATCGTTGCTGTGGATGCACATCACGCGATCGAGCCCGACCAGACGGTCGAACGCGGCGATCGTCTGCTCGTAGGCGCCGGGCGAGGCGATATCGTAGCCGGCGGCGAAGAGGTGGCACGTGTCCAGGCAGACTCCGACGCGCTGCGGCTCATGAACGCGGGCGATGATCTCCGCGATGTGCTCGAAGCGGTAACCGATAGCCGTGCCCTGGCCAGCCGTCACCTCGAGGAGCGTGCGGACCTTGTAGCGTGGCGTGTGCCGGTGGCAGAGGTCGAGAGCGGCGGCAATCCGCTCAATCCCCCACGCCTCGCCGGCCCCGCAGTGAGAACCCGGATGTGTGACGAGACCCATGATCCCCAGG
Organism: uncultured Planctomycetales bacterium; assembly: GCA_964548565.1. GTDB lineage: Bacteria > Planctomycetota > Phycisphaerae > UBA1845 > PWPN01 > CAYLLT01. The sequence continues at coordinate 2,184 of CAZJTF010000095.1, read as the reverse complement.
AGTTCGCAGCGTTGGAGCTCGTCCACGAACGCCTCGATGCTTTTCGTCCACAGGGCGTCATCCGGGGCGGCCAGGTTGATCAGGTAGCTGTCGTGCGCGACGACCGGGGCGATGTTCGTTCGCTCACGCGCGACATTCCACAGCCGGATGTCTTCCACAGAGAGCGGGCGGTTCCTCCACTGACGGTGATTCTTGACGAAGACTTGGATTGCGTCGCACCCAAGCGCGGCTCCGCGCTCAAAGGCGAGGTGATGCCCGCCGCCGATGGAGACGTGCGCGCCGAAGCGACGCTGAGGGTCTGCCGGGTGCCGCACGCTCACTCTCCGATGATCTTCACCAGCACACGTTTGCGCCGGCGGCCGTCGAACTCGGCGTAGTGGATCTGCTCCCAGGGGCCGAAGTCAAGCTTGCCGTTCGTTACCGCGACAACGACCTCGCGTCCCATGACCTGGCGCTTGAGGTGGGCATCCCCGTTGTCCTCGCCCGTCTCGTTGTGCTGGTACTGCGAGATCGGCTCGTGAGGCGCGAGTGCCTCAAGCCAGCGATCGTAGTCGCGGATCAGTCCGGGTTCCGCGTCGTTGATGTAGACGCTGGCCGTGATGTGCATCGCGTTGACGAGGCACATTCCCTCGCGGATGCCCGACTCCTTCAGCGCGTCCTCCACCTCGGCGGTGATATTGATGTAGTCCCGTCGGTGAGGCGTGTTGAACCAGAGTTCCTTTCGATACGACTTCACGGACAACTCCATAAAGAGAGAACAGTGGATTCCGGCATGCAGGACTGCGCTCACCGAGCACCCGTCGAGGGATCATCGCTTGACGCGAATGACCTCGCCAGACGCCGGGCCGCTCCGATCATCCAGCAGCCACTCGATTGCCGCGGCCACTTCGTCGGGCTGCAGCATCTGGTTGTCGGGAAACTCCGGAAAGGACGATCGCAGCATGGGCGTGTCGACCGCACCGGGTGCGACGGTGAACACGCGGATGCCGTGGGGACGACCTTCGGCGGCGATGGCGCGTCCGAACGTGTTGACCCACGCCTTGCTGCCGCCGTACGCGGCGAAGCCGGTAAACGGGTCGTCGGCCGACAGACTCGAAACGTTCACGATGACCCCGCGGGTCGCCCGGAGATCGGACCAGGCTGCCCGGCACATATAGAATACAGAGGATGTATTGACTGCCATCAGTGCGTGGAAGGTGTCGTCGCTCATCTGCTCGAAGGGCGTCAGCGGAGCGGTCCCGGCGTTGTTCACCAGGATATCGACGCGCCCGAACTCGCTGCGGCAGCGGGCCACCAGAGCATCGGCATCGGCAGAGCGGGAGACGTCGGCGGGGTGCGCGAGGCACAGACCGGGGAGGCCGGACGCCAGTGCCACCGTCGCGTCGAGATCCTCCGGCGTCCGCGAAGCGATGACGACACGTGCACCGGCGGCAGCAAGCCGGACCGCGATTGCACGTCCGATGCCACTCCCGCCTCCCGTCACGATACACGCACGTCCGGCCAGCGACATGGCGCGCCTCCTACTATGGGGCGGGCTCCTTGGCGCGCGAGGTAATCTCCAAAAGAGCTTCGCGCGTCAGGACACCCGGGAGCTCGAACAGCACGTTGCCGTCCGCATCGCGCTCGATGTGCCGAATCTGGCGCCCATCCAGGTACACCCAGACATCGCGGTCGGACACGTCGACGACCTTGAAAACGGGCGAGAAACGGATCCGCTGCCGACCGTCGATCCGCACCTTCGCGATGCTGCCGTCGAGCTGCAGGACATAATAGCCGCGCATTTCGCTGAAGCCGTCGTTGTTCACATCGCCGGGGTCCGTCAGGACCAGTCGGCCGGCATCAACGCCGAGCGGCACCGGATGGCGATAGTCCGCGGCCATGGGGCTGGCATGCTCGGGCGAGTCGATATCCGCAGGCCACACGCGGATCATTCCGGCGAAGCTGAACACGTCCGCTGCGTCGGGCAGCGTCCACACAGCACCGAGACGGGCGGCGCCCGGTCCGTCCAGCGCCCGGCAGGCAAGCGCTTGTGCGGGTACGACGAGCAGGTCGCTTTCGCCTGCTCCCGCGCGGCTGAAGAGCACGAAGGGATCGCCGCCGGAGTCGCCGACAATCTGGCGCGTAAAACCCAGCGATCCATCGCATCCGAACGCGATGCCCACGCCGGGCGGGCGAAACGTCTCG
>CAZJTF010000094.1:0-20009 GCA_964548565.1 uncultured Planctomycetales bacterium | reverse complement strand
GGCCGGTTGGACGGGATCGGCATCGACACCTGGGGCGTTGATTTTGCCTTGCTGGGCAAGAACGACGCGATGCTCGGCAACCCATTCCATTACCGTGATGCCCGCACGAACGGCATCCTGGAGAAGGCCTTCGCCATTGTGGCTCGCGAGGAGATTTTCCGCCAGACCGGCATCCAGTTCATGCAGTTCAACACCGTCTTCCAGCTTCTGGCCATGCGCCTGGCCGGTTCGCCGCTGCTGGAGGCCGCGCAATCCCTGCTCATGATGCCGGACCTGTTCAACTTCTGGTTCACGGGGCGCAAGTGCAACGAGTTCACCGATGCGACGACGACACAGGCGTACGACCCGAAGGCCGGACGGTGGGCGGCGCCTCTGATCCAGCGGTTCGGCATCCCGACGGGCATTTTCGGCGAGATCGTGCCGGCCGGCACCATCGTCGGGCCGATGCTGCCGCACATTCGCGAGGAACTGGGCATCGGGGACGTGCCGGTGATCGCGCCGGCCACGCACGACACCGGCTCAGCGGTGGCGGCCGTCCCGGCGACCGGCGCGAAGCCGTGGGTGTTCCTGAGTTCGGGCACGTGGTCGCTCATGGGCATGGAGGTGACGAGCCCGATTATCACGGAGGCCTCCACCCGCTACAACTTTACAAACGAAGGCGGCGTCGGTGGGACGTTCCGGTTCCTCAAGAACATCATGGGCCTGTGGCTCGTGCAGGAGTGCCGGCGAACGTGGGAGCGCGGAGGCTCGCCGTTCGACTACGGCACGCTGGCGAAAATGGCGGCCGACGCGAAACCCTTCGTGGCGATCCTCGACCCCGACGACCCCAGCTTCATGCCGATCGGCGATATGCCGGCGCGGATCAAGGCGTTCTGCGAGAAGACCGGGCAGAAGGCGCCGGAGGGTCCGGGCGAAACCGTGCGGGTGTGCCTCGAGAGCCTTGCGATGGTCTACCGCCAGACGCTGGCCCGCATCGAGGAGTGCACAGGGCGCAAGGCGGAGGTGATCCACATCGTCGGCGGCGGCACGCAGAACACGCATCTATGCCAGTGGGCGGCGGACGCGACGGGGCGGACGGTCATCGCCGGGCCGGTCGAAGCGACGGCGGCCGGCAACATTGCCGTGCAGGCGGTCGCGACGGGTGCATTGAAGGATATCCGGCAGGCGCGCGAGCTGATCCGCGCATCCTTCGAAGTCAATGTGTACGAGCCGAAGGACACGGCACGCTGGGACGGGCCGTACGCGCGGTTTGTGGAACTGCGGAAGAATTGAGAGTTGAGAATTGAGAAACTTCCGGGAGGCATCCTCGCACGGGCGGAATACCCGTCCGCTCGAGGTCCCGGACTCGCTGAGGCTTGCGCGTCCGGATGGAGCAGTCGGTGATGCCGGGTGATGGTCGGCAGGAAGCTTCGGTCCCAGCCGGCTCGCTCGCGAATTGCCCCTGGTGCGGCTATTCGCTCGAGGGCCTGCCGGTCGAGCATCGCTGCCCTGAGTGTGGCGGGCAGTTCGACCGACCGTGGCAGGTCTTCGACTGCGGTTCCGTCATTGAGGCATCGTCGAAGCGCAGGGGCTGGAATCCGCCGGATCCCCTGCGTGGATTCGCCGGGCTGAGCCTGCGGGTTTGCCTGGGCCTGGTTGGATTCACGTTGATCGGCCGCCTCAGCGGCTGCGTCGAGGTGACGGTCCAATGGCCATGGCCCGCGGTCGAATGCGCGATCTACCTGGCGGCCCTGGTCGTGCTCGTCATCCTCGTGAAGCAGGCGCTGTCTCCCACTGCACATTTCATCGCCTGTGGAGAGGCGGAACTGGTGATCGGCGACCGCGCAAACAGGCACACGGTGGCGTACGGCTGGCACCAGGTCCGAGGCGCGGATCTTCAGCCCGCTTTTGTGCTGTGGCTGTGCGACGCTGAGAGCACATTCGAATCCGGTCGCCGCACGGCGATGGTGCAGTGCGTTCGCCTGATCAATGAGCGCAAGGCGGCACAACTGCGAGTCGAGGACTGAGAATGTGAGAAAGGCCGGCGCGGCGAAAGCATCTTGCGCGTGCAGGGAATCGGCCGCTGAGACGCTGAAACCGCTGAGGATTCAGGAGAGCAGTAGAAGCATCAAGTGATTGCGGTCCGCGACCTGCGACGTACTGGAACGCCCTCGTGAGCGCCACGTCCAGTCCTGATCTGCTCAAGAACTGCCTGGCACAACAAACAACTGACGATTGACAACGGACACCCGAGAACAAACCGGAAGCCGCCCGCATGGGCGACTGCCATAGACCGTCTTTCCGCTTCATGTTCTAATCTCAGCGTCCTCAGCGTCTCTGCGGTGAATTGACTCGAGGTTGACAATGACTGCAACGCGCACAGTCTTCGGGTTCGGCGAGGTGATGGTGCGGCTGTCGCCGGTCGGTCCGGCAGCGTTCGGCGACTCTAATGTCGTGAACATGACCGCCGGGGGGAGCGAGGCCAACGTGCTCGCGAAGTTGAGCTGCTACTCGCCGCACGTGCGCGGGGAGCTGATCACCGCGATGAACGATGACCTGGCCGGGCGGGCGCTGGTGGCCGACCTGAAGAAGTACCACGTCGGCCTGCAGCACGTCCGCTGGACCAAGGGCGGGCGCAACGGCGTGTACTATCTCGAACAGGGCATGGGCCCGATCGTCGCGCGCGTCGATTACGACCGGGCGGGGGCAGCCATCGCGCAGATGCAGCCGGACGAGACGCTCTTCGACCCCCTGGCCGAAGCGTCGGCGCTCTTCGTGAGCGGGATTACGCCGGCGCTGAGCGCGAACTGCGCGAAAAACACGGAGTTCTGCCTGAACAAGGCCAGATCCGGGAATGTTCCCGTCTTTTTCGACGTGAATTTCCGGAAAAAGCTCTGGTCTCCGTCGGACGCCCAGAAGGCGATCGACAGTTACCTCCGGAATGGGTGGATTACCGGCTTGATCACCACGGAAACGGATGCGAAGGCTGTTTTCGGCATCGACTGCGGCGTCGACGACACCGCACCGATGGACGTGCTCATCGAACGCAGCCGGCAGGTGCTGCAGGCGTTCAAGAGCCGGTACGGCGACAAGTGCGAACTGTACGTGCTCACGATCCGCAAACGCATCACCAACGAGACGGGCGTGTGGACGTCGGCCGCCCTGCTGCCGGACGACACGTACGTCGTCGGCGACGTGTTCGACTACGTGATCCTCGACCGCCCGGGCGCGGGCGATGCGTGCAGCGCGGGGCTGATCGCCGGCTACATCGGCGTGCAGCGCGACAATTCCGTGAAGGGCGACCTCGATCTCAAAACACGGGTGAAGACCGGCCTGGACCTCGGCAACCGCACCGCAATCGTCGCCCAGAAGACGGTTGGCGACATGGGCCCCGTCTGGGACGCCGCCATGTACTTCAACCGCGTCAGCGAGAGCAAGGAAATCGCGCGGTGAGGTTGGAAGCGCGCGGTAGGCACTGAGAAGTCACGGCTCATGCCGCGCGTCGGCCGGGTTTCGTTTCGGGCTCTCACTCCCTCTTTCACCGCGCACTCTGCGAAGTCAGCAGTCACATGCCGGTTCAAAACGGGACGTGCCCGGCGGGGTCGGGGGCGCGGCGGAAGACGAACTTCTGGTAGAAATACGCCAGGAGCAGGAGGCTGACGCCGAGACCGAGAAATGAGAACACGCGGTACAGATCGCGGAGGTGCGCGGTGTCGATGATAAACACTTTGCCGACTGCGAGCATCATGACCGCCAGCGAGGCGTAGCGCGCGGTCACCGAGCGGGACCAGATCCCCACTGCGAGCAGCACAATCCCGAACACGATCCAGGCGGCCGAGTAGGTGTATTGCTCGGCCGGAAGGACATCGCCCTCGCTCAACACCGCGCCGTGGAAGTACTGGCGCACCTGGGTCGTGATCAGCAGGAAAAACAGGACCAGCGAGCCGATCCGCAGGGCCCGGGCGAGCGGCAGCGTCGCGGGCGAATGGTCGCGCAGGCCGGCGGCGAGCAGCAGGACGGCGGGCAGGCCGTAGATCCACAGGAGCCGATTGACAAGCAGGGCCGCACCGACGTCGTACGGCGTCAGCAGCGGATTGCTCACGAGGAGCGCGATCGCGAGCAGGCCGAGGACGAGCCAGAGGAGGGCGACGCCGAACCGCTCGAACCCGAACTCCGAGTGGCGGCGCTCCGCTTCGCGCAGGCCCAGTGCCAGCAGGAGCCAGGCGACGGCGTAGGTGGCCATTTCCATCGGCAGGAGCATCTGCGTTCGATACCCGTCGGGCAAGACCACGCCGTGGAAGTAATGGCGGACCTCAAACAGGATCAGGAGGGATACCAGGAGCAGCGCGAGCACGGAGCAGGCGATCGTTTCCTCCGGCCGGTCCGACCCGCGGGCGCGGACGGCGATCACGAAGAGCAGCACGGCGGGCACGCCATACGCCCAGAGAAGCGTGTTGAGAATCGGCAGGCTGCCGGGCCCCGCGTGGGCCCACAGGCGCAGCGCCCCGGCATGGGTCATGACAATTCCCACGACAACGGCCGCCACGACGATTCGGCCGGCGGTGGTCAGAGACATGCGGGACCACGCGCGCCCGAGTTCGCGGAGGGCGATCGCACCCAACAGCCAGAAGACCGCGTACGTGGGCGGTTCGAGCGGCCGGAAGGCACGGAGTCGCAGGTCCCCCTGGAAGTAGTGGCGGATTTCGACGGTCATGAGAGCGAGGCCTGCCACGACCGCACTCGCTTCGAGCACGGTGATCAGCCAGTCGTCACGGTGGCGTCGCCAGAGCCACGCGGCCGCGGTGAGTGCGAGCGTCGGGATGCCATAGCCGTAGAGCATCCAGTTGAGTACGGGGCGCGGGCCCAGCGGGTAGGTCGCGATCCCGGGATTGAGCAGGAGCCGGGCGAGCACGAGCGCGACCAGCGGCAGGGCAAGGTAGCGGAGACGCGGGAGATCCCACCGCCGTGCGACGAGCGCGACCAGCGGCACCTCGACTGCCCAGGCGACGGCGATCCATTCGCGCTCGAGATCCATCCAGACGGCCAGGGAGACGAGCACGACCACGCCGACAGCCAGGACGGTGAACGCGTCTTCCGCCAGGGGCATGGAGGCGCGTCGGCGCCGGACGGGAACCGACGCGACGGTATACGCTGCCGCCAGGATCAGAGCGACGGCGCCCCACGTCAGTCGCCCGGGATCACCACCGATCTCGTGCCAGGCGGCGGTCGTCCAGGCGAGGCCGCTCAGGACCGAGAGCGCGGCCCAGAAATCCGGGCGCTGCGACCGCCAGAGGCAGAGGTATGCGCCACCGGCGTAGAGGAAGCCGAAGAACGCGGCCAGCAGTCCCAACTCGCCCCGGCCGGGGCGAGGCCAGGCGTGCGACCAGGCCACAAACATGACGAGCGAGACGCCCGCGGCGATCCAGGGCAGGCCGTGCATGGCGGGCCGGAGGCGTGCGAGCGTCATGCAGCCCGCGCCGAGCAGCAGGAGGAAGCTCCACTCCTGCCAGCCGTAGTGGGCAACGTTGGCGAGGGCGCCGGTGAGGATGAGGCCGATGCTGCCGCCGACGTACACAAGAACGCGGGACGCGAGCAAGTCGCGTTCGGAAACGTCCTTCGCATTTTCGAGCCCGGCCCCGAATGCGATGGCAGCAACCGACGCGAGCAGGAAGCCACCGATCCAGGCGCTGTGATCCGGCTCGAAGAAGACCGCGAGCCACAGCCCCGCCCAGGCCATCGCTCCGATGAGCGTCAGCGCGGTGAGAATCAGCCAGCGTCGATGCCGCGTGACGGCGAAGAGGCCGATCTCGAGCAGCAGCAGATAGACGAAGAGCGGCGGGCGTGTTTCGCCCGTGTGGATCAGCGCGGGCGTGAGAAATCCACCAACAAGCCCGAGGGCGGCCACGAACGGGCCCTGCCTCAGCGACAGCACGACGGCCAGGGCGGTGGCGGCGGCCATGGCAGCGAAGCCGGTGTACGGTGAGATCAGGCGGTACAGGTTCGTGGCGGCCAGCAGGCAGGCGAAGAGATCGGCGACGCCGGCAGCTGAAACGCCCTCGGCGATTCGCGGGGAACTGCGGCGCATCCACTCCCCTGCTGCCAGCAGGGCGGCGCCAAAAGCGAGGCCGAGGACGACGCGAATACCCGGTGTCAGCAGGTTGCGGTCGAACGTGTACTTGACGAGGAAGGCGCCGGCCAGGGCGAGGGCGATCGCGCCGATCCAGACGGTCAAACGGGTGCCGAGTTGTTCCTCGAGCGTCGTTCTGGGCTCCGGCTTGACGTACGCGGGATCAAAAACCGAGGTGGCGGCGGGCGCGGTCGTCCGCAGTTCCGCGACTCCCGCGTTGGACCGCGCGGCGACAGCTTCCGGCGTCTCAGGCACCGGCGGGACACCAGGTTGGTCCGGTGCAGGCTCATCGGGAACGCTCACAGGCGGGAGCGGGGATTCGCGCTGGTCCGCCGGCTGCTGCGGAACCGGTGCGGACACCTCCTCATCTCCCTGAGGGGCTCTGCGTGCGGCGAGGAAACGGTCCACAGCGAACTCGGGGGCCTCATCCGCGGCGTGGCGGGCGCGTCGGATGTCGCGCACAACGACTTCCAGGCTGTCCAGGCGAAGGGTCAGGTCACGAAGAGCCTGCCTGCAGGAAATCGCGACGAACAGGGCGATCAGGGACAGCGGCAGCAGGAGGATACCGACGCAAATCAATCCTTCCATGATGCAGGCTCCTCGGTGGGTGCATACCGGTCGGCTCGCACACGCTCAGGTAAGACGCGGCGGGCGCTTTCATTCCTGTCTACCAGGACTCCGGATCATTGTTCAGCCGGTGAATCTCCTTGAGTGTGGACGGGTCCGTCTGGACCGTGATGCGGTCGCCCGCCCGCAGTTCGAGATCGGCGTGCGGGAAGACGTCGGTCCCGGACGCGTGGGTGATCGAGAGGACGAAGGCCTGGCGCTTGCCGAGGTCGCGGATGCGGCTGCCGGCCAGTTTCGCGTTGTCGCGGATGGCGATCTCCGCGACGACGAGCAACTGGTCGCCGACGTAGAACGAGTTCACGATCGAGCGGTCGCTCGAGGCGGTGGCAAAGAGCGGCGCGGCGAGTTCGGACGTGCTGAACGCCAGATCCAGCTCGAATGATTCGCGGATCTTCGAGGCGAGTTCCTGGTCGAACATGCGCATCACGACGCGGATGCCGGGGCGCGCCTTCCGGGCGTCGAGGGCCATCTCGAGGTTGGCCAGGTCATCGTTGGTGGCCAGGATGATCGACTTGGCGCGGGCGGCGTTGAGTTCCTCGAAGATGCCGTCCTCGCGCCCGCTGCCGATACGGACGGGGATGCCGTTCTTGTGCGCGTAAGCGAGATTGGGGCACTGGGGGTTGCGCTCGAGGACGATCACTTCCTCGCCGAGGCGGACCAGTTGCTGGAGCACCCGCAGGCCGACTTTGCCGAGCCCGCACAGGATGACGTGGTTGTTCATGGTCAAGGCCATGGCGCACACCCACTCCTTCCCCGTCTCGTCACGACGCAGAATGTGGTAACTGAACCGGACGATGCCATCGAGGATCACGACGAGCCCGAGCGGCGGCAGCGCCAGGTAGAAGAACTGCAGGAGCCAGTGCCTCGGGAACGGGAACACGTGCTCCATGAAAATGAGGCAGTACGTCACGTAGAGCGCACGGAGGAACGTCAGCTTCTCTTCGTGGTAGTACTTCTGGAATGCGAGCCCCCCGGCCACGAGGAGGATGCACATGAGCAGCAGCAGAGGCATGAAGTCAATGATCGGGCGCTTCAGGTAGTGGTACTGTGCCCGGAGGTGACGTGTTGCGCTTCGCATCGCCTGCGCCTGCCAGTGTGCGGAGCATACGGGGCAGCCCTGCGGTGCGTCAACCGAAGAAGCCCAACGGGTGGAGGATGCCAAGGGGATGCGTTGAGAGGGTGACAACGTGCCCAGGGAACGGAGTGGCGACACGGCATTGACAAAACGGGACACAAATGAGATAGTGTCCACCGTTGTCCAAGGCATGGAGAAGCTGCGGAAGCGGCGACGGCGATGCACCTGACAGTCCGCGAGGTAGCGAAGCTCCTAAGCGTCTCTGAGAAGACGATTTACCGCTGGCTTGGCGATGGGATCATCCCCGCTTACCGAGTGAACGAGCAATACCGTTTTAACCGGGCGGAGCTGCTGGAGTGGGCGACGGCCCGGCGGATTCAGGTATCCCCGGAGCTGTTCGGCGAGCCGGAAGGGACAATTCCGCCCCCCGGGCTGAGCGAGGCGCTGCAGGCCGGCGGCATCTACTACCGCGTGGACGGGATGGACAAGCCGTCGGTCCTGCGGTCGGTTGTCGAGTTGATGAAGCTCCCCGAGGAAGTGGATCGGGAGTACCTGCTCCAGATTCTGCTCGCCCGGGAGAGCCTGGGTTCAACCGCCGTCGGTGACGGCATTGCCATCCCGCATGTGCGGAACCCGATCGTCCTGCACATCCCTCAGCCGACGATCACACTGTGTTTTCTGGAGCAGCCGATCGAGTTCGGGGCACTCGACGGCAAGCCGGTGCACACGCTGTTCGCCCTGATCAGTCCGTCCGTCCGCCTGCACCTGCACATGCTCTCGCGACTGTCCTTCAGCCTGCGCGATCCGGGAGTCCAGGCCGTCATCACGAGCCAGGGAACGCGTCAGCAGATCCTGGCCGAGATCCAACGGGTGGAAGCAACACTCCCGGCTCTCGCGGGCGGGGCCTCAACGGGTCGGTGACGTTTCGTGGCAACCCTGAGTATCGTGCTGGTACTGCTGTCGGCGCTTTCGCTTGGCGTGAGCGGCGGCGCCGCGCTGCTGCCCTTCCGTGACATCGCGCGTCGCGAGCAGGCCTCGAGTTGGCTGGCGGCAGGGGCGGCCGGCGTCGGGATTCTGGGCACGCTGGTCGGGATCGGGGCTGCCGTCCGTCCGGCGCTGGCATTTGACTGGTCACTGCCCGTGGGGCGCTTTGCGGTTCAGCTGGACGCGCTCAGCGCCGTGTTTCTCCTGCCGATCTTTCTGGTCTGCGGGCTCGGTTCAATTTACGGACTTCGGTATTGGCCGGCGAGCGAGCACCCGGCAACCTGGGCGAAACTCCGCGTCTTTTACGGACTGCTGGCCGGCTCGATGGCGTTCGTCGTGATCTCCCGCGATGCGATTCTCTTCCTGATGGCATGGGAGGTGATGGCGCTCGCGGCGTTTTTCCTGGTCACCACGGATGATGATACTCCCGAGGCATGCCGCGCCGGCTGGATCTACCTCGTGGCGACGCACGTGGCGACGCTCTGCCTCATGGCGATGTTCGCGCTGATGCGCGGCGCCGGTGGATCGTGGGCGCTCGCCCCCCTGCCGGCTCCCGGCGGCACAGCCCACTGGATCTTCCTGCTTGGCCTCATCGGATTCGGCATCAAGGCCGGCATGATGCCGCTGCACGTCTGGCTGCCCTCGGCACACGCGAACGCGCCCAGCCACGTGTCGGCCGTTATGTCCGGCGTGATGATCAAGATGGGCATCTACGGAATCGTGCGGGTCTCCGGCCTCCTCGGGACGCCGCCGGTCGCGTGGGGCACACTCGTGCTTGTGCTCGGCGTGATCAGCGCGGTGCTCGGGGTGGCATTCGCCATCGGCCAGCATGACCTGAAGCGCCTGCTGGCGTACCACAGCATCGAGAACATCGGCATCATCCTGATGGGCGTGGGGCTCGCGCTCATCGGGCGGAGCCTCGGACGGGCGGACTGGATCGTCCTCGGGCTCGGCGGTGCCCTGTTCCACGTGTGGAATCACGGCCTGTTCAAGTCGCTGCTCTTTCTGAGCGCGGGCGCGGTGATCCACGCGACGGGGACGCGCGACATTGACCGTTTGGGCGGCATGGCCGCAGCAATGCCACGGACGGCGATGTACTTCCTCATCGGCGCGGTCGCCATCTGCGGCCTGCCGCCCCTCAACGGCTTCGCCAGCGAACTCCTCATCTACGTCGGGCTTCTGCGAACGATGGGCATCGGCGAAGGCGCGTCCTGGCCGGCAGCGGCCCTGGCGGTACCTGCCCTGGCCATGACGGGCGCGCTGGCGGTGGCGTGCTTTGTGAAGGTATTCGGCGCGGTGTTCCTCGGCGAGCGCCGAAGCCAGGACCTGCCGGCGCTGCATGAAGCGCCATCGCTGATGCAGCACCCGATGGCGGTGCTGGCCGCCTGCTGTTTCGGACTCGGGCTCATTCCGGCAGCCGGTGCGGGACTTCTGACCGGCGCGGCGTGGGCCTGGGCGCCGGACGCGGGGCAGGAACGCATTCTGTCGCTGGTTCCGCTCCGCTGGGTGAGTTTCGCCGGTGTCTTGCTCCTGGCCTGTGTCTCCGGTGCGTACGTATGGCTGCGGACGCGGGCAGAGCGCGAGGCGATGCGAACGGTCGGCACGTGGGACTGCGGCTACGCGCGTCCGACCGCCCGGATGCAGTACACCTCGTCGTCGTTCGCGCAGTTTCTGGTGGCGCTGTTCGGTTGGGCGCTGCGGCCGCGCGTCCATCCCCCGCGTATCAACGGGTTCTTCCCGGCGACGTCGCACTTCGAGAGCCACGTGGACGACACGGTGCTGGATGGCGTGATACTGCCGGCAGCCGGTCGGCTGGAACGGATCGCGCTGCGGCTGCGGTTCCTGCAGCACGGACGCGTGCAGTTGTACATCCTCTATGTGCTGGTCGCACTGGTCGGGCTGCTGCTCTGGGCACTGCCGATCCGCGGAGTGATTGAGCCTCTGTTCATGTGACGGGCGGTATCGATGAACCGGATTCTCCAGATTCTCGTGCTGCTCGCGTTCCCGCCGCTGCTGCAGGGCGTGATCAACAAGACGAAGGCTCTCTTCGCCGGTCGTGTCGGGCCGCCCGTGCTGCAGCCGTACTACGACCTGTTGCGGCTTTTCCGCAAGAACTGCGTGACCAGCCGCACGACGACGTGGGTCTTCCTAGCCGGGCCGGCGGTGGGACTCGTTACCGCAATACTGGCAGGGCTGCTGGTACCGATGGGGCGCAGCCCGGGCGTGATCGGTTTCACGGGCGACCTGATTCTGTTCGCGTACCTGCTGGGGCTGGGGAGATTCTTTACGGCGGCCGCGGCGCTCGACACGGGGTCCGCATTCGAAGGGATGGGTTCGGCGCGCGAAGTGACATTCGCGTGCCTCGCGGAACCGGCGCTGTTTTTTGCGCTGCTGGTGCTGGCACGAGTAACCGGGTCGCTGAGCCTCTCGGGGATGCTGAACCTGTCGGGATCGTGGTCGGCCGGGGGCGCCGCGCTTGTTCTGGTCATGGCGACGCTGCTCATCGTGCTGCTGGCGGAGAATTCGCGCATTCCCTTCGACGACCCCAACACGCACCTCGAACTGACGATGATCCACGAGGTGATGGTGCTCGATCACAGCGGGCCGGGTTTGGGGATGATCCTGTACGGCGCGACCCTCAAGCTCTTCGTGTTGGCGGCGGTCCTCGCGCGAGTGGCGGCGCCGGTGCAAACCGGGTCGGCGTGGCTCGACTGGGCGGTATTCCTGGGCGTGGTTCTCGGAATCGCGGTGGTGATCGGCGTCGTGGAGTCGGTCATGGCGCGGCTGCGCCTGCTGAACGTGCCGAAGCTGCTGATTTCGGCGTCCCTGCTGTCAGGCCTGGGCTTTCTGCTGGTGGTGACACGATCGTGAGCGGTTCTCTCCTCGATTCGATTCTGATCGTGCTGATCCTGCTCAATTTCTTCGAGCTGGGCACAAGCCGGCTGCGCGCGCTCATTCAGGGAGTGACGCTGCAGGGCGTGCTTCTCGGGCTGATGCCGCTGCTGGTCCATGAGCACGTCACCACCTGGGTATTGCTGCTGGCCGCGGCAACGCTGCTGCTCAAGGGGCTGATCATCCCGCGGATGCTGCTGCGGGCCATCCGCAACCTGGAGATTCGGCAGGATATCGAGCCGATCATCGGCCTCGGGACGACACTCATGCTGGCGGCAGTCGTGACAGCGCTGGCGGTGGTGTTCGCATGGCGGCTGCCGCTCGCCGGGATGGACGGCGATCGCCTGCTGGTGACCACGTCGCTGTCGATGGTGCTCACGGGGTTCCTGGTGCTGACGACGCGCATCAAGGCGATTACGCAAGTGGCGGGCTACCTGATTCTCGAAAACGGGATCTTCGTCTTCGGCCTCCTGCTGCTCGAGCCGCTGCCGTTCCTGGTTGAAGTGGGCGTGCTGCTCGACCTGTTCGTCGGCATCTTCGTCATGGGGATCATCATGAACCACATCAGCCGGGAATTCGCTTCGGTGGACACCGACCGGCTGTCCGCGCTCAAGGAGTAACCCCGGCGTTGCGGGAGACCGGGACCTGACATGGCTTACGTGATCGTCATTTTGCCGCTCGTCTTTGCGGCCGCCGCACTGGTGGCGCCGAACAATCGCACGCGCCCGTTGCTGCTGCCGATCGCGGGTGTGCTGCATGCCGGGGCAACGCTGGCCGCGCTGCGCTGGCCGCCGGGGCCGGCGATGGGCGGGTGGATCGTGCTCGACCCGCTCGGTCGGCTGGTGCTCGCGGTGATGAGCCTGCTGTTCGCGTTGTGCAGCATTTACGCCATCGGGTACCTCCGTCATCGATCGGATCGGCAGAACCGCACGTTCTGCGCGTGCCTGCTGGCGTTCGTGAGCATGATGAGCCTGGTGGCGTGTTCGCATCACTGGGGGCTGATGTGGGTTGCGATGGAAGCGACCACGCTGGCGAGCGCGCCGCTGATCTACTTCAACCGGACGGCGTTGTCGCTCGAGGCCACCTGGAAATACCTGCTCGTCTGTTCGGTGGGCATCGCGCTGGCGCTGCTGGGCTCGTTCTTCCTCGCGTACGCCTCACTGCACGGAGGGCTGCCCTCGTCGCTGCTGTACGACGATCTGGTGGCGGTCGCGCCGCGCCTGTCGAAGCCGTGGCTGCGCGCGGCGTTCGTGCTGCTGCTGGTGGGCTACGGCACGAAAATGGGCCTGGCGCCGATGCACACGTGGAAGCCGGACGCGTATGGCGAGGCGCCGGGGATCGCCGGAGCCCTGCTGGCGGGCGGGATGACAAGCTGCGCCGCACTGATGATCCTGCGGATCTACCACATCTGCCAGGTGGCGGGCGAGGGAGCGTTCGTACGCGACGTCCTGCTGACAATGGGGCTGCTTTCGATGGGCGTGGCGGCCGTGTTCATGGTGCGGCAGCGCGACTTCAAACGGATGCTCGCGTATTCGAGCGTCGAGCACATGGGAATTCTCGCGGTCGGGATCGGCATTGGCGGGCCGGCGGTGTTCGGGGCAATGCTGCATCTGGTGAACAACGGGCTGGCCAAGGGCGTTCTGTTTCTCTCCGCGGGCAACATCCATCGCGCTTACGGGAGCAAATCGATCGAGGAGGTACGGGGTGCGTTGCGGCGTCTGCCGGTCTCGGCGGCGATGCTCCTCGTCGGATTCCTCGCGATCACCGGATCGCCTCCGTTCGGGCCGTTCTTGAGTGTGTTCATGATCGTGGGCGGTGCGATCGGCAGCGGGCGATTCGTGGCGGCCGGTGTTTTCCTCGTGCTGCTGATGATTGTCTTCGTCGGAATGGGTTGGACGGTGCTGCGGGTTGTGCAGGGAACACCATCCAACGGAACCTGCAGCGGTTATCGCGAGACGGCGCTCACGCTGGTGCCGATGCTGCTGCTCGCAGGACTGGTCCTGCTCCTCGGGCTCTACATTCCATCGCCCTTGCGAACCATGCTTGCGGACGCGTCGCGATTCCTGGAGCTGCGGCCATGAATCACGACGGATTTGTGACTGCGGGTAACGGGGCGCCGCTGGAACTCGGTCAAGTGCCGCTGCTCGAGGCGGACGCGCTCGGCGCCGGGGTGGTCGAGGCCGTGCGAGGCGGATGCCGCCTGGTGGCGCTCTTCGGGATGAAGCCGCCGGCGGATGACCTGCAGCTTGTGGCGGTGCTCGGCGAAGACGGCAGCGGGCAGCTGAAGCTCGCGCGTGGACGCATCACCGATGGGCGGTGCGCGTCAGTCACGCCGGAGTGCCCGCAGGCACACCTGTTCGAGCGGGAAATCGCCGAGCAGTTCGGGACTGCATTCGCCGGTCACCCGTGGCTCAAGCCGGTGCGGGCCCGCGACCCGGCGGGCGGCGCGGCGGCGGCGACGGAGTTCTACCGGGTCGAGGGCGAGGAAGTCCACGAGGTGGCCGTGGGGCCCGTTCACGCCGGGATCATCGAACCCGGACACTTCCGGTTCCAGTGTCACGGCGAGCACGTGTTCCACCTCGAGATCGCGCTCGGTTACCAGCATCGCGGGGTGGAAAACGCACTGCCGGGCGGGCCGACGCCGCGGACCATCCACTACATGGAGACGCTCGCCGGCGACACGACCGCAGGGCACACGACAGCGTACTGCCAGGCGGTGGAGAGTCTCTCGGGCTGCCGGGTGCCGCCGCGTGCGCAGGCGATCCGCGGAATCGCGTTGGAGCTGGAGCGGCTCGCAAATCACACCGGTGACCTGGGCGCACTGGCGAACGACGTCGGTTACCTGCCGACTTCGTCGTACTGCGGTCGAATCCGCGGTGACTTCCTGAATCTGACGGCGCTCCTGTGCGGCAGCCGGTTCGGACGTGGGCTGATACGGCCAGGCGGCGTGGTTTTCGATCTCAACCACGCGCGCCTGGCCGAGCTCCGCAGGCGATTGCAGGCGGCGCGGCGCGACGTGCAGAGCGCAGTGAAACTGCTGTGGGACACGCCATCGGTGATGGCGCGGTTCGGGGAAACGGGGCCGGTCTCGGCGGAGACCTGCCGGCAACTCGGGCTGGTGGGCGTGGCGGCGCGGGCCTGCGGCGTACGACAGGACGTACGGCAGGATTACCCCACCGGGATTTACCAGTTCAGCCACCTGCCGGTGTCAACCTGGCAGACGGGCGACGTTCTTGCACGGGCCTACGTGCGGTGGCTGGAGATCGGGCATTCACTGCAGTTTATCGAGGAGCAGCTCGGGGCTCTGCCGGTCGGATCGGTGCGGAGCAAGGTACCCGGGCTGGCGCCGGGGCGGATCGTTGTGTCGCTGGCCGAGGGATGGCGCGGCGAGATCTGTCACGTCGCATTCACGGATGAGGAGGGACGATTCGGGCGGTACAAGGTGGTCGATCCGTCGTTCCACAACTGGATGGGGTTGGCGATGGCGCTGCGTGAGCAGCAGATTTCGGACTTCCCGCTGTGCAACAAGAGTTTCAATCTCTCGTACTGCGGGCATGACTTGTAGCCCTGCGGCCGGTGAGATGCACCGGCGCGAGGCGTACCAGGAGGCCGCGGCCTCAGGCCCGGCAGAGCGATGCTGAAAGCGATCATTGGCCGAATCCAGCAGGGGCACCGGACGATCTCCTTTCCCAGGTCCGCGCCGGCGCTGCCGGATCGTTACCGTGGACTGCCCGTGCTGAATACCTCCTTATGCCCTCACGATTGCCGCGCCTGCAGCGAGGCATGTCCGACCGGTGCGATCGCGATGACGGACCACACGGCGAAGATTGACCTGGGACGCTGCCTGTTCTGCACCGACTGCGTGGAGGCGTGCCCGACGGACGCAATCACGTACACGCAGGACTACCGGATGGCCGTCCGGCGACGGGATGACCTGGTGCTGACGAGCGGTCAGGCGGCGATGGACGTTGCGGACCCCGTCACCACGCACGGATCACAGCTCGCGCTGGCGCGGGAACTCGACGAACGCAGCCGGCGGCTGTTCGGGCGATCGCTCAAGCTGCGGCAGGTCAGCGCGGGTGGATGCAATGCCTGCGAGGCGGATCTCAACGTGCTGAGCACGGTCGTGTTCGATCTCGGGCGGTTCGGTGTGCAGTTTGTCGCCTCGCCCCGGCACGCGGACGGCCTGGTGATCACGGGCCCGGTGACGCAGAACATGAAGCTCGCGTTGCGGAAGACGTACGACGCCGTGCCCTCGCCCAGGATCGTCATCGCCGTCGGCGCGTGCGCGATCTCCGGCGGTCCCTACGTCGGGCACGCGGAGCAGAACGACGGCGCGGACTCGATTCTGCCGGTCGATCTCTACATCCCGGGGTGCCCGCCGCATCCGATGACGATCCTCGACGGTTTGCTGCGCCTGCTCGGGCGCCTCGAGCGGGACCCGTACGTCGCACCGGCGGCGAATGCGTCTTAAGACGGCTCACGAGCCGAGTGCCTGCCAAGCGTCATGTGCCGGGGTCAGACCCGGCGCATCCCGGCGAAGCAGCCCCATGTCGTCAAACAAATCGCACCCTGCACCTGTATAGACGCCCTCCAGGACGGGATCGTAGAGGTACGTCCAGACAACGAGGGCCATCTGGGAAGGCAGGACATCGGCGACGCGCCGGATGAATGCCGCCTGCTCGCTCTCGCTGCCCGCATTGAAGACGGACGAGGGACGCGCGGGGTGTCCGAGTTCGACCAGCGCCTGTGCACGGGCGGTCCCGAGACGTGCGGAAATGCTGGCGTAGTAATCTGCCGGCAATGTGGCGGCCGTGAAACCGGTGTCGGTGCCGCTGACCGGCATTGCGGGGTACGAGCTGAACGCGTACAGGTCGCTGAATTCCGCGAACGGACGGATCACGTCCCAGAGATTGCCGCGCCGAACGTTTTCGTACTGGAAGTAGACGAAAACGACCATCCGCGGGTGAGCCCTCTTGATCGCGTCGTGTGCGGCGCGCAGCGTCACCAGCAGCGCATCGCGTTCCTGCACGCTGATGACGGCGAGATAGCTGTCGATTTCGGTTCCGAGGGCGAGAAAGTCGGGCCGGTAGCGGTCTGCGAGCCAGACGCACTCTTCCACGAACGCCGACGCCAGTTGCGGATTCGTGAATGCGGCCTGGGTCATGTCGCCGGCCAGATTGAGTGTGGACGGCTTCGACGGGTTGAGGAAGTTCAGCCAGAACGCTTTGTGGAGCCGATGGCGCTCGAAGAGGCTTCGGTCGTCCGGAGGTGTGGGGCCGATGAGCCAGTCGTAATCACGCGTGTACGTGGGATAGTCCGTGCGGCCGTGGAAGGCGTCCCACGCAAACGGCACCTGCACCAGGCCGACCTGCCCCAGGCGCGACGCTCGTTCGAACGCCTCCGTGAATCCCGCTCCATCGAAGGTGCGCGGGCTGAGGCCGATCGCGTGCAGGCGGCAACTCGCGGTCCGCGGTAGGCGATCACCGACGTCGGCACAGCGCTGAAATATGCCGAAATCATCCTGGTCAACGTCACCGTCGCGATCGAGGTCGGCGGCGCCGCATGCGAAGCTCGCGGGAGCCACCGTCGCGCCGGAAGTGCAGGCGCGGAGAAACGCGCCGTCGTCGATGTCGGCGTCGCCATCCGCATCGAGATCGACGCGTGACGGCAGTAACACCACGTCTGCTTTCAGAGGCGCTCGAAGGAACCACGCCAGCGCCACGGTAACCAGCAGTGCTCGGATGCCTCGATGTGGTGACCGTCGGAAGCAACGCGGGCGCGCCGCGATGGATGTTGCACGCACAAATCACTCATCCCGTCTGTCACGTCCCTGATGGCTGCTCACTGCCGCGGCCCGCTTGCTGTGCGCGCACCTGGAGCGTGTCGCGCACGCACGACCTGGCACGGGTTTCAGCACGGGTCGGGAAGAGGGTTCGTCGTCGCGAGCCCCCCCTCTTCAGGCAGAGCAATCCATTCCGCTGGAGGTGATGGGAGCTTCGCATCACCGGTGGAAGATTGCCTGCGATGAATCCTTAGATTCCGGGCAAATGTCGGTCAATCGGAGTGCGTCATTTTGGGGATACCACCCCATGTGGAAGGACATCGGCAGTTTTTGCGCGATCCCGCTCCTCTCGCGGGCAGCAGAAGGAGCAGAACGGAGCAACACGGGCGGTTTGGCGGTCCGGTCATCCAGCCGTAGCGGAAAGTCGCCGTTCTCGCTCGCAGTCGTACACCTGCGGCAGATTTGTTTCAGCAGGATTCCGCGTCTAGACTGCGCAGGTGCGGGCAGGTCCGCGCAGCCTGCCCCCCTCACACCGATCACCGTACTGCGAGGGCAACTCATGAGCCGGACCATTGAGGCGCATTCTCCCGTTCCCGTCCGCTGTGAGGATGACCGCACGGGCATGGATGCGGAGACGATCCGGCGGGCAATTCTCGACCACCTGCACTACACGCAGGGCCGCATCCCGGAACTCGCGAAACCGATCGACTGGTACCTGGCGGTTGCCCACGCGCTGCGCGATCGGCTCATGCACCGCTGGATCCGCACGATCGAGACGCTGCGCCGGCGCGACGTGCGCGCGGTGAGCTACCTGTCGGCCGAGTTCCTGATGGGGCCGCACCTGGGGAACTGCCTCGTCAACCTTGGCGTGCTGGAGCAGACGCGGCAGGCGGTGGCGTGGCTGGGGCTCGATTTGGATGCGGTGCTGCGCTGCGAAGAGGAACCGGGGCTCGGGAATGGCGGGCTGGGGCGACTGGCGGCCTGCTACCTCGATTCGATGGCGACGCTGGAGGTGCCGGCCATCGGCTACGGCATCCGGTACGAGTTCGGCATCTTTGACCAGGAGATTCGGGACGGACGGCAGTTCGAGGTGACTGACAAGTGGCTCCGGCACGGGAATCCGTGGGAGATACCGCACTCGGACATCAGCTATAACGTCGGTTTCGGCGGATACACCGTGTACGAGGACAACGGGCGCGGCGGGTACCGCGTGCGGTGGGTCCCCCACCACGTCGTGAAGGGCATCGCGTACGACACGCCGATCCCCGGGTACGGCGTGAACACGGCGGACCTGCTGCGATTGTGGAAGGGTGAGGCCGTCGAGTCGTTCGATTTCCAGGCGTTCAACGTCGGCGATTATTACCGGGCGGTCGATCAGAAGGTCTCGTCGGAAAACATCACGAAGGTGCTGTATCCGAACGACGAACCGATCCAGGGGAAGCGCCTGCGGTTGATGCAGCAGCATTTCTTCGTGTCGTGCTCGCTGCAGGACATGATCCGGCTGCACCTGCTGTTCGACAACCCGATTGAGGCGTTCCACGAGTCATTCGCCGTTCAACTCAACGACACGCATCCGTCGATCGGCGTGGCTGAACTGATGCGCCTGCTGATGGACATCCACGGCATGGACTGGGAGCCGGCGTGGCGCGTCACCCAGCAGACGTTCGGGTACACGAATCACACGCTGCTGCCGGAGGCGCTCGAGAAGTGGCCGGTGCCGCTGTTCCAGGAAGTGCTGCCGCGGCACCTGGAGATCATCTACGAAATCAACCGGCGGTTCATGGAGGACGTTCGCGCCCGGTATCCGGGAGACGACGCGCGACTCCGCAAACTTTCGCTGATCGAGGAGAGCAGCCCCAAGCAGGTGCGGATGGCGCACCTGGCTGCCGTCGGCAGCCATGCGGTGAACGGCGTGGCGGCACTGCACACGGAGCTGCTGCAGCGCGAGCTTCTCCACGATTTCCACGAGCTGTACCCGGAGCGATTCCTCAACGTCACGAACGGGGTCACGCCGCGGCGGTGGATCCTGCTGTCGAACCCGCGGCTGGCAGCGCTCATCACGGAATCAATCGGCCCGAACTGGCCGCGGCACCTGGAGCATGAGATCCGTAAGCTGGAGGAGTTCGCCAACGACGCGGGCTTCCGCCGGCAGTGGCGGGAAATCAAGCGGGACAACAAGAACGGGCTGGCCTCCCTGCTCCGCGAGCGCACGGGCGTCTCTGTGGACCCTGACACGCTCTTCGACATCCAGGTCAAGCGTTTCCACGAATACAAGCGGCAGCATCTGAACGTG
Source organism: uncultured Planctomycetales bacterium (assembly GCA_964548565.1). Lineage (GTDB taxonomy): Bacteria > Planctomycetota > Phycisphaerae > UBA1845 > PWPN01 > CAYLLT01. The sequence continues at coordinate 247 of CAZJTF010000094.1, read as the reverse complement.
CTGCACGTGCTCACGCTGTACAACCGCATCAAACGCGACCCGCAAGCGGACTTCACGCCGCGGACCGTGATCTTCGGCGGCAAGGCGGCGCCGGGCTATGCCATGGCCAAGCTGATGATCCAGTTGATCAACTCGGTCGCACAGGTGATCAACAGCGACCCGGACGTCGCGGGCCGGCTCACGGTCGCTTTCTTCGAGACTGTAGCATCAGCACAGAGCATTGCTCCTGGTTTACAGCCGGTTTGGC
>CAZJTF010000093.1:0-20050 GCA_964548565.1 uncultured Planctomycetales bacterium | reverse complement strand
CGCGTCGGTATCGCGGAGCCGGTGCATCTCTGGGTCGAGGTGGAGGCGCCGCCGGGAGCGGCCGTCACGATGCCGGCGTTCGATCGCACGCTGGGAGACTTCGAGGTCTGGAACACGCGGCAGGATCCGCCGGTGCTCGCAGGGAACGTGACGCGCTGGCGGCAGGAGTGCACGATCGCGGCACTCGAGAGCGGACGTCGGTCGATTCCGCCGATCCGCGTGCAGAAGGACGACGGCCGGATCACGGTCACCGCGACCACGCAGCCGGCGTCGCAGCCCGCGGTGGAGTCCGCGGCGACACAGCCCGCGGAGTTCGGCACGCTGCTGGCAACGGAGCCGATCACGGTCGAGGTGACCCCCCTGCTGGCGGCGGACCACGATCCGCGGCAATACCGCGACATCAAGGGGCCGGTGGACGTCCCGACGGAACGTCGGTGGGTGTGGCTCGCATGGAGCGGCGCGGCGGCCGTCGCACTGCTGATCGCGGCGCTCGCGCTCGTGCTGTATCGGCGGCGGCAGTCGGCGAAGACGGCCAAGCCGATTTCGCCAGATGCCTGGGCGTTCGAGCAGCTCCGGCTGCTGGAGATGGAGCGGCTGGTCCAGCAGGGACTGCTCTCGGAGTTCTACTTCCGGCTCAGCGGGATTGTTCGCGAGTACATCGAGCGGCGGTTCGGCCTGATGGCGCCCGAGCGGACGACGGATGAGTTCCTTCAGGAGGTGCGGGAGAGCGAGGTGCTGAGCGGCTCGCACAAGAACCTGCTCCGCGAATTCCTGCAGGCGGCGGACCTGGTGAAGTTCGCGCGGTACGAGCCATCCGACGAGGAGATCGACCGCGCCCTGGGCACCGCACGGGATTTCGTCGAGCAGACCTCGTACGCCGCGGCACTCCGGCAGACGGAGATCGCAACGTGAGGCTCCACTCCGCCTGGTTCATGCTGCTGCTGGCGATTCTTCCGCTGCTGTGGTGGTACTGGCGTCGACGACCAAAGGCGGCCGTGCTGTTTTCGTCGATCGAACTCCCCGCGGGCGTGCGTCCGGGGCTGTGGGCGCGGCTGCACGTGCTGCTGCCGATCCTGCGGACGGGAACCGTCGCGATCCTGATCTTTACGCTGGCGCGCCCGCAAAAGGGTAACGAGCAGACGCGGATTTTCAGCGAAGGCATCGCCATCCAGATCGTGGTGGACCGCTCGGGCAGTATGCGGGCGCTGGATTTCAAACTGGAGGGACGTCCCGTCGACCGGCTGCAGGCGGTGCGGAAAGTCGTGCGGGATTTCGTTCTCGGCGGCGAAGGCCTGCCCGGGCGCGTCGACGACCTCGTGGGGCTGGTCGCCTTCGCGCGGTTCGCCGACAGCCGCTGTCCGCTGACGCTGGATCACGATTTCCTGGTGGAAACGCTGAATGCGACGGAGATCGTGAAGAACCAGGAGGAGGACGGGACCGCCATCGGCGACGCCATCGCGCTGGGTGTGGAACGCCTCCGGTCGCTCGACGAGCGGAAAGCCGGCGGTGCGGGACCGGTGAAGAGCCGCGTGCTGATCCTGCTCACGGATGGTGAAAACAATGCGGGCGAGATTGACCCGATCAAGGCGGCCGACATCGCGTCGACGTTCGGGATCCGTATCTACACCATCGGAGCGGGCACCCAGGGCGTGGCTCCTGTACCGATGATCAACCCGTTCTCCGGCCGCGAGATCATCCGCGAGATGCGGGTGAGCATCGACGAGGAACTGCTGCGGAAGATCGCGTCGCAGACCGGCGGGCGGTATTTCCGGGCGACCGATACCGACTCGCTGACGCGTATTTACGCCGAGATCGACAAGCTGGAACGAACGAAGACCGAGGAAAAGCGCTACCTGCAGTACAGCGAGCTCGCGACGGAGCCGGTGCGTCTCGGCGGGTTCCGGCTGCCCCCCCTGCTGCTGATCGCGTTCGTGCTGCTGGCCGCGGAAGTCGTGCTCGGGAGCACGCGGCTGAGGAGGGCGCCTTGAGCGGGTTGAGAGTATGAGCGTGTGAGAGTGTGAGCGTCTCAGCGTGGCACTCAGGCAGTCCGGAGCACGTGGGATGTGGATAAGTTGACGATGGATGTGCATTTCAACAACCTGCGATACCTCCACCTGCTGTGGGGCGTTGTCGCGCTGTTGCTGGTCGTGATCTACGGCTTCGCGCGTCGGCGGCAGGCGATGGAACGGTTTGCATCGCCGGCGCTGTTGGGGCACCTGGCCTCTGGGTTGAGCCGGTCGCGGCGATGGTTCAAAGCGGTCCTGTTGCTGACGGCCGGGGCTGCAATCGTGCTGGGCCTGACCGATCCGCGGTACGGCGAGTATTTCGAGGAGCTGCCGCGGCGCGGAATGGATGTTGTCTTCGTGCTCGACGTCTCGCGTTCGATGCTGGCGCGCGACATCGCCCCGACCCGGCTGGAACGTGCGAAGCAGTACATCCGCGACGTGCTCGAGGTGATGGGCTCGGATCGCGTCGGGCTGGTGACGTTTGCGGGCACGGCGGCGGTGCGGTGCCCGCTGACGGTGAATTACAGCGCGATGCGCATGAGCCTTGACGAGGTAACGACATCGGGCGTGCCGCGCGGAGGGTCGCTGCTCGGGGACGCCATACGGGCCGCGGCCGACGCGTTCGTGGACAATGTGCGCGACTACAAGGCGATCATCGTGCTGAGCGACGGTGAGGACCAGGACAGCTACCCCGTGGAGGCGGCCCGCAAGGTTTTCGAGGAGCGCGGGGCGCGGGTTTACACGGTGGCGATCGGCGACCCTGACCAGGGAGCGCGGATTCCAATCGACCAGGGCGACCAGACGGTGTACCTGCGGTACGAGGGGCAGGAAGTCTGGACGAAGATGAACCCGCAGGTTCTCCGGCGAATGGCTGAGGCAGCCGGCGGGGCGTATATTCCGGCGGAAACGCGCAACATCGATCTCGGGCAGATCTACACGCAGAAGATCGCCTCGGGCGCCCAGCGGGAGTTCGAGGTCACGCGCGTGCGGCGCTATCATCCCCGGTACCAGTGGCCGGCGGGGCTGGCGCTGCTGCTGCTTGTTGTCGAGTCGCTGGTGCCGGAACGAAGGCACGGGGGAAGCGCAGGAGAAGTCGGAAGTGAGAAGTGAAACGTGAAGCAGACGCTCCCCACAATTCCCGTGATCATTCTGAGCTGCGCTGCTCTCCCCTGCCATGCGCAGACGACGCGCCCGGCGGAGCTGGTCGCGGAGGCTGAGAGCGCACTGGCGGCCGGCGAGTTCGACCGGGCCATCCATGCGTATCGCGCGGCGGAGAAGGCGCTGCCCGGCACGCCGCAGATCGCGTTCAACGAGGGCGTGGCGTGGTATCGCAAGGGGGACTTCGCGAAAGCGGCGGACGCGTTCAGCCGGGCGACGACCGGCGCAGATGCCGCCCTGAACGCCCGCATCAGCTACAACCTGGGCAACTGCGCGTATGCCACCGCCCTGTCGCAGCAGGCGCAGCCGCAGGAGGCGATGCAGTCGCTTCGCAGCGCGATCACGCACTACCGCGACGCCATCCAGGCGAACGCGGGAGACGTCGATGCCCGCGCCAATATGGAGGCCGCGCACCGCCTGATCCGCCTGCTGGAAGAGCAGCAGAAACAGCAGCAGGAGCAAGAGCAGGACCAGAAGAAGGACGATCAGCAGCCGCAGTCGCGGCCTGAGTCGCAGCCCGAATCGCAGCCCTCGAGCCAGCCGAGCCAGAATGAGCAGCAGAAGAACGAACGATCACAGCAGCAGGATCAGCAGAACGCCCAATCGGGGCAGCAGTCGCAGGACAAGGGCTCGAAGGAGCAAAAGCAGTCCGGCAAGCAGGGACAGGAGAAGGAATCCGGCGAGCAGGACAAGCAGGACAAGCACGACGGCAAGCTCGAGTCCGCCCAGGAGTCGAAGACCGATCAGAAGAATACAAAGCAGGGCCAGGCGGTGCCGGCAACGCAGCGAGCGATGACCCCGGAAGAGGCGGAGCGTCTGCTGCAGATGATCCGCGACCGCGAGCGGGCCAGGATGCTCGAGTGGCAGCGGCAGCAGCGGGCGCGACAGGAGAAGGTGGAGAAAGACTGGTGAGACGTCAAGCGCGACACGTTCTGAGCTGGCTCTGCGCGGCCGCGGGGCTGCTGTCGTGCGCGCCGCTCCTGGCGGCGACGGTCACCGCCGAACTGACGCCGCGCGAGACGTACGTCGGCCTGCCGGCGACGCTGCAGATCCGCCTGGACGACGTTGATCAGCACGATCCGCCGGCCCTCCCGGACGTCGACGGACTCACCATCCGGTCGTCCGGTCCTCCCGCGAGCAGCAGCCGAATCAGCATCATCAACGGCGTGCAGAGCCAGTCCACGACGATCACGTACCAGTTCCAGGTGGTGCCGAAGCGGGAGGGTCGCTTCACAATCCCCGCGCTCACGGTGAAAGCGGACGGACGCGAATTCCGCACCACAGCGTTCACGCTCCTCGTGTCAAAGGCGGAAACCGGCGACCTGCTGTTCGTGGAGATCAAGTCCGACCGCCCTGCCGTATACGTCGGCGAGTCGGTCCGCCTGACCCTGGAGATCTGGATCCGCCCGTACGTCAGCCGCGAATACCAGCTGACGCTCTCGGAGGCGGACATGCTGAGGCTGCTCAATTCTCAGGCGACGCAGTGGGGCATCTTCGCGGAGGCACTCGCACAGCTGCAACAGCAGGGTCGCCGCCCCACGGGCCAGCCGGCGACGCGAAAGGACGCCCAGGGGCAGGAGCACAGCTATTACCTCTACGCAATCACGCAGGAGGTCTGGCCGGACCGCCCCGGGCCGCTCGACGCCGGCAACATCTCGATTGTTTTCTCGTATCCCACGGCCCTGCGGCGCACGGGCGATTTCTTCGGGCGACAGCAGCTCGAAATTGCCGGGCAGCGGTCGGTCATCGGCTCTCCGAAGGGGCAGGCGGTCGTGGTCCGCGACGTGCCGACCGATGGACGTCCGGCGATCTATCGCGGCGCGGTGGGCAGCTTCCGGATCAGCGCGGCCGCCAGGCCCGTAGACGTGGCGGTCGGCGATCCGATCACGCTGACGCTCAACGTGACGGGCAGCGGACGGCTCGAGTCGCTGCAAGCCCCTCCCCTGCCGGAGATCGAAACGCTCACGCGCGACTTCAAGGTGCCGTCAGACCCGCTGGCGGGGATCATGGCGGGCGGCGGCAAGCAGTTCACGCAGAGCATCCGCGCCCGCAATGCCGACGTCCAACAGATTCCGCCCATCCCGTTCGCGTACTTCGATCCGCGGCAGGAGAAGTTCGTCACGGTGTACACGCAGCCAATCCCGATCCGCGTGAAACCCGCGGCCGAACTCGGGCTCTCGCAGGTCATCGACGCGCCGGACGCGCGACGGGCGGAGAACCGCGAGCTCACGGAGACGGCCGGCGGCATCCTGGCCAACTACGGAGACGTGGACGTGCTCGCGCAGCAGGCGTTCCGGCCGGGACCGGCGTCGCTCGTAGCGCTCGCTGTGCCGCCCCTGGCGTTCGTGGCGGCCTGGCTTGTCCGGAGGCGGCAGGATCGATTCCGAAGCGATCATGGCCTCGTGCGACGGCGCGCCGCCCGGCGCAATGCGCTGGCACGGCTCCGGGCGACAGACGCGCCGGGCGACGGACGGGCCGGTGTCGTGCTGGAGGCACTCACGCACTACGTGGCCGATCGCGTGAATCTGCCCGCGGCCGGGCTCACGCGCGTGGAGCTGATCCGCGCGCTCAGCAAGGCAGATGTGCCCGGCGATGTGGTTCGAGCGATGGACGATCTGCTCGAGCGGTGCGAGACGGCGCGGTACGCGGGGCTGTCGGCCACCGCGGACGACGTGACACGGCAGGCCGTGGGGCTCATCGAACGCCTGGAGCGGGAGCGACTGGGGTGAGTGACGGTTCTCGCATCGCAGGCAGGTGGCGCGGATCAGGCACCGGGCTCGCGTGCGCTCTGGCGGTCGCACTGTGTGCAGTGCTGGGCGGGATGGGGACGATTGCGCGCGGCGATACCCTCTCACGCGAGCAGGTCGCCCTGTTCGACCGTGGATTGCAGGCGTTCGACCGGGGTGCGCAGGTGCGGCAGAGCAACCCGGTGGAAGCGCGGGAGGCGTTCCGGGAATCGGCGGCCGCCTTTCAGTCGCTCGTGGATGCCGGCATCCGCAACGGCAAGCTGTATTACAACCTGGGCAACGCGTACCTGCTGGGCGGACAGCTGGGAGAGGCGATTCTCAACTACCGGCGGGCTGAGCGGCTGATCCCACGCGATCCGCGACTGGCGGAGAACCTTCGATACGCACGATCGCTCTGCCCGGACCAGATTCCGGCGAGCGGGCGACGGGCATTTCTGGCGACGCTCTTCTTCTGGCATGGAAATACGAGCACACGGACCCGGTTTGCCGCGGCGATCGGCGCGTACGTGCTGTTCTGGCTGCTGCTGGTGATCTACGTGCTCACCCGGCGGAAATTCTGGCTGTCGGGCGCGCTGCCCGCCCTGCTCGTGTGGGTCGCGCTGGGCATTTCGGTCGGGATTGACCTGTACGGCGACGAATCACGGGCGGGCGTGCTGCTGGCGGACGAAGTGACGGTGCGGAAGGGGAACGGCGAGGGGTTTGAGCCCCAGTTCGAGCAGAAGCTTCACGCGGGCGTCGAATTCACGATTCTGGAACAACGCGGCGAGTGGCTGTGGATCGAACTGGCGGACGGGAAGAGCGGCTGGGTGAAAGCTGCCGAGGCAGGGCTTATTTGATTGCGGATTTTGGATTTCGGATTGCGGAATGAAGGGGAATCGGGGAGTTCCGATTCAGGAATGCGATTGTGGATTTGAACGGCAACCGCCAGCCACGACACATCCTGAACAGACAGACACGGACGGGTCAGTACCACTTCTGCAGGTGCAGCGCAGCCTGACGGTTACTTCTTCTCAAGCAGGTCGCAGATTTCTTCGCTGGCGACGATGTTGACGCCGGTGCCGGCGAGGACCTGGCAGGCTTTGTCCGCGTCGTCGAAGCGGAACACCATCACGCCGCGATTCTGGCGCTTGAAGGTGAAGGCGTACATGTACTCCACGTTCACACCGGCGCGCCCGATGGCCTGCAGCGTCTCGGCGAGGCCCCCCGGGCGGTCCGGCACCTCGACGGCCAGGACCTCGGTCACCTTGACGACGCAGCCTGCGCTCTCGAGGACGCCCAGCGCCTTCTGCCAGTCGCGAACGATCACCCGCAGGATGCCGAACTGCTGCGTATCGGCGAGCGAGAGCGTCAGGATATTGATGCCCGCGTCCGCAAGGGGTTTGCAGGCGGTGGCGAGCCGGCCGGGCTTGTTTTCAACGAAGATCGAGAGTTGCTGCAGTTTCATGGTGTATCGCCCGTTTCCTGGCGAGCGGCAGGCCCGCCTCCAGATGGATCACAGCTTCCGGTTATCGATGACGCGTCTGGCTTTGCCCTCGCTGCGCGGGATCGCGTGCGGTTCGACGAGTCGTACCTGGACGCGGATGCCGATCGTCCGCTCGATCGCGTGAGCGAGGGTGGCCTGCAGCTTCTCCATGCCGGAGACCTTGTCGCTGAGGACCGCCGATGTCACCTCGACCTGCACCTCGACCTGGTCGAGCCCTTTTTCGCGCGTCAGGATGATCTGGTAGTGCGGCAGCGTCCCCTCGGCAGCGAGCAGGGCGGCCTCGATCTGCGACGGGAAGACGTTTACGCCGCGGATGATGAACATATCGTCGCTGCGGCGCCCGATGCGCCGGATCCGCCGGATGGTGCGCCCGCATGCGCAGGCGGCGGGCTCGATCGCGGTGATGTCGTGCGTCCGGTAGCGCATGATCGGCATCGCCTGCTTGCTGAGCGTCGTCAGGACCAGTTCGCCCTCGCAGCCGTCCTCGCAGGGCTGGTCGGTCGCGGGATCAATGATCTCCACGTAAAAATGATCCTCGAAAATGTGCAGACCGCACTGGTGCTCGCACTCAATGCCGACGCCGGGTCCGATGATCTCCGACAGCCCGTAGATGTCGTACGCCTTGATGTTGCTCTCGGCCTCGATCCGGCTGCGCATCGCCTCGGTCCAGGGCTCGGCGCCGAAGACCCCCGCCCGCAGCGGCAGTTGCTTGATATCGACGCCGAGTTCCGCCGCGCGCTCGATGAGGTGGATGAAGTAGCTCGGCGTGCAGCAGATGGCCGTTACGCCGAAGTCCTTCATGACCATGATCTGGCGGTCGCTGTTGCCGCCGGAGATCGGGATGACGGTCGCGCCGAGCGCCTCCGCACCGTAATGTGCCCCGAGACCGCCGGTGAAGAGACCGTAGCCGTACGCATTCTGGATGATGTCGCCCCGGTGCAGGCCGCAGGCCGCGAAACTGCGGACGATAACGCTCGACCAGACGTCGAGATCCTCCTGCGTGTAGGCGACGACGATTGGCTTGCCCGTCGTACCGCTGGACGCATGCAGGCGGACGATTTCCTTCATCGGGCTGGCGAAGAGGCCGAACGGGTAGGTGTCGCGCAGGTCGGTTTTCTCAGTGAACGGCAGGCGGCGAATGTCGTCGAGTGAGCGGATGTCGTCGGGTTGCAGTTTGCGTTCGCACATCCGGCCGCGGATCAGGGCGACGTTGTCGTAGGTGCGCCGCACGACCGATTGCAGCCGGTGCAACTGCAGATCGCGCAATTGCGGCAGCGGCAGGTAGTCGGGCGCGCTGGCCGGATGGAAACCGCCGCCGGTCTCATTCCAATGCTCTGTCATCAAGCACCCAGTTGCAGTGAGGCATCGGCATCAGGCCTGCTGATACGTGGCAGCACCGGCCCGCGAGCCGATCGCAACGTCCACTCAGCAAGCAGCCCCGCCTCTTCCCAGTTGAAACGCCGACAGATTCGCCTCGTGCAGGCGCTCGGGCAGGTTGGCCCGAATCGCCTCGGTCCAGACCTTGTCGGGCAGCTCCAGGTGGCGGCTCAGGCAGCCGAGCAGCGCCACATTCATGCTCCGCTTGCTGGCGAGGTCTTCCTCGCGGACCGCATCCGGCGCGATGAGCACGCCCGACGCACGCAGGCAGCCACGGGTGACCTCCACCTGGTCGGCGGACAGCACGACGAGAAAGTCCGCCTCGCCCTGCGGCACCAGCGGGCTGAGCACGACCTCGCCGAAGCGCACGTCGCTCGTCACTGACCCGCCCCGCTGACTCATCCCGTGAATTTCGCTCTTCTTGACGTCCATGCCGGCCAGGAACGCCGCATCGGCAAGAATATCAGACGCCTTGATCACGCCCTGTCCGCCGAGGCCGGCAAAGACAACATTGGTCACACTGTCCCGCATGCGCCCCCTCCATTCGACCCGTCGCAGGAGCGGTTCTGCGCCGCCGCCTTCTCGTATTCGCGGATTTTGCCCGCAGCCAGGATGCACGGGCGGCGGGCGATGATCACCACGAGTTCGCCGCTGTCGAGACTCTCGCGCAGGAGACCCGCGAAGCCCTCCCGGTCGCTGATCGGGTCGGTGACGTGCACGCGCTGCAGTCCGAGCGAACGCGCCAGTGCCTCGAAGGAGAGCTTGTTGGTTGCTTCGTGGGAAAGCCGCCGGCCGGTGCCGGGATGCTCCTGCAGGCCGGTCATGGCGGTGGTGGAGTTGTCGAGGATCAGCACCACGTGGCCGGTCTTCGGCGGGTTGTAGACCATCTCGACGAGGCCGGTGATGCCGCTGTGCACAAACGTGCTGTCGCCGATGACGCTGACGACGCGCCGGGCCTCGGAATCGGGCAGCGCGTGCCGCAGACCGAGGCCGACGCCGATACTCGCGCCCATGCACGACTGGCTGTCCATGCCCTCGAAGGGCGGCAGAGCGCCGAGCGTGTAGCAGCCGATGTCCCCCGACACGATACAGCGCAGGTCGCGCAGGACTTCGAACGCAGTGCGATGCGGGCAGGCGGCGCACAGCTGCGGCGGTTTGCCGGCGGCGGGGGAGGGCTCGGGGGATGTCTCCTTCGCGAGGATCCGCCGCACCCGCTTCACGTCGAGCTCACCGAAGCGGTACATCTCCGGTTTGCCCTCGCACGCGATGCCGGCGGCGCGGATGGCGTCGACGAGGTACGGATCGCCCTCCTCGATCGCGACGAGGCGGTCGACGCGCCCGGCGAACTCGCGGATCAATTTGATCGGCAGCGGGTATGTCATGCCGAGCTTGAGGACGCTCGCTTCGGGCGCCGCCTCGCGTGCGTGCATGGCGGCCACGCCCGAGGAGATCAGTCCGAGCGAGCGGCTGCCGTCGATGCGCGGATTCAACTCGGACGACTCGTTCCAGTGCTCGATTTCGGCGAGTTTCGTGCGGAGACGCCGATGGGCCGGTCGCGCGTGGGCCGGGATCATGACGCGGCCGCGGATATCGCGATGGAACTCGGGTGCCGGCTGCGGCGAAATCGTCCGGGCGGGGCTGACGATCGTTTTCGAGTGGCAGATGCGGGTCGTCACGCGGAGCAGTACGGGGATTGACCAGAGCTGCGAAATCTCGAGCGCCTGCAGGGTAAAGTCAAAGGCTTCCTGCGAATCGGAGGGCTCGAGCATCGGCAGGCCGGCGGCGACAGCGTAGCGGCGGTTGTCCTGCTCGTTCTGGCTCGAGGACATACCGGGGTCATCGGCCGAGACGATGACGAGGGCACCGCTGACGCCGGTGTAGGCCACCGTGAACAGCGGGTCGGCCGCCACGTTCAGCCCGACATGCTTCATCGTCACGATCGCGCGGGCGCCCGCATACGCGACGCCCATCCCGACCTCGAGAGCGACCTTCTCGTTCGGTGCCCACTGGGCAGGGCCGCCCAGCGCGGCCAGCGATTCGAGAATCTCCGTCGAAGGCGTGCCGGGATAACCGGTGCCGAGCGCAACGCCGGCCCGCAGCGCCGCGAGCGCGATGGCCTCGTTGCCGCTCAGCAGCATGGGCTCGACTTCGGTCATGTCTCTTCCACCTCCGGCGTAAACAGTCTGGTCAGGAACGCGGGCGGGCGAGTCGGGCGACCGGCACTGTCCGTGATGGCGTGGACCGTGTAGCCGCGGGCGACCTTCGCCCGGTGGGCATCCTGGACAATCTCGACGTCAAATCGCAGGCGTGCACGGCCGGCAAGGTGTGCGGTGGTGGTCATCCGCAGGAGGTCGTCGTAGCGGGCCCGGCCGAGGTACTCGACGTGGGCCTCGACCAACGGCAGGAGGACGCCGCGTGTTTCCATCACGGCATAGGGCATGCCGAGCTGGCGAAGGAGCTCGGTCCGTCCACATTCGAACCACTCGAGGGCACGGGAGTTGTAGAACGTGCCCATCTGGTCGGTTTCGCTGTAGCGAACGCGAAACAAAGTTGTGTTGGTCGCGCTGGGCGAACCCGGTGCAGCCATGCACTGATCCACCCCCGCTCCGGCTTCGCTTAATTATCAAATTTCGCCAGATTCCGCAAGGACGGCAAACGCCTGGGGAAGGCGGGGACGCAGGCTGCTAAACGATCAATGTGGCCTGGTGATCGACGACCGCGAATGGCGTACGGACGGAGGCGATGGTCTCGCCGCGCTGCTCGATGTTCGATTCGCCGATCGGCCCGAGGAGCCCGGCGGCCCGGCGGAGGTAGTCAACACGCTCCGGCGCCAGGCCCATGACGCGTGCCGCGGTGGCGTCGACGGCCGGCGCGCTGGCACCCATCATGATCGCGCCGACCTCCACCGGCGTTCCGCGGATGGGCCCGTCGGCCTCAAGCCCGACGATGCCATCGACGATCGCGTAATCGGGAGCGCGCGTGAGATTGAAGTCAAGCACCGCGTTATTGAGATTGCGCAGGTGGAATGCATTGCGCGGCCAGCCGTAGACGATACCCGACAGCATCCCGAAGAGGTTCTTCATCGAGAGCGAGATGCCGGCCCAGTGGTGCGTCTTCATCTTCGGCAGGGACACCAGGACGTCGGTTTCCAGGGCTGGCGACGCATAATAGAGGTGCTCGATACCGAGGTATCCGCCCGCGTTGGGTTGTCGCGTGATGTCCGCCGTGTTGAAGTCGATGAAACGCAGGTCGTATTCGCGCAGCAGCGGCGTGAGGCCGATCGCATCGGCGATTTCCCACGCGTCGCGCTGCAGCGCAGAACCGTCGCCGACGAGCACCTCGGCCGCACCGCATCTGCGGAAGGCTTCTGCGGCCGCGACAATCACAGCGGGATTGGTCGTGATTGGTCGCCCGTCGCGGGGCAGGTCCACGAGGTTCGCTTTGAGCAGGACGCGCCTGCCCACGACGTCCGGGGGCGGAACGAGTTCGAAGCCGGACGCGATCACATCCGCCAGCGCCGTGTTATAGCCCGCCCGCAGGATGGCCGTCGCCGCAGACAGGCCGTTGTCATCAAAAGACGGCGGGAGGCAGCCGGGCAGCGCGAGTGCGGCGCCTCCGGCGGCGGCGGCCCGCATGAACTCCCGTCGATTCAGGCGGCAGCGATCGTGCTCCGCGCTCATGCAACTCCCTTCACTGCAGCGTCAGAGGATGTCCCGCCGGCTCCCGCATCGCCAGCAAACACAAGGCCGTCTCGACGACGCCGCGCCGCTCGTCCGGAGCCGTGCACCAGGCGTCGACGACGTCCGCACGCCATGCATCGTCCGCCATGCCGAGTGCATTCAGGGCCGCAACCGTCCACGCGAGCGAGAACAGCGATCGAAGCTGGCCTCGCTGCCCCTGCAGCCACGTTCGTGTGGCGGCGGTCGTCTCGTCCGGTTCGTCGGCCAGCGCCAGGAGCGCCAGGGCGGTCGGGACGGCCGTCGGAAAGAGATCGCCCTCGAGCACCTGCGGCTCGCCGTAGTTCCATCCCCCGGAGGCGAGCACGCGTGCCCGAAGCATGGACGCCCCGTTGGCGACCCGCGTCTCGCCCCCCTGCCCGTGCTGCTTGAGGAAGAGCACGGCCAGCGCGGTCGGCTCGACGAAACTGAAATCGCCCGGGGTCCACGGCCAGCCGGGGATCGAGGCGTCGTACCCGTAGATCCGGCGCGTGGCAGTCGTGTTGAAGGTGAAGACCGCCTGCTGGAGGAGGCCGGCGACGGCGTTTTCGACTGCGGGCGCGCGCCCCTCCTGCCGAAGTGCCATGGCGGCCAGCGGCGTGGTCCAGCCGCCCTCCTGGTGGGTCTCACAGGCTGCGAACAGGCCATCCGCCTGTTGACGACCGGCGAGCCAGTCGGCCGCGGCAGCCCTCGCGTCCGCCGCCTGCGGATCGTTGCCAAGGGCGAGTACGGCCAGGGCGGTGGGTTCGGTCGCGGGAGCCCCTCCGGTCCGGTACGGCCACCCGCCCTTGCTGTGCCGGCGGGCAATCAGTTCGGCAGCGGCGGTTGCCGGCCAATCGGCAGGAATCGTCGAACAACTCATGAACGCTCCGGGACCCTTCCTTGAAGGTTCCGGCTGATTCTCGGCATCAACGCGGTGAGTGTCAATTCCGAGCCACTTGGCCGGAAGATGATGGCGGCGATATACTTGCAGTCAGAATCGCGGCCGAAAGCAGCGAGCCAGGGGGACTCGCCGGCGTCGGTGTGCCGCATGAACGTAGATTCATCGTGCCGGAGCGTTGAAGCGGCGCGATTTCATATCGATCCGTCCGGGTGACCGGGCGAGGGGTTCCTGAATCGGCACCGGTCCGGCCCCCGCCACTTCCTGTGACGCGCTCTGCATCCATCTGGACCGGCATACATCCTGCGTTTCTGGAGAGCACTCGATGCTGTTATCCACCCTGCGGGCATTGTTCATCCTGATTGTCGCCAGCGTGGCGATGAACTATGCCGAACTGAATGTTGGCCAGACGGAGTCGCTTCCCGCTACCGCGATCCTGGCCATTTCCCTCGGCCTGGCGATTCTGGTGATCGCACTGGATGTGTTCATCCCGCAGAAGTCGCTGCTGGCGATCTCGGGGTTGTTCTTCGGGCTGGTGATCGGTCTGCTCGTCACGTGGGGCATCAACCGGATCCTCGATCTGCTCGTGGATGCATACCGGCCGGGGCTGGCGAACGACGCGCTGATCAACACGACGAAAGTGCTGATCGGGATCGTGTGCTGTTACCTCTCCGTCAGTTTCATCCTGCAGACCAAGGACGACGTGCGATTCGTGATCCCGTATGTCGAGTTCGTCAAGCAGCGCAAGGGGCAGCACCCGATGATCCTCGATACGTCGGTGATCATCGACGGGCGCATCGCGGACATCCTCTCGACCTGGGTGACGGACGCGATGATCGTGATCCCGCGGTTCGTCCTGCAGGAGTTGCAGTCCATCGCCGACAGCAGCGACAAGCTCAAGCGCAACCGCGGGCGACGGGGGCTCGATATCGTCAACAAGCTCCAGAGCATCGAGCGGCTGGACGTGCAGTTCCAGGACGCCCGCATGTCGCGGGAAGAGGCCGCCGAGCCGGTCGATCAGCGGCTGGTCACGCTGGCGCGCAAGATCGATGGGCGAATCGTCACGAACGACTACAACCTGAATAAGGTCGCCCAGATCCGCGGGGTGCAGGTGATCAACATCAACGACCTGGCCAACGCGCTCAAGCCGGTGTTTCTGCCCGGGGAAGGCATGTCCGTCAAGATCATCAAGCCGGGCGAGGAGCCGGGCCAGGGCGTGGGGTACCTCGAGGACGGCACGATGGTCGTGGTGGAGGGCGCCCGCGACCGGATCGGGGAATTCGTCAATATCATCGTCACGAGCGTGCTGCAGACCAGCGCCGGGCGAATGGTCTTTGGTCGGTGCGACGGCACCCCGCCGCCGGATCGCGGGGGAAGGCGACGCGGGAGTCCGGCGGCGACGTGAAGCGAATTGGGAATTGCGGAATGCGGAATGAACTGTCCGCGTGTTCACGCTCCGTCCGCTTGTTGGTTGCTCAGAAACTTCACGAGTTCACCCGCCACGCGGTCGAGCGCCTGGCCGAGGGCTTTGAGTTCGGCCTTGCGTGCCGTTTCCGCGAGGTCCAGGTCTTCGCCTGATTTCTTCGCCGTGTAGTCCTGCACCACGACCGACGTGAACGGGATGATGCCCGTGCGGGTGTCGAGGAGCACCGCCTCGACCGTGCAGTACGCACGCGTTTCATCGCTCCCGAGCAGACGCTGCTTCTCGTAGCGGTCGGAGGCCGCACGGTAGATCAGCAGGAGGTCGGCCTGGTATCGGGCGGCCGCCGCGCGAAGATGGGGGACGCTCTGCTCCCGGGGCGTGAGGAGCGACGGAAGGAGAGCGGCATCCGCAATCCGCGGCGATGACCTCAGCCTGGCGACGAGATTCTCGGCTGTCTCGCGGTCCAGCCGGGCGACTTCATCCGACCACCAGCGCCGCCCGGTGCGATCGCCATACCGCAGGATGGCGATGCGGCCCTTGTCGGGCAGCCCGACGCGCGTGCTCAGAATCTGTTCGATCGCCTCGTTCGACAGGACGGCCTGGTCACCGGGGAAGAGCGATTCCTGCAATTCCGGCCTGGCCTGGTACTCAGGGGACGCCATGTAGTCCAACCGCGTAGCGGCGCAGCCGACGCACACAAGCACGGGGCACATTCGTAAAGCCAAACGCGTGATCGCATCCTGCCGTGTCATTGTCTCTCCTTCGCACGCTCTCACTCTCACACGCTCACACGCTCTCACGTCCACCCTACTCCGTTACGGTCGTCTCATACCGCACCCCGTCGGGCACCGGTACGGGGACGGCCACCGTCGTGCCGTGATTCCCGGCGGTGCGGGTGAGCGAATCCACCGCGACAAAGGCCGTGTATGCGGACATCAGGCCGTAGTCGAGTGCGACCTGCCGGATCTTCACAGGCGTATCTGAGGCTGGCTCGTACGTTCCGCGATCGCTGAGGTCGGCGATCTTCATGCGGGCCCAGACGGGCGCGATGCCCTTGCTGGTCGATGCCGCGTCTGCAGATTCGAAGGGGACGCGCAACGTCTGCACCGCGCCAGCCGCCCTGCCGCTGATCCGCACCGTCGCGGCGCCGCCGGATCGCACACGCCCCGTGACGACGACCGGACGCCCCACGAACAGGTCAGGAATCCGCTGCGGGTACACCTCTGACACCTCGAGACCGCCCCAGTCGATCGTCACGTCGGTCAGTGCCGGGTGGCTGATCCGCTCGAAAAAGCGGTTCATCACGTCCGCGCCGCTGTCGTTCAGACCCAGGTAGGCCACCGCGCCACGTCCGGCTTTCGCCATGTGCTCGAGGAGGTAGCGGTTCGTCGAGGAGCCCACGCCGAAGCTGAAGATCCGCGACGCGCCGATGCGCTTGTGTACCTCGCCGAGGATCTCCACCTCGTTGCCGATGTAGCCGTCGGTGAGGAAGCACACGAAGCGCAGCCGGCGATCGTCGTGCGGGAAGTCGAGCGCGGCCTTGATACCCTCGATCATCATCGTGCCGCCCTCGCCTTCGAGCGAACGCAGGTAGGCAAGGCCGCGGCGGACGTTGGCAGCCGTGGCCTCCACAGGGCGCGAGCCGAGTTGAGAAGCGTTGTTCGAGAAGCGGATGATCTGGAAGGTATCGTCGGGCCGCATGGAGTGCAGGGCCCGCTCGACGGCCGCCTTTGCCTGGGCGATGGGCTGGCCGTCCATACTGCCGGAGCAGTCGAGCACGAAGACGAGTTCGAGCGGCTGGCGTTTCAGCGACGCGAGGCCGTCGGGCGGGTACAGCATCAGCGTGAAGAAGCCGCCGCGCCGGTCGCGCTCGGTGATCATGGCCGACTTCATCCGCCCGCCCGCGACCCGGTAACGCAGGACGAAATCCTTGTTCGGAACGGCGTCGAGCGTGGTCAGCACGGCGTCCGCGCGTTCGGGCGAGGGCTGCTTCACCTCGACCACGTGCGAGCGGCACTCCACGGCCTCGATCGACACCCCGGCATCAATCGAGACGGCCAGTGAGATGTCGTGCCCGCTCCGCTCGCCGGGTTTCAGGTACTGGACCTCGGTCTTCTGACCCGACGCCCCCCTGCTACCGTGCGCGACGGCGCCGACGCCCTGCGTAGAACCTGGCGGGTTGAACCGCGGTCCGACGACCATCGGGAACACGAACTCGTACGCGCCGTCGTCGTAGGCGAGCGTGTGGAAGTACCGGATGTTGATGTCGATCGCCTTGCCAGGCTCGATGTTTGCGACCGACTGCGTGAAGATGTTCGGGCGTTCCTGCGTGAGGAGCGAGGCGACGTAGCCCTGACTGCGAGCCTCGGCGTAGATCCGCTCCGCCTCCTCGCGCTCGCGGATGATACCGCGGATCTTCCGCTCGCCGATGGTCATGAGGAATTCATTCACGGCAGCATTGTGCGGCAGCGGGAATACGTACACCGCCTCGATCTTGCCCGCGTAGGGATTGTGATACTGCTGCGTGACGTCCACCGTCGCGATGTAGCCGGCGATGCCTGCCTTCACGTCGGTGTGCTTGAGGGGAAGCGGAACCTCCCTCTCCTCCCCCGGCGGTTTGGCCTTGAGCATTCCGCAACCCGGCGCATCCGGCTGCGGCGTGCCCGATTCGGCGGGCGGTCGTTGGATGACCCAGAGTTCTTCGTCCGGAGAAGGGGCGGCACCGGGCGGCAGGGCCTCGCCGGGCGGGCTTTCCAGTGTGGGGAAAGGGACCGAGTACATCGTGAGCGGCGGCGATGTCGCCGGCTCCATCCTCTTCTCCGCACAGCCCGAATGGCCGACCAGTGCAAGGGCGCATCCCGGCAGCAACAGCATCATCCCTGATCGTTTCGTCATCCTGCATCTCCCTGGACGGAAGCTGTGGCGTGAATGGGCCGGCCGTCCGCGCCGGCGACCACTGTGAGTGCGAGGTCGTACTGTGGCGCCTCCGCGCCGGTGATCATCACGTGAACGCGGGCGGCACGGGTGCGCCCCGCGGGGAGTTCCTTTGACGTGCTGAAGGCGGCAAGGATCACGCGTCCGCCGTTCATGGCCGCGGGGTCGTAGTACGGCGGTTCGCGGAAGGCGGCGTGCTCGCCCCCCTCGATGCCGACGATCTTCACGTCGCCTCGGATGGCTTTCAACTCGAGTTGCCAGGCGGCCAGCGGCGTCCGCGCACTGTCGATGAAGACGTCCACATGCGTGAAGCGGATCGCGGGCTGGGATGCTGCTTGAGTGGTCGCCGGCGTCGTGGTGGGTTGCTGGCCGCCAGCCTGGAATCCAGGCGCCGCGGACGCAAGCAGGATCGCGAGAATCGCCCTCATGATGCACCTCGATCCAGCCGGACGGCGGCGGCCGCGAGGGTGTCCACATCACGGCGGTCCACCACGCCATCCCGGTTCGCATCCCACTCCGGCCGAACGGCCGTCCCGGCCTCGATCGCGCGGGCCAGGGAGAAGGCGTCGAGAATCGTCACCTGCCCCGTGGGCACGGGCGCCTGGACCATCGTCCCCGAACCGGCTTTCCTGTGTGATGGGGTGCCGGGGAGCCACAGCATCAGCGCGATAGCCGCGGCGGCCGCCGCTCCGACGGAAATCCATCGTGCGACGAGTCGCAGTCGCCGTCGACGGCCGAACTCCCGCCGTGCCGCACCAAGAATGGCGTCGTCCAGCGAGGGGGGCACCTGCGGCGGGTCGCCATACGCCCGAAGGAGCTCACGCCGGAGCGTCTCCGGGAGCCCGGCGTCCGAAGAGTCGTCGTTCTTGTGTGATCCGTCGGTCATGACACATGTGAAGCGCGCGAGACGGGGGAAAGGTTCAAAAAAAAGCTGTGAGCTTTGAGCTGTGAGCTTTGAGCTGTGAAACGGGCGCGGATCGCGGGTCAGGGGTCTAAATAACGTTTGACGTGGGGGTTGTTGCGGAGGGCGGTCAAGGCGTTGTGAATGCGGGATTTGACGGTCCCGAGGGGGATCCGCAGAGCGCCGGCGATCTCCTCCAGGGTCATGTCATCGACGAACCGCATGAGGAGCACTTCGCGTTGGGTGTCGGGAATGCCCGCAAGAGCGGTTGCGAGGTCTTCGCGGGTGGATTCGCCGGGAGCGTCGTCATCCGCGGCGGCCGCCGACAAGGCTCCGTCGTCGGAGACGAGCCGTCCGCGTTTGCGGAGCATCGTCACCGACAAGCTGCGGACCACGGGATACAGGAATGTCGTGAAGCGCCCCGTCAGCTCGAGCCCGGGGATCTTCGTGAGCAGATACGCGAACGTCTGCTGGAGAACGTCGAGTGCGTCCTGCTCGTTGCGCGTCAACCGCCAGGCGACCCGCACGACCCAGTCGCGGTACCGATAGTAGATCGCCTCGAACGCAGCAGCGTCGCCATTGCCGGCGGCTGCGAGCAGTTCGGAATCGGTCCTCACATCGTGCGATGACACGGCAAGCCCCGGAAGCCAGTCCCGCTGCTATGACACGACGGCCGGCCGGTGGGAACTACGGTCTTCCGCCTCTTCGCGCAGTGACGCTTCAGCTCTCACACGCAAGCTGGTGCGCCGTCGCCGTCTTGCGCCTCCGGCTTCGTATCTCCCTGCCCACGTGGGCGGCCCGTGCGTCAATCCCCGTGCCGTTCGCGGAGGCGGGGCGAGAGCCGCAGCATCAGCTGGACGCGCTCGAACTCGGCCAGCCACTCCGCGGTCACGCGCTGCAGCAGTCCCCTGTCTGCACCGACAATCCCAGTCGGGCAGGCCGCCCCCAGGAGCGTGGCCGCCATGTCGCGGTACTTGCTGAGCGTCCGGTCGCCGTAGCGCCCGCACTCCGCGAAATCCTCGGACAGAAACACGACCACGGGAACGCGGTTGCCACCGCACAGCGATAGGTCACGCTGCACGTCGGCGTGCACGTCGCGGTCAACAAAGCGCAGCCGGATGCGATCGGTGGCTTCGGCGAAGCGCTGAAAGACCGGGCACTGGTTGACGCAGTCGCCGCACCAGGCGCCCGCGAGGCACAGGACGTTCATCTGACGCACGAAACCATGCAGGACCTGAGACTGCTCGGCGGCGAGTGTGACCTGGTCGTACACGCCGGCCCAGCGCCGGCGGTGGTCCGGCGTGCCGTGGGTTTCGAGGAATTCCGCGTACGGTAAGCCTGCTTCAAATACGGTCTGCCAGTTCATGCAACAATGCCCGCGTGAGGATGCCTGCATTGGCCTCCTGACTGCGGATCATAGCGGGG
>CAZJTF010000092.1:10564-20144 GCA_964548565.1 uncultured Planctomycetales bacterium | reverse complement strand
CGAGCCCGGCCTTGTCCACGTCGAACGAGTAGGCGTCCTTCATCAGGAACTCGCGCGTCCGGAGCACGCCGCTCTTGGGCCGCTCCTCGCCGCGGAACTTGGTCTGGATTTGATAGAGGTTCACCGGCAGCTGCTTGTAGCTGTTCAGGTACGCGCGGGCGATCTCGGTGATGACCTCCTCGTGCGTCGGCCCGAGCACCACGCCCGTCTGCCAGCCGCTGCCCTTGATATGCAGCAGCACGTCGCCCATGACCGCCTCGCGCCCGGTCTCCTGCCACCACGACACCGGGTGCAGGGCCGGCATGTGCAGCTCGATCGCGCCCGCCGCGTCCATCTCCTGCCGCACGATCTCCTCGATCTTCCGCAGCACCCGATAGCCGAGGGGCAGGTATGTGTACGAACCCGCCGCCACCTGGCGGATGAGGCCTGCGCGGATGCCGAGTTGATGGGAAGGCACCACCGCATCGGCGGGCGTTTCCTTGACTGTCGGAATGAAGAAGCGTGACCAGAGCATGGCGTTCGTCCGTTGTCAGTGATCCTTGTCGTCGATCCCCGCCTCGGGGCGTCGGCGTCGTCTCGACCCGGTAGCGGCCCGGCGCGAGCCGAACATCATACCCGCATCGCACGAGGGTGAAAGGCCAGCCCGCCTGCGGGAAACCGGCTCTCACGTGTGGGTGAGATCCGCCGGACCGACGGTGCTATGCTGGCATGATGTACTGCCGGAAGTGCCACTATCCACTGTGGGATCTGCCGGAGCCCCGGTGCCCGGAATGCGGAACGCAGTACGACCCGGAAGACCCGGGGACGTTTCTGCTCGAGCAGCCCAGCCGATTTGACCAGCTCGCGCCAAAGGTGTTCATCATCCTGGCGTCGATCTCAGCGGTGCTGGCGCTGCTGGCCCTCATTGTCCTGGTGCTTGTGCGGCACCTCGGCTCCCGTTGACGGCCCGGGTTTCCGGGCACCGGCCCGCACGCCACTGCCGCCAGCGGGTGCACCAGTCTTCGAGCGTCAGGATCGTGATCAGGACGAGAAACGCGACGCCCACCAGCCACGCGAACGCCCAGCCCCCGCGCACGAACAGCGTCTCTCCGCCCACCAGTGCCACATGCCCTGACGCGATCCCGGGCCCTTCTTCTTTTGTGCGTTGGGCCACGACCCCCCCCGCCGGGTCGATGATCTGCGTTACCCCCGAACTGGCCGCGCGCACAGACGCGCGCCGAACTTCAATGGAACGGATCGGCGCCATTCGCGCGTGCTGCCAACGCTGCTGCAGAGGCCAGCGATCGGCGTCCATCACGGGAACCAGCAGCAGTTCAGCCCCCTTTTTTACGAGCCGGCGAGTCGTATCGGTGAACAGCGCGTCGTAGCACACGAGAATCCCCAGCCGCCCCGCCCGCGTTTCAAAGGTGACCTGACGGTGGGCGGGGTTGCCATCCTCGAAGAACGGCAGCGGCACGACCTTATCCTGCGTTCCGAGAATACCCTGCGGCCCGATCAGCAGGCCCACATTGTCATAGGCGCAGGTCCCGCTGTGGACCGGACGCACGTGCGCGCCGACGCAGATGTACGCGTCGTGCGTTGCTGCCAGGGCGGCCAGACCCTGCACGAGCGGATGCCGGTCGGTGGCATCATCAGTGATGGTATGTTCAGGTAGGACGACGATTCGCGGACGCGCGGGATGCTCCAGCGCCTGCCGGGTCAATACCAGGTATGCGGGGATTCCGGCATCTTCCGCCTGAACACAGGCAACCGCGATCCGGTCTGCGGATCCGGGTGTATGGCGAGCGGCCGTGGCGAGTCCCCCAACGAGCACCATCTCAATCGCAAGCGGCAGGAGCGCTCGCCGGCTTCTGCACGCGATCGCCCATGCCACGGCGGCGTTGACGGAGACAACGATAAAGGAGAGCCCGTAAACACCGGCGATGGATGCAATCTGTGCGATCCACGGCTCCTGCGACTGGCTGTAGCCCAGGGCGAGAAAAGCGAATCGCAGCCGGGGGAAAGCCTCGCACCTGAGAACCTCCTGCCCGACAAAGGCCAGAGGGACAGCCCAGAGCATCGCGCCCGGGCCGAGACGATCCATCAGCAGACGTGCAACGCGGAATGCGAAACCCATCCAAACGGACAGGATGATCAGTGCGCACCCGGCGAGCAGGCCGTTGATGCCGAAGAGCCAGGAGAGCCCAAGCCGGTAGTAGAGAAGGGCCAGCAGAACCCCGCACAACCAGGCGTGATCCGATCGCAGCCTTGGAAGAATCGCCAGGAACGGTGTCATCGCGACCCAGGCGAGCCGGTGCCACTCCAGGGGCCAAAAGCATGAGGCCATGGCGGCGCCGGCAAAGAGTGCGGATGCGGCTCCTGGTACCCAAAGCGGGAGCCGACGCCGTGTTTGTGTCTCTGGACGGTCGGGATTGGGCGTCGGCGGCAGGATAGCTGGCTGCACATACCCGGACATGACAAATCCTCCGGGGACTGCGTGTCGTGTGTGACCTGGGCTGCTGACTCGTCCGAGTCCGCAGTGAGGTCCTTTCCGCAGACAGAGCCGCGCGGGTACGGCGCAGCACGTCACTACACTGTGGATTAGCAGGTCAATGGATGAGTCTTACTTCGCCAGCAGTTCGACCGGCAGCGGCTTGGTGGTTTTGCACTCGGGATAGCGGCTGCAGCCGAGGAACTTGCCGGATCGGCCGGCGCGGATCAGCATCGGCGCGCCGCACTCGTCGCACGGAATCTCGGTCGGTACAGGCTTTGGCTTCTGGGGCTGCGGCATCTCCGCTTCCGCGCGTTTTTTGGCCTCGCCGCGCAGATTCACCGACGTCTTGCACCGCGGATAGTTCGTGCAGCTGTAGAACGGTCCGAACCGCCCGCTCTTGAGGGCCATTTCGCTGCCGCAGACCGGGCAGTGGAGGTCGCCCTCGGGCCACTTCTCGACGACGGGCTTGCCGGTCCGCGTCCAGGCGAAGCCCGGCGGCGGCGGGCCGAGATCGGCGGGATCTCGTTTCGCGCCGTTCGCTCCGCCGGCTCCCGGGGTCGCAGACCCGTGGCCATTGTCGCCCTCGGGCACGGCGGGCGCAGAGGCGGCGGTGGCCTCGAGCTCCTCGAGCTTCTCAATCGGCTTCGCATTCCTGCATCGGGGGAAGCCGCTGCACGCAATGAACTTGCCGCGGCGCCCGATCTTGATGTGCATGGGCTTGCCGCAGCGCTCGCAGTTGAAGCCTGCCTCTTCCACCGGCATCACCTTGCGCTCGAGACGGACACCTTCCGGCAGCGGCTGCGTATGCTTGCACTTGGGATAACGATCGCAGCCCAGAAAGGCGCGTGCTCCTCTGCGCTTGACCTTCAGCGTTCCCTCGCCGCACTCGGGGCACGGCTGCTCGACCTCTTTTTCGGTCACGAGCTTCAGCGGCACGCCCTGATCATCGCAGGGGATCGTATTCGAACACTCGGGGTAGCCGCTGCAGCCCAGGAATGTTCCGAGACGCGAGCGCCGGAGGATCATTTTCCGGCCGCACTTGTCACAGGGGACGTCCAGCTCCTGCGGCTGGAGCGGCTCACCCTTGTCATTGATCTGCTGGGCGCCCTTGCAGTCGGGGTACCGGGTGCACGAAAGAAAGCGACCCGACTTGCCCCAGCGATACACCATGTCGCTGCCGCACAAGGGGCACTTGTATTCGCTCGGCTCGGAGCGAGCCGGCTGCATCTCGTCGTGGGCCTTGACCAGATCGGTATGGAACGGATCGTAGAACTCGTGAAGCACCTTCACCCAGTCGAGGTGGGATTCCTCAATCTTGTCGAGCTCGTCTTCCATGAAGGACGTGAACTTGTAGTCCATCACGTCGGGGAAGTGCTGGACGAGCTTATCGGTAACCACCATACCCTTGTCGGTCGCGTACAGCCGGCGGTCTTCCTGCCTGACGTAGCCGCGGTCCTGGATCGTCTGAATGATCGCCGCGTATGTGCTCGGGCGGCCGATCCCTTCGGCCTCGAGCCGCTTGACGAGGGAGGCCTCGCTGTAACGCGGCGGCGGGCTGGTGAAATGCTGCTGGGGCTCGAGTTCGATCGCGCCGAGCTGCTGCGCGATCTGCACGGGCGGCAGGAGCTGTTCATCGCTCGATTTGGGCACACCGAGCACCTTGTAGAACCCTTCGAACACGAGGGTGCGACCGGTGGCCTTGAATTCCGCCTCACCGGCGGGCGTCGGCGCCTTGATGACCACGGTAGTGGAATCCCATTCCGCCGGCAGCATCTGGCACGCCACGAACCGGCGCCAGACCAGGTCGTACAGCTTCCACTGCTGCGCAGTCATCTGGTGCTTGAGCGAGTCGGGTGTGCGTGTCACGTCCGTTGGGCGGATGGCCTCGTGGGCCTCCTGCGCCCGGCCGGTCGTGCCGTAGACATTCGGTTTCGGCGGCAGAAACTGCCCGCCGCAGTTCTGGTCAATCCACTGGCGAGCGGCCTGAACGGAGTCCGCACTCAGATTTGTGGAATCCGTGCGCATGTAGGTGATCAGCGCCACCGGACCGTCCTCGCCGGGGATTTCGATGCCCTCGTAGAGCTGCTGGGCAAGCTGCATCGTGCGCGAGGTGGAGAGTCCGAGCTGCGAACTCGCCGCCTGCTGGAGCGTGGCCGTGGTGAAGGGCGGACTTGGCCGCGTCCGCGTGCGTTTCGTCTGGATATCGCTGACCCGGAACTCCGGCAGGCGAGACCGATCGACCTCACCAATCAGTTCAATCCGACGGAGGCCGAGCCGCTCGTACTCCTTCCACGACTCATCCTTTCGATCGCGGACGATAAAACCCAGGGCCTCCGCGACCTTCGCGGCCTGTTCGACGGCACTTTCAAAAACAGGGGTCTCTCCCTGCTCGCACCGCCCTTCCGGTTTGAACGGGCGCCCGCCGACCGAGACGAGTTCCGCCTCGATGGCCTCATGGTGTGAGAGCCACGCACTGACTGCCCTGCGCGTTCGACCGGCCTGCGAGCCGGAGAGTTCCTTCAGAAAGCGCGTGAATTCCGGCGCCAGCGTGCCCGCCTTGTCCGGGGACATCGCGAAGTATGCGCTGAGGGTCCAGTACTCGCTCGGACAGAATGCGCGGATCTCTTTTTCCCGTTCGACGACCATGCGGACAGCGACGGACTGAACGCGGCCGGCCGACAGACCCTTGGCGATCTTCTTCCACAGCAGCGGGCTCAACTCGTAGCCGACGATCCGGTCCAGGATCCGCCGGGCCTGCTGGGCGTTCACTTTGTCCATGTTGATCGTGCGGGGACGTGAGAACGCGTCCTGGATCGCCCCCCTGGTAATCTCGTTGAAGACGACCCGGCGGGTTCGCTCCGGGTCCAGATCCAGGGCCTGTGCCAGGTGCCAGGCGATCGCCTCCCCTTCACGGTCCAAGTCTGTCGCGAGGTAGACCTCTCCCGCGGAACCTGCCAGTTTTCTGAGCTCGTTGATGACTTTCCTGCGGCCCGGGACCGACTCGTATGTCGGGGCGAAGCCTTTTTCGATATCCACGGCCAGGCCGTGCTCGGGGAGGTCACGGACGTGGCCCATCGAGGCCCGGACGATGTACCCGTCGCCCAGATACTTGTTGATCGTTTTGGCCTTCGCCGGCGACTCGACGATAACTAAAGCAGGGCCGGAGCCGGTTTTTCGTCTCGAATGCGCCGCGGCCGTCGGTCGCGAACCCTTGTCAGGATGTGAATCACGTTTCCTTGTTGCCATGCCACAAACCCGCCGCGTTTTTCAGCCCTGCGACCTCAACTTACCTCATCAGTGCTTGAGATCCGCTGCCGGGGCGCCGCATCCCTCGGGCGGATCAGTGGTGTATCGGCCGGCAGACTTTCGGGCTCCACCGGCGGCGACGTAATTATAGGGATAAGGGTTCCGAGTCAATCCAAAGCGGAAACGCCCCAAATTGACACGCCGCGCATTCCAGTCGATAGTTGCACCGGTGACGTCCAGGGTCTCCCACGGCCGGCCGCTTGCTTTTGCAGTGCCGCCCTGTATGCTACCCCGTCTGCCAATTGGTCATTAAAGTGTTTTAGCTTCGGGACTTAAACGCCATGATGAAATTCTTCCGCAAGTACACCAAACACCTCCTGGCCGTCTTCATGGCCTTGCTCCTGGTCGTGTGGCTGGGTGGTGATGCCCTGGAGTCCATGATCCGCGGTAGTGAGGGTGGCGAGAAAGCGGCCGTCGGAACCGCCTACGGTCAGACGGTGCTCAACCGGGACCTGTGGACCGTCGGCCACAAGGCGGAACTGGCGGAGAGCTTCATCCCCAATGCGGACGTGCCCTGGCTGCACATTCTGCTGAACATGGGGCTGGCGTCGAACCCGCAGTTTCTCCGCAACCTGACCTTCGGGATCCGCCCCGAACCGCTGACCCTGGAGGAGTGGTACCTGCTCGACTCGGAGGCGTCGCGCATGGGTGTGCACGTCCCGCAGAGCGATATCGACAAATTCAAGACTCAGATCGGCCCGGATCGGCTGAACGCGATCATGCAGGGCAAGCAGCGCATGACCGAGGCTCAGATCGACGAAGCGCTGCGCCTGTTCATGCGGGTCCTCTCTGCCGCCCGCGTTGGAATGGACAGCATGAAGGCCACCGAAGCGGACGTGCAGGAGATGGTTCGGCAGACGCAGGAACGCATCCGCATTGTGGCGACCGTGGTCGAGGCCAAGCCGTTCATCGACGCGTCGTACGAGCCGACACCGGAAGAACTGCAGGCCCAGTTCGACAAGTACAAGAACGTCACCAGCCGGCCCGGGAACTCTATGGAGTACGGCTATCAGCTTCCGGCCACCGCGCAGGTTCAGTACATCAAGATCGACGCTGCTGCCCTCGCCGCGCGACAGAAGGTCACGGACGACGACGCGTATGCGTACTGGGAGAGTAACAAGGCGTCTTTCACGCAACCGCTGCCGGAGCCGCCGACGACGAATCCCGCGTCACGGCCCGCTCCGAAGCCTTACGAGACGTTCACCGAGGCGCGGCCGAAAGTGATTGAGCGACTGCAGCAGGAGAAGGCCCGTGGCGAAGCGCAGCGGATCGCGCTGGACCTGATCAGCGCGCTGCGGCGTCCCTGGAACGAGGCGCCGACCACGCAGCCGGGGAACGTGCGGCAGATCCCCGCAGGCGAGGAGAATCTGGCCGTCTACCAGCAGATCGTGGACCGTTACAGCCAGAGGTACCCGGATACCCTGTCGGTCGGCCAGACGGAGATGCTCGATCAGCAGAAGCTTGCCGCCCTGCCGAAGGTCGGGCGGGCGGCCGCCCTGCCCAGGACAGACCAGATGATTACTGTCGAGCAGGCCGCCTTCCAGGTACCGGGGCTGCAGGATCCAGCTGAACTGCGTGACGCTCGCTTCTACCACAACCTGTTCGAGACGATTGCCGAGCCCTTCACGGACGCCGACGGAAATGCCTATATCATCCGGACGGTGGCCGCCCGGCCGGCCCACGCACCGGAGTCCCTCGAGCAGATCCGCCAGCGGGTGGTCGAAGACATTCGCCTGCAAAAAGCCTACCAGGCGGCAGAAAAGGCGGCAAGCCAGCTCGCGGAGCGGGCCGGACAGAGCGGGCTCGAGCAGGCGGTCGCCGCGGATCCCGAGCTGAAGGCGAAACTCGGGACTGAACCGGTTCGTCACCCGGAACCGTTCTCCCGGAGGAATATGCTCAGCTGGGGCGGCATCCCGCAGATGGTGCCCGGCAGTATTCCCGGTATCGGTTCGGAACCGGAGCTGATCGAAGAGGCGTTTTCTCTCGCCGAGCGCAAGACAGCAACGCAACCGGTCGCGGTTGCCGTTCACGGGCAGCCTGCCCGGGAGCGGTGGGTGGTCATGCAGTTCGTGGAGCTTCTGCCGGTTACGCGGCAGGAGTACATGGAGCAGCGCGACATGGCCCTGAACCTCGCGCAGTTCCGCCGACGCGTGAGTTTCCTGCAGGAGTGGTTCAGCGCGGAGGGCATCCGTGCCCGCGCCGGCTGGAAGGAACTGCCGGAGCGCAAGGCACCGGAGAAGGAAGAGAAAACGGGCGACGCCGCGGCGTGAGCCGCGTTTGATCTACGAAAACGGTCCTCCGCACGGCGGACCGTCTCACGTCGGCAGGCACTCGACCCATCCCGTTGGGTCTCGAGGCGCAGGTGGCATCAAGCGGGCCGTGGACGCGGGGCAACGGATGGTCCACCGCAGGGCCCGCATAGAGATGACGGCGTGGAGTCGTGCTGACCCTCCGCCGTTGATGCAGCGGTTGCCTTGCCTGGCACTGACGGACCCGTCGGTGCCTGGACCAGATGGCGGCGTTCTGCCGGCAATCTGGCGAGGTCTTCAAGTCGGCGTTCTGGCGCTCTCACAATGCTGGCGGCTGCACCACCGCGACGGAGATCACCCATGCTATCGTGCGCCCGTTTGCCCCATCGTCTGCTTCTCGCGACCATTGTCTCCGCTTTAACCGGCGCCGGTTGCAGCCCCTCGCCGCCCACACCGCTCACCCTCCAGGCCGAAGGCCTCGAAATCCCCGCTGAGCAGAGCCAGATCCTGAGTCGGCTGATGGCCCGTTACGGGGAACTCCGGGTTTCGCTCCCGGCAGCCGCAGCGCGGAACGCTCTGGTCGCCGAACTGAACGAGGGCGACCCGGACGTCGTTGAGGTCTGCATCGGCAGCGACGGAACCAGTATCAGCAGCCGGCTGGAGGATGGGACTCGCCTGACGATCAACACCAACGAGACGGCCGGCGAGCCGCTGAACGACGCACAACTCGTCGAAGTCTCTGGCGGTTCTCACAAAGGGCTGCGGTCCCTCTCGCCGCGCCGTCCCCGCAGCCGCACCCTGGCCGCACGGAACCTGGAAGGCCCCGTCTGCGACGGCATCGTTCGCGCGGCCTCGCACAAGGCCAAAATCGTGCTGGCGGCGGGGGTTACCAACCCCAGCCTGATCTCACTTGTGGAGCGCGCCGAGCAGCGGCTGCAGGACATGGGCTGGAATGACATCACCCTGCGTTACCATCTCAAGACACAGGACGACATCGTCCCAACAGATTTCGCCGAACAGAGTGTCATGGTGCCCGACGATTTCCTGGACCACCGCGGGTACGGCGTAGTGATTCTGATCGGGCACGGCGGCCGATGGCTGTCCACAGACGGGAACGAGCACTTTCACCTCCAGTGTTGCAGCGGCGGAAGCTACACCGGCCTGATTCCCGCCGACCTGCAGGCCAAGTACCGAAACTGGCAGGCCTCCGGACTGCTGAGCGTTTCGGGAACAAGATCCGAAGTCACCGGTGAGACCATCCCGGAGTGGTGCTTGCGCGACGATGCCTTCGCCACACAGATGCAGATTGATCCCGGCACACTGGTTCACATCGTCTCGTGCAATTCATGGTTTCTGCAGGACGAATTTATCGCCAAGGGGGCTTCGAGTTTTGCAGCGTGGGAAGGGTCAGAACGCTGGATCCACGGAGCGGCAAGCCTGCTGGGCATGGTCAATCTGATGGGAGCGATGGCTGATCCGCGGACCGACGAGGAGGCGCTTGCTCGTCTGGTTGAACTCGGTTCTGGTGCGAGCACCGGGCATAAGGGCGAAG
>CAZJTF010000092.1:0-10554 GCA_964548565.1 uncultured Planctomycetales bacterium | reverse complement strand
GAAGCGACGCACCTTCGCTTGGCATCCATACCGGGTGATTATTACCTTCCGTCGTGGGCGTCGGTCGAGGCCATCGCGGATCACCTGCCCCCGGACACCACGCAGTTGCAGATCGAGTTGGCTCACCCGGAGTGTCCGCAACTCGTTCAGGCCTTCACGATGAGCTCCGACGAGCGCATCGATATCGACTACGCCCCCGCCGGGCAGGTGATCGTCCGGACCAGGGCACTGGACGCTTCCGGCCAACTGCTGGGCACCGGCACGCAGAATCTCACGCTCAGCGCCGGGCTCAACGAGATCTCGCCCGAGACCTGCACCGGCAGCATGACACTCGTGCTGGGCGCGCATCCCGAGGATGGGAACAACACAGTGGACACGCTGCACGCAGAGCTTACGTTTACCAACCCGGACAACCCGGCGCCGTCGCCGATTGACGTTGCTCCCGGCGATATGGCCGCCTGGCAGGGCCTCTGGTCCGGGCCGGCGACGCTTTCCGTCGCGGGACGCAATGCGCAGGGAGTCACACTGGGCACGTCCACGCAGAGGGTGGATGTGGTATGCGGAGAGAACCCGGTCCCCGTGTGCCTCGGCTGGCTCAAGGTCTCCTCGCGCAAGTTCCCCTACAATGCTGCAACAATCCGCGTCACCGCCGCCGCGGGCAACGGTCCGAACCCGTTGAGCCTCGCACCGGGCGGATCAGCCAACGCTTACGGCTTCGCCACCGGCCAGACCGTCACGCTCACTGCCGAGGCCTTCGACGCTTCCGATGTGCCGTTGGGCAGCCAGACTCGGACGCTGACGCTGGCCTGCGGCGAAAACGAGGTGGTTTTCGACATCGTGAACTACGGGATCATGCTGACCGCTTCGCCTGACGCGCTGAAAGCCGACGGCATTCAGTCAGCCGTGGTGACTGCCACGCTCAGGGAGTGGACTGGCGGGGACACCGTCGAGCCGACCGGCGATCCGGTTCCGGGCCGCCTGATCCAGTTCATCACCACGCTCGGCACGCTGGCGGGCACCAATCCCGCCGTCTCCGATGCCGGCGGGCAGGCCACAGTGCACCTGTCGAGCACAGTATCCGGAACCGCTCGACTCCACGCCGGCGTGGACGCCGACAGCATCCAGAGCCACCGTGTCGTCGAGGTCCGCTTTGACCAGACCTACGGCATCGTGCTGACCGGTTCTGCGTCCCAGGTGCAGGCAGACGGCGTTGCCACGGTCACGGTCACGGCAATGCTCAAGGCATGGCGGCCAGGCGATGTCGGGCAGCCCACCGGTGATGCGGTGAGTGGCAAGTCCGTCACTTTTTCCACGACTCTGGGAACTCTGGCCGGGGCCAATCCCGGTGTGAGCAACGCCTCCGGTATCGCCACGGTCCTGGTTTCAAGCAGCACCGCGGGAATTGCCCGACTAACGGCTGCCGTAACTGCCGACGGCGTCGTCTCCCCGGAGTCAGAGGTCGTGTTCACCGCTCCCCCTGAGCCGGATGGGATGTACGTCAGCGGATCGGGGAGCCCCGGAGCAGACGCTTCGTACATCTACACGACGAGCAACTCGCGGATTGTGACGACCATCAACGGCGTCAACTACGACAGTTTCGACGGCTTCAATGTGTGGATGCCGCCCGACTATGACCCGGACACCCAGCTCTACCATGGAGTCCTGGGCTACCCGCGGGTGTGCCAGTCCGGGGAGACAGCCGGCGTCTCCATCTCCTGCCTCATCAACATGGAGGCGGAGGTCGGGCCGCTGTACGTTCACATGCGGCGCGGCGGGATGACCTACACTCGAAAGCTGTGCGACAAGACCACGATTTCGCAGATGTTCAGCCGATATTTCGAGGCGAGCTTCGATTAAGTCGCGTGCAGCCCTGCGGGATCGCCTACACCACACTGCGGTCCCAAGGAGATCCTCTCTTCTTCCGGGAGGGGAGGCGGATTGCTAGTCGAACGCGCACAGCCCGCGGACATACGCCAGCGATCCGTCGTTCACCCAAGGATCGAGCTGGTCAACGTCCTTGAGCTGCTGTCCGCGGAGGCGCGGCACGGCGATATACCCGCAGGCGACATCGGACAGGCCGGTCATGTCGCTCCAGAGTTTCTCCGTCTGGCTGACAGGGAAGACGTCCTCCTGGCCGTGGCCCCAGCGGCGTTTGACCTCCTTGATGGTCACATAGGTCGGAAGACGTGAGCCGACGGCACGGATGCGCGCCGCGATCTCCTCCTCCGGGGCCGACAGGCTCTCCCGCGTCAGTTCGAACAGGCCGAGCAGGCGGTCGATGTTCACCCACGTGGTCATGGAGTTGTAGTAGCTGAGGCGAAACTCGTCGGCCTCGCGCGGCTGCGCCAGGCCCTCGAGGAGCCGGGTGCGGCCGTTCACGCGTGCGAGCCCCCCACCGCGGTCCTCGACCCGTCGCGCGATCACCTCGAACGTGAGGCAGTCGCCCCGCGTGATGTGAATCCCGAGGTAACCGGGATCCACCGTCGCACCGAGGGTGTCGATGTTGTGAACCATGAGGTAGTTCAATTGCGGGCGCTCGCGCAGCAGCGCCGCCAGAACGCCGTTGCGCAGCAGGTTCGGCACCTCGTACCAATGCCCCGGCGGATGGAAGCACTGGAGCGGCACGTTCTCGGTGTAGTCGCTCGCCTCGCCGCGTTCCTCCGCCCAGGCGATGAGAGCCCGCCGGACGTCCTCACGAACCTTCTGCTTGTGCTCGTCGAGGGTCTCCTGCGGCAGTTCTTCCCAGAGGAAGCGCAGATCGCGGGCCATCGGCACGAGCCGCATGCCGATCGAGCGACCGGGCGAGAGGAGTAACGTCCCGGTGTACCCGAAGTTCTCGTGCAGCCGCAGATGCTTCTCGATGGGCCCGTGCGTGAGGAAGCTGGTCGTGAAAACGTGCGGAATCGCGGTCCGCCAGCGACGCCCTGTTCGCCGGCTCTTGGCGAGGTGGATCTCCATGAACGAGCGGTGCCGCCCGTCAACCAGGATGAACGGGTTGGCCGCCTTGACCACGCCGGCGCCGCGCGTCCACCGGGAGCCCACGCCGGCCGCCAGGGAGACGACGGCCACCTCGCCGGATCGGATCGCCTCCTCGCCCGCAGGGATGGCGTCCTCGGGGCACGCGGACTGCGCATCCACGATATCGCCCGGCTCGACATCCTCGATCTCGGTCGCGGCCGGCAGGCGGTTGCGCGCCAGGCCGATACGTCCCTTGCGGAGATCCTCCCGAATCTGCTCATGCTGAACCGGGTCGAAACCGTTGTCGCGCCGGATCCGGTCCACCTGAACCTGCCAGTCCGAGGCGGGCGCGTCAGTTCCCCCGCGCGCCGGGAAGAGGTGGTTGACCATCACCCGCAGAACGCGCAGCAACTCGCGCGAATCGTCGGAGCGGCTGATGAAGTTGTCGAGATCCGTGCGGCGAGAGAGAGGAACCTGGTCGCGGGGCAAGCGGCTCAGCGCCGGCACCTGCACGGCGTAGTAGCGCGGCGGCATCGTGGCTTCGCCTCCTGTCCGCAGCATCGCCACCGAGCCGTTATCGTTGATCCGGAAGTCGTACACCACCGGGTCCATCGCGAAGGGAATGGCTTCGTCGAGTTCGCCCTTGGTGCGTCGCATGATCTCGAGGATTCCATCCCGGAAGCGGTCCCTCCGGTGCGGCGCGACGAAGAAAGCCATGCCGCCGCCCGACATCCCGCCGAGCATCAGGAAACCCCAGAAATCGGCACCGAGGCGGTCCTTCGCCCGCTGGATGATCGTCTCCGTGAAGCGGTTAGTCACCCATGGAATGATCGTTTTGAGCGGGCCGTCCCAGTTGCGCGTCGTGCAGCCACCCACCTGCTGCACGTCGCCGGTTTCGAGGGACGCAATGAGCTGATCGAAAATGCGCCCGAGTTCCAGGCGTGCCTCCCATGCATCGCGATCACGCAGAAGATACTTCTCAGTCACCATTTCGAGGATCGGACCGACGTCCTGGGCCATGCCGCCGTGCACGAGCACGACGGACCGCGCGAGCGATTCGCGGAGGCTCTCCGGCACGCGTCCGCTGCCGAGCAGTTCGTGCCGCGGGAGCAGGCAGCCCCGGCTGACGCCGTACTCGGGGTCGCCGTCCGACGCCAGCGCGCCGCGGATCACCTTGATGCCAGGCCAGATACCGCCCGAGTCCTGCCACCCGCCGCCCGACCCGCCGAGCCACTCCCCCAGGATCGCACGCGACGCGACGAGGCGACGTTCGTCTTCAGTCAGCGGGCCTTCGAGCGATTCGGTCTGGCCGGTCGCCCGCATCAGGACGGCGATCTCTGACGCCAGCAGGTTGGTCGAGACAGCCAGCCGCGAGCCCTTGGGAATGTCGTTGACCAGCGTGACGATCTCGAGGCCCATCCCCGGGCCGACGATCCGCGCGAGGATCTCGGAGAGGGGCTGGCCGGAGCCCTCGAAGGACGGCGGAACCACGCCCGCCGCGATGACGCCCGCCTTGATCAAGCCCAGGTAGTCGTTCCCGAAGTTGAACAGATCGTCGAGGGTCGTGATGTCCTTGGTTGCCTCGAGATCGACGCTGGTGAGCCGCAGCACCGGCTCGGAGAGCACGCGGACGTACGTTTCAATCGGCGAACGCACTGCCTCATCGCGGCGATACACGCCGAGATCGACCGAAATGTTGATGACGCGCGCCGCCTCCGGGTAGTCCATCCCCAGGAAGAAGATGTCGGACCAGCCGCTGTGCGAGAGGTCCATCCGGACGGGCGTTCGTTCGCAGAGAATCGGAAACAGCCCGTCCCTGCGCACAAGAAGCTCCCGACGGACGCGCACGGGGTGGTCGGCGCGGTGTCCGACGCGGAACATCCACTGATTGCCACGGGAGCTGCGCACCGAGCGGCGCACCTGGTCGGTCAGCGTCTGGAAGGCAAGGTGGTGGTACGCGTCGGCGAGGGCGCTGAAAACCGCTCCGTTCGGGCCTTCCTCCTGCAGCGCGGCCCGGAAGCGTGCGATCGCCTTCTCGAACCGTCGCTCCAGGAGGTCGATGTAACCGTCGTACGGCACGAGGCCGAGTCGCCGCACGCCCGGCGCCTCCTGCAGGTGAAAGCGACACGCGGCGAAGAGAAACAGGCAGGCGCGCACGCGCTCATAGAGGTTTTCGCTGTGGCGTCGAAACGCCTCGAGGGCCTCACACTCGGCAAGCACGCGGGCAGGCGACAGCGGTTCCAGCAGCTCCCGCAGTGAGCGATTGCGGACCTGCGGATCCTGACTTGTGATGGTTTCGACCAGGATCGAGTTCACCGGCGCGTCTCCCCTTCGTGCCCGTGCAGTTCCTGCAGAAAGAGCTCCATCATGCGCCCCAGGATCTCCTCCCGATCCACCCCGGCCAGCGCCAGGCCCAGCTGCGCCTCGAGGGACCCGAACCGCACCCCGATGTTGTAGCGACGCCCGTTGGTCTGCAGCGCGAGGTATTTTTCGCGGCGGGCGAGTTCCTGGAGGGCCGGCGTGAGCTGGATGTCCACACCTTCTTTTCGGCCGCGGCTGACGTGTTCGTCGAGCAGCTCGAAGATCGCCGGGGGCAGCACGTGCATGCCGAAGAAGCATAGATAATGCCCGACCCGCAGGCCGGGCACGTGCAAGCGCTGCTCGGCGACGCTCGGCGTTGGCTTTTCGATAATGGTTTCGATCTGCAGGACGCCCGGCAGATTCGGCACCTGCTTGCCGGAAACCGTCCCGTAGTGATGGATCAGGTGCTCGCGCGTGGACTGGACGGCCGCCACCGCGCATTCCTGCTGCACGGCGAGATCGATGAGCTGACGGGCGCACCGCCTCTGCTCACCCGAGATGTAGACGTGATCGCTGACCAGCAGGAGGAATGGCTCCGAGCCGGCAAACTCACGTGCACACCACACGGCATGCCCGTAGCCCTCCGGGCGTTCCTGGACGGTGAAACGGATGCGGCGTTCCAGTTCGCCGAGGTGCCTCAATTGCTCCTGGCCCCGCGCGGAGCCGGCGCCTTTCAACTGGGCGGCCATGCCGCGGAAATGGGAGCTGTAGAATTCGCGATCTCCGGGCGCGGTGATGACGCAGATCTCTTCGATCCCGCTGTCCAGGGCCTCTTCGGCGATGATCTGGATGACCGGTTTGACGATGCCGTCGCGGTCGACGAGCGGCAGCATCGCCTTGAGAACCGTATCGGAGCCCGAGTGATCAGGCGCGCCCCGACCGGCAGCCGTGATGACTGCTTTGCGGACCTGCATGGGTATCCTCGCATTCGTAAGACCGCACTACCGCGTCTGATTAAACCCCGTCCGGGGACGTGGGGCAATGAGGCATCGGGACCTGCGCGCCAAGTTGCTGAATCGGACCATCTCAGGAGCCGGCGGGGAAAAACCGCAGGATTTCTTCCGCGAACATGCGGTGTCCCCGGTCCTCGGGATGGTTGATCCCGTTGCGGAGCAGGATTTCGTACGGAATTCCCTCGCTTTCGAGCCGCTCCCACCGCCTGGCTGCATCCGCCACGGGAAGGCCGTTGGCCGCCCCGAACTCCCGCAAGAACGTGACATTCGGGCGCGTTTCGGGCCCGCGGCTGACGGTCCGCCCCATCCAGGCGGGCATCGAAAAGTGCGGGGTGATCAGGAGGAGCTCCGCCCCCGCCGCGCGGGTGCGTCGCAGAATGTCCTCGTAGCGCGTCTGCATCTGATCGCGCGGAATGCCCATGTCGTTGATGAATTCGAGCGTCACGAGGTCCGGTCGGTGGCTCAGGACTTCCGTGTCGAACGCCGGCAGACGCCCGGGTGTGCTCGACCCGCCGATTCCGGCGTTGACGACGCGAATCGCCGACGAGGGGAAACGCTCTTTCAACATGGTGCCCAGCAAGGCGACGTAGCAGCGATCCGGCGTGCTCGACTCACCGCAGGCAGTCACGCTGTCGCCCCAGCAGACGATCGTCACGCGACGCCCGGCCCGAAGTTTCTCCAGGACAGGGCTGAGTGCCGGGCTGGCGATGGGCGACAGGTCGGGGGCGCCCGCGCGGATGGGGAACACGTCCGCCAGAGACAGGCGGGTCGCGTCGAACGCGCGATAGATATTCGCGAGGTGCAGCGTTCCCGCCGGCGGGGATGCGGGGACGGGGCAATCGGCCGACGGTTCGCCCCGGATGATCCGCGGCACGCCCCCCTCCCCGAGGATGAGCGCGTCGACGCGGCGCAGGCTCATTCGGTAGGTGGCTTTCACCTCTCGGCCGGCTTGCGGACGGGCGGCCTCCTTCAGCTCGAAAGCACCCCAGGTTTCGTCGATCGCGACATCCGCCAGCGGGAACGTTTCGCCGTTGGCGTCCCGGAGGACGAGACTGCCCTTCACGTAGCTGCCCGGCAGCAGGTTCCGGCGGTCGGACGGGCTGATCACCAGCCGGTTGCCGCCGTGCCAGGTCTGCGTCCGTTCATCCAGCAGCTTGATCGCGAGATCGTTCACTTCCCGGAGATCCGCAGGATCGACGCGGACTCGACCACCGGGACCTTTCACGCTGTGGCTGCCCAGCGCCGCTTCGCCGGGGGAGAGCACGAGATCGTCGCCCTCGACGTGAATCGTGAGCCCGCTGCGCACCGCCGGATGGAGGCTCGCCAGACGCAGTTCGCTGCGCGCCTCGACAGAAGGCATGGACCGCCGGATGTCGTACTTGCCGTCCAGCCCGAGGTCCGCCGGGCCGATGTTCGCCGGCCACTCGCCGGGCATCGCAAAGGTCGCGCGGATGGCCTCGAGATCGCCGAAACCGAACTCCGCATTGGGCTCCAGGTACGAGCCCTCTCCCCACTCATTCCAGGCCTCGAGGATTGCCATCTTGCGGCCGCGCTCGTCGAGGAAGGTCTTGAGATGCCCGAGCCCCTCGGCGAAATCCGCGGTGCTGCGGGCAAAGCGTGCCTCCGCGCGGGGCCCCGCCCAGGGGCGCGAATCCCAGTTCACCGTGAGAAGGGGGATGTACGGCAGCGTGCCCTCGGCGTTGCATGCACGCCAGATCGCCTCGTGGCCGAGCAGGTACGAGCGGTACGGTGACTGCGCGGTCGGCGCACCCGCCCGCACGTAGTTGTATGCGGTCACCGAGTCGAACCCCGCCGCCTTGAGCTCGGCGAGGAGGCGCGGATCGCCACTCGAGCAGGCCCCGATGTGCAGCCCCGGCAGGCCGGCCGCCCGTACGCGCGCCCGCATCGCGTCAAACGCCTTCGCGGTGTTCTCGGGCGAACCGAGGTCAGAAAGCAGGTCGGCGGTCGAGAAGAAGCTGACGTACGGCTTACCGTCGACGGTCAGGTAATTCGGGCGCCGAAAATAGTGCTCGATCCAGTAGTCCGTCACGTCGAGCAGTTGCTGCGGTGTATGACTCGAAAAGGGCCTGTGATTTGCCCACATGATGGCGAACTTGAGGAGTCGGTTGTACCGGGCCTTCAGGAAGCCCTCGTTCAGCCCCGCCTCCAGCACTTCGCGTCCGTCGCGCCAATACCAGTCGTACACGAAGAAGGACAGACCGTTCTCGACGGCCCACTTGATGTGCCAGTCGGCGACGATTGGATTTCCTTCTTCATACCACCCCAGCAGGGAGTCCCGCTCCGGGAAGCCTTCCTGGCGGGCCCAGCGGTCGCGGTCGCCGGGGCCCCAGCCGGGGAAATAGTAGATGCCAATCTCGTAGTCCGTCTTGACCGGGCACGGCTCGGGAACGTCGTAGTCGGCGGGCTTCGCAACGTTGACCGGCGGCTCGACACGCAGACTTTGCGTGAATTCCTGTCCGTTCACCTCCAGGCGGAACTGTGCCATGCCCGCCCGGGCGGGGACGACCTCCCACGTGGCGACGGCGCGCTGTCCGGGCTGGAGCGGGTCGATTTCGCGTTTCGGGTTGTCGCACGTGATGCCTGCCTCGGTGTGCAGGACTGCATCGCCGCCGAGGTACGTTGCGCCGCCGGCATGCTCATACGTCACGCGTACCCGGGACGGTTCACCTGCCCTGGCGATCGGGCGGGTAAAGCCGAAGTGCCGCGCCCGTAGGAACGCCCGAGCCGGATCCCCGGCCTCCACAGCGATCGACCGCACTGTCAGCCGCTCGCCCCCGAGGCTGCCGAATCCCATCGCGAGATGCGTGATTCGCCCGCCCCACTCCGGAAAACGACGCAGATCAACGGGATGCTCAGGCGTGAGCCGCCCGTCGGCAAGGGGGATGGGCACTCCGAACAGGCCCGGCTGATCCTCGCGGACCCAGTACAGCGTCAGGAGGCGCTCAGACGGACACGCGACATCGAGCCGGAGCACCGACCGCTCCGCAGCCTGGAACGGCTCGACGGACGTGATGATCGCCGCCTGGGGCCGGAGTGCCTCGACGACGAGTCCCGCCGGAGACTGATCCACGCGGGCGTGATACATGGGCAGCCAGGATGTCGGGCGGCGGAAGTCCCAGGCCGGGCGGGTCGTGGGCGT
Source organism: uncultured Planctomycetales bacterium (assembly GCA_964548565.1). Classification (GTDB taxonomy): domain Bacteria; phylum Planctomycetota; class Phycisphaerae; order UBA1845; family PWPN01; genus CAYLLT01. The sequence goes on along the minus strand of CAZJTF010000092.1, from coordinate 1,122 downwards.
CCGGCTGCTGCGGACCCGGATGGCATGGAGCACGCAAGGCACACCCGACGGAGGATCCAGCCGGAGTTGGATAAGCCGCTGCATGCTCCCCCAGAACGGCCAGATTCGGACGGTATGCCGCCCTTTGCCCGGGACCTCCCAGGCCGACATCCAGCCGGGCTCGAAACCGCCGTACTGCCCCGTGGTCTTGTTCGTGTAGAAGAGCTCTCCGCTGCCGGCGCCGTCGGTCGTGATCTCAACCTCGACCCACTGCTGGTTGCTCGCGGGCAGCTCAAACCGGGGACCCATGATGATCGGATCGCTCCCGTCCCCGCGAAACCGAGTGCCCTCGGCGGTGAACGCCACGTCTCTGATGGTCCCGCCCGGCATCCAGCCAGCCCAGTCGGTCCGCCCGGCAAAGCTCCACTCCAGTTCTGACCCCGCAGCAGACGCGGATACGGGCATCCCTACCGCGAGCCAGCACACGATCAAGTTGCGCATTGCAGTCTCCGCTCAAGATGAGTTCGGGCGAGAATACCGCTGGCGCTCGGTCGCGACAAACGGCCCCGAGAGAATCAGCAGTCCGCTCAGAAACTCGCGAAGCCCGAGGACCCGGAGCAGCGTGGTGTTGCCGCCAATCCCGAGTTTCCGCTGCAGCCAGCGCGGAGCGGCAATCTCGGCCGCCGCAATGGCCATGCTCACCCACCCGAGAGCACCGGTAATCTGCACATCCGGAGCATTTCTGTTCCGCAGCATCATCTGCCCGCCTTCCAGCTGCTTACGGTTTGAGAACGACCTTGATGCACTCGTCCCGCTTGTGTTTGAAAATCTCGTACGCCCGGGGCGCCTCGTGGAGAGGCAAGCGGTGGGTAATCACGAAACTGGGGTCGATTTCACCTCGCGTGATCCGCTCCAGCAGCGGAATCATGTATCGCATCACGTGCGTCTGACCCATCCGGAACGTCAGCCCCTTGTTGAAAGCAGCGCCGAGCGGGATCTTGTCGACAATGCCGCCGAAAACTCCGGCGATCGACACGATGCCCGCCTTGCGACAGCAGTTGATGCACTGCCGCAGCGCGTGGGCCTTGTCGGTGGCCAAATATGTCGAGACGAGGACCTGGTCCATCCACGCGTCGGCGGTCG
>CAZJTF010000091.1:19925-20265 GCA_964548565.1 uncultured Planctomycetales bacterium | reverse complement strand
TTGGGGTTTCCAGACATCGCACACCGCGACAACCCCGGCGTTCTCGCCGCAGCCCTTCACACCCTCACGAGCCAGGTACTGCCCCCGCCCGCCGCAACCGATCAGGCCGATCGTGATGCGGTCATTTGCCCCGAGTGCCCGCGCCTGGCTCGCGGCGGTCCAGTGCGACAAACCGATTCCCGCTGCCCCGGCCGCGATCCCCTGACGCAGGAAAGTCCGCCGATCGGTCGTGTTCGACATGTGAGGTCCTCCGAAGTTGCGTGTTGTCGTGAGTGCCGACACTGCGGGCATCTTAGCGTCGGTCAGTCCGATGTAGAAGCAGGCGGACGAGCGGGTCGTC